>JBBRXE010000026.1:0-16523 GCA_038248695.1 Candidatus Limnocylindria bacterium | reverse complement strand
GGGAAGTTGTAGGTCCGGATCTTCTCGGCGCGTTCGCCGCTGCCGACCTGCGAGCGACGCACGTCGCCGCGTGCCTCGGCCTGGCGTCGCTGTTCGATCTCCAGCAGCCGCGCGCGCAACACCGCGAGCGCCTTCGCCTTGTTCTTGTGCTGTGACTTCTCGTCCTGGATGGCGACCATCAGTCCGGTCGGCAGGTGTGTGATGCGCACCGCGCTGTCCGTGGTGTTGACGCTCTGTCCACCCGGCCCGCTGGACCGATAGACGTCGATGCGCAGATCCTTCTCGGGGATCTCGATCTCGACTTCGTCCGCCTCCGGTAGCACCGACACCGTGGCGGTCGAGGTGTGAATCCGGCCGGATGCCTCGGTGGCCGGCACACGCTGCACGCGGTGCACGCCGCTCTCGTACTTGAGCTTCGAATAGGCGCCGTCGCCGCGCACCTCGGCAATCGCCTCCTTGAAGCCGCCCGCCTCGCTCTCGCTCGAGGAGAGGAGCTCGACCTTCCAGCGATGCCGTTCGGCGAATCGGGCGTACATCCGGAACAGGTCGGCCGCGAAGAGCGCTGCCTCTTCGCCGCCCGCACCGGCGCGCACCTCGAGGATCACGTTGCGCTCGTCGTTCGGGTCACGCGGGATGAGCAGCGCGCGCAGCTCGTCGGAGAGCTCCCCCTCGCGGGTCTCCAGGCTGGCGACCTCGTCGCGGGCCATGGCGCGCACCTCCTCGTCGGGATCGTGCGCCATCTCACGGGTGGCGGCCAGCTGCTCGCGGACATCGGTCCAGGCGCGGAAGGCGTTGACCACCGGCTCCAGGCGCGACAGCTCGCGACCGTACTGCTCGAGCAGGGAGGGATCACGGCCGACCTCGGGTGTCGAGAGGAGTCCGGAGACCTCCTCGTAGCGCGACGCGATATCCCGCAGTCGGTCGATCATGCGCCCGCCTACGGGACGATGCCGGCAGTCGGGTCGACGACCGCGGCCGTCGGCTCGGCCGTCGCGGCATCGTCAGCGCGGCGATCGGCGTCCAGGCAGGAGGTCAGGGAGGCGATGCTCACCTCGAGCATCGAGTGATCCGGCTGGCGCGTGGTCAGCGCCTGGAGCCACAGGCCGGGCGCGTAGATGGCGCGCACCAACCGGTTGCCATAGTGCTTCGCCCCGAAGCGCACCAGCTCGTAGCCAACCGCGGCGATGATCGGCACCAGGATGATGCGCGACGCTATGAGCGCCCAGAGCGGGACCCCGGTGCGCGGCACGAGACCGAAGAAGAAGATGCTGATGACCACCACGATCAGGATGAAGGTCGTGCCGCAGCGCGTGTGGGCGGTGCTGAATCGGTCGACCGCCTCCGGCGTCAACGGCTCGCGCGCCTCATGCGCGCTGATCGCCTTGTGCTCGGCGCCGTGATAGGCGAAGACGCGGCGAATGTCGCTCATGGTGCCAATGGCCGCGATGTAGCCGATGAAGATCACCAGCCGGATGCCGCCCTCGATGAGGTTGGCGAGCAGGTCGCTGTCGGTGGCGCCCTGGGCGAAGGTCGACAGGAAGAGCGGTAGGACGAAGAACAGCGCGACCGCGAAACCGATGGACACGACCATGGCGCCGACCATGGCGCCTTTGCCGATCTGCACGTCCTCGCCCTCGGCCGCGATGGCCGCCGAGCGCATGAGCATGCGCGTGCCGATCACCAGGGTCTCGTACAGCACGAACATGCCACGCACGAATGGGACCTTCACGAATCGGCCGTGGACCAGCGCGGCGGGAAGGGACTCGGAGAGGGTGCGAATGCTGCCATCCGGCGGCCGGACGCTCATGGCCACGGTCGTGCGGCCGCGCATCATGACACCCTCGATGAGCGCCTGCCCGCCGTAGAAGAAGTCGGGCATGCGGAAGCGAGCCCGACCCGCCACGGTGCCGGCCGTCTGGATGACGAACGGCCCGGTGGCGATCAGCAGTTCGGGGATGAGGAAGAGGAGGTGCGGCGCGAGTAGCGCCGGCCACGACCTGCCGTGCCGGCGCATGCGGTTGATCAGCGCAGCGAGCGCTCGAGGCGCCGCTGGAAGCGCTCGACCTGCCCGGCCGTGTCGACGATGTTCTGCGTGCCCGTATAGAACGGGTGGCAGTTCGAGCAGACCTCGACCTTGATGGTCTCCGCGGTCGAACCCACGGTGAAGCTGTTGCCGCACACGCAGGTGACCTGCGCCTGGTAGAACTTCGGATGGATATCTGGTTTCATGACGTTTGGAACTCCTGTCGACGTCCGCGCCGGTCCTATGCCTGCGCGGTGACGACGCTCACGCGCTTCCGGGCGCGTGTCTCGTGACTGAACTTGACCTTCCCCTCGGCCGTGGCGAAGAGCGTGTAGTCGCGGCCCATGCCGACGTTGTCGCCGGGATGGAATGTGCTACCGCGCTGTCGCACGATGATCGTGCCGGCAAGGACCTGCTGGCCATCGCCGCGCTTGACGCCGAGTCGCTGACCGACGCTGTCTCGCCCGTTGCGTGACGAACTGCCGGCCTTCTTGTGTGCCATGTGTCGTTACTCCTCCGCCGGCTTCTCGGCCTTGGCCTTCGTCGCACGCGGCTTGCGCTTCGGCTTCTCAGTCGCCGCGTCGGACGCGGCCGGTGTCGCCTGCGCCCCTGGCTTAGCCGATGCGCGAGCTCGCGGCTGGCGAGCTGGCTTCGCCTCCGCCGATGCGGCGGACGCCTTCGGCTTTGGTGCCGTCTTTGCCCTGGTTTTGAGCGCGGGCTTCGCCTCCGCTGTCGCCGGGGCGGCGGCGCTGCCCGTGGCCGAGGCCTCGGCCACGGGCGTCGCTACAGCCTTCGGTGCGGCTTCCGCCCGCGTGCTGCGCTTGCCCGAGGCGTTGATCTCGTCGATGCGGACGCGCACAAGGTGCTGCCGATGCCCGGTGCGGCGGCGGTACTTCACCTTCTGCTTGAACTTGAAGATGACCAGCTTGGGGCCGAGCTGCTCGCCGAGCAGCGTGCCACTCACCGATGCGCCACTGACTGTCGGCGTGCCGACAGTCACCTCATCCCCGTCACCGATGAGCAGCACGCGGTCGAAGGTGACCGATGCGCCGGGCTCGCCGGCGATACGCTCGATGATGAGCTCACTGCCCGCCTCGACGCGATACTGCTTTCCGCCGGAGCTGAGGACGGCGTACATGATTCTCTCCATAGGTACCGGGATCTCGCGCCGACGCACGGCGAAGAGGGCTCAAGAGAAGCCCGCGGGAGTTCCGGAGTTTACCGGGCGATGGGCGGGGTGTCAACGAACAGGAGCCGCGTCCGCACCGCGTTCTCCGTTCGCAGCGGCATGTCGAGCGCTCCGATGACGTCCTCCGGCCGGCCGGCGCCGCTGGGATCGAGACGCAGCACGAGGCGCACGCGAGCGCGATGCGTCTCATCGTCGATGTCCATGACCTCGACGTCCTCGATGTACGGGCGCAGGTCGCGGGGTCCCGCATCGCTACGACGCTCGCTCTCGCCACGACGCCGCTTTCCCAGGAGGCGAGGGGCGGCCAGCAGTCGGACGACGGCTCCGCGCAGCTCGTCGCTGGTCAGGTCGTCGTTGCCACGCACCGTGACCTCGTACTCGGCGGCACGCAGCTGGGATGCGGCTGACGGAAATCCGTGCCACACCTCGCGTGCGTCGACCATGTGCAGGCCATCGGTCAGCAGCTGAGCGGCGGCCCTGATCTTCTCGGCCGGGACGAGCTCGTCAAAGTAGGCGTCGATGACCTCGCCCTTCAGCTCGATGCCCACGGGCGGATTGGCGGCCAGCTTCAGCCGCGGCCGTGGCTTCTGGGCGTTGGTGTAGGCGAGTGGCAGGCCGGCCTCCTTGAAGACACGCTCGAACTCATCGACCATGGCGGCCTGTCGCATGCGCAGCGCCGGAGGATTTCGAGCAAAGAGCAGTTGCCAGCGTTGTCGCGGCTGGCCGTTGGTTGCATCGTTCATTTCAACAAGGATGGTACGCGTTGCATCGGTCGTCGACCAGCCTCCGCTAGGATGTCGGGCCAATGGCAGACCTGATCGGCGCGCTGCGACGGCATCGGCTCTCGATTTTCGCTCTCGCGATGATCGTGCTGGTCGCATGGCTGGTGTGGACGGCGCGTGGCGCCCTGCCCGCGTTCGTCATCGGCCTGGCGCTGGCGTTCGTGCTCGACCCCGGCGTGACTCGCCTGCAGCGCCTGGGCGTGCCGCGCTGGGGCGGCGTCCTGGCGATGTACGCGCTCGTGGTCGGCCTGATCTGGCTGGTGATCGCATTCGCGCTGCCGCCGATCGCCGCGCAGGCACGCGAGTTCCTGGACCATCTGCCACAGCTGGGGTCCTCGATCGGCAACCTTGAGCGCGGCATCGAGGACTGGTACCGCTCGCTGCCGCTACCGCCGGAGCTGCGCACGACGCTCGATACCTCGATCACGCGCGGCCAGGAGGCGCTCGCGACGATCGTGCAGGGCATCATCGGACCGACGCTCGGCACCTTGCTGCGCACCGCCACGTTCGTGCTCGGACTGGTCGTCATCCCGGTCTGGCTGTTCTTCGTCCTCAAGGACCGCGAGGCCTTTCCCCACGCGGTCGCGGGCGCGCTGCCACCGACCTGGCGCCCGGACGGCGAGAACCTGCTCGGCATCCTCGCCGGGGTCGGCGGCCGATGGGTGCGCGGCGAGCTGCTGCTCGGTGGCGCGGTCTTCCTGGCCACCGCCATCGGCCTCAGCATCCTGACGCTCATCGGATTCGGCGAATTCGGGCAGTTCGCGCTCGTCCTGGCACTGATCGCGGGAATCCTAGAGTGGTTCCCGATCATCGGACCGATCATCGCGGCCATCCCCGCGCTGCTGGTCGCGCTGACGGTGTCGCCAGCTGCCGTCGTCGCGATCGTCGTCGTCTACACCGGCATCCAGCAGCTAGAGAACAACCTCCTGGTACCCAAGGTCATGGGCGACGCCGTCGACCTGCATCCCGCGGTCGTCATCCTGGCGCTGGTGGTCGGTGGGGCGCTGTTCGGCATCGGCGGTGCCATCCTGGCCGCACCAACCGTCGCAGCCGGACGCGACCTGTACCGATACGGCTTCCACCGCCTCTCCGGGCAGCCGCCGCTCGACAGCTTCCAGCTCGCCGTCCACGGCCACCTTCTGGTGGTCGATAAGGACGCGGAGGTGGACGTCGAGGAGGCTTAGAACGACGGCCTGCGTGAATGCATGCGAACGGATTGCAGGATGCCCATCCCGAACAGCAGCGAGATCATCGACGAACCGCCGTAGGTGACGAATGGCAGCGGGATTCCGGTCACCGGCATGATGCCGATCACCATCCCGACGTTCACCAGCAGTTGGAACAGGATCATGCTGGCCAGGCCAATGGCGACCATGCTGCCCAGCCCGTCGCCGGCAGCCCAGGCGATGACCATGATTCGCCAGATGAGCAGCGCGAAGAGTACAAGCACCAGCAGCCCGCCAACGAAGCCGAGCTCCTCGGCGACCACGGTGAAGATGAAGTCGGTCGACTGCACGGGTAGGAAGCCGGATCGGTTGAGACCACCGGCGGTGAGCCCCTGGCCGAACCAGCCCCCCGAGCCAACGGCGTTCAGTGATTGGATGAGCTGGTAGCAGGCGCCCAGCGGATCGGCCTGCGGGTCCAGGAAGCAGAACAGTCGCTGGCGCTGGTAGCCGTGCAGGAAGGTGTCGATGGCAAGGGGAGCCGACGCGATGGCGGCACCGGTCAGCACGCCCAGCCAGCCGATGCTGGCGCCGCTCATGAACAGCATCCCGGCGAGGATTGCCACGAAGACGAGCGCAGTGCCGAGATCCGGCTGCAGGAAGACGAGCCCGGTTGGGATGGCCATCAGCACACCCGCGCCGACGATCGTCGACAGCCGGCCGATGCGCTCTCGCCGACCGGTCAGGAAGCTGGCGATGATCACGATCATCAGCACCTTGCAGACCTCGCTGAACTGGAAATCGAGCCCCGCCACGGTGACCGACATCTGCGCGCCGAAGAGGCTGGTGCCGATGGCCATGGTGATCGCCAGCAGGGCGAGCACGCCGAGGTAGAGCGGCACGGTGAAGGTCGTCAGCCAGTGGTAGTCGAGGCTGGCCGCCACGAAAAAGATGGTGAGGCCAATGCTGGTCCAGATCAGGGTCTTTACTGTCTGGCTCATGCCCAATGCGCCCGCGTCGCCATAGCCGGCCGAGTAACCCATCACCACGCCGAAGCCGATGAGCAGCAGCACATACAGGAACAGCTGCCAGTCGAAGAGGCGCCACGTGTTGGCGCGGACATTCTCGACGAAGGTGGAGGTGACGGTGCCCATGAGTCAGTTCTGGTTCCGCGCCACGAGCGCGAATGTTTCCGGATCCAGTCGCAGATCCTGGTCGAGGTTGTAGTACTTCTGCAGGAAATACTTGACCACCTCGGTCGAGACGTTCCCCGGCACCGTCGCCGAATAGCTGAAGGTCAGGACCTCCAGGTCCGCATCGGTCGATCCGGCCTTCGACGGCAGGTAGGCCACGAACCACGAGTGAAATGGCAGGGTCTTGTTCTTGGTCAGGTCGCCGAACTCTGCGGTGCCGGTCTTGCCGGACAGGGCACCGGGCAGCTTCAGGTCGCGGATGTTGTAGGCGTGGCCGGAGGTGATCACGTCGCGTGCTGCAAGGCGCAGCACCTTCTGATCGGCCGGGCTGGCGATCAGCTGGCCGAGGACCTCCGGCTCGTACGGCTTGACGAGCTTGCCGCTGGCATCCGTCTCACCGCGCACGATCATGGGCCGCATCAGCTTGCCGCCGTTGGCCAGCGCGGCATAGGCATTCAACAGCTGCAGGGGTGTCACGGCGATGACGTTCTGGCCGATGCCGGCCTGTGCCAGCTCACCGGTGAACAGGCTCGCGCGGCCATTGCGGCGCGCCCACTCGGTGCTGGCCACGATGCCATCGGCCTCGCCGGGCAGGCGTATACCGGTCGGCTTGCCGAAGCCGAGCGATGCAGCGGCGTCACCCAGCTGGTCGATGCCCTGATTGATCGCCATCTGGTAGAAGAACGTGTCGGAGCTGATTGCGAAGGCATCGGTCACGTCGAGCGGACCGAAACCGGCATGGTTCCAGTCGAAGAGGCACTGGCCCTTCGGTGCGCCGGGAATCTGGTAGCAGCCGTACGTCGGCCACTTCCGCGTGGGCGTGGTGGTGCCCGACTCCAGCGCACCCAGCGCGGTCGCCAGCTTGAACGTCGACCCCGGCGGATAGGTGTCGGCGATCGCGTGGTTGCGCAGCGGCTTGCCCGCCTGGGCCAGGTAAGCCTGGTAATCCTTGGCGCTGATGCCGGTCGCGAACTTGTTGTTGTCGTACGCCGGCAACGAGACCATCGCCAGGATCTCGCCGGTCTGCGGGTTCATGACGATCGTCACGCCCTCCTGGACGCCCACCGCCTTCATGCCCCATTCGAGCGCGTCGGTCGCCAGGCGCTGGGTGCGCGCGTCGATGGTCAGCATCAGGTTCTTGCCTGCCGTCGGCTCGCGCAGCGTATCGATCACCTTCGTGGTGCGCCCCGAGGCGTCGCGCTCGACCAGCTGGCTGCCGTACGTTCCGCGCAGCTCCGTCTCGTAGCTCGCCTCCACGCCGTCACGGCCGATGGGGTCGTCGGGGAGGTACCCCTTGTCGGCCAGGTCCGCAAGCTCGGTCTCGGAGATCGGGCCGGTGTAGCCGACGGCGTGGGAAAGCAGGCTGCCATCGGTCGCGCCCTTCTCGTCGAGATAGCGGCGCTGCGCATCGACCTCGATCACGATGCCGGGGAAATCCTCGCTCCGCTCGCCGACCAGCAGCGCGGCGTCACGGCCGACGTTCATCAGCGGGACGAGGTCGTAGGGGGAGCCCTTGAACGCGTCGTAGCGACGCTGCATGGCAGCCGCGTCGGCGCCGATGAGCGCAGCAAGCCGGCGCAGCACCGGGGCCGAGGTTGCCTGCGGCAGGTCGGCGGGGCGCGCCTTGACGACCCAGGATGGCACATTGACCGCGATTGGCCTGCCGCTGCGATCGAAGATCAGGCCGCGTGCCGCGGGAATCGGCACCTCGGCGGTTCGCGCGGCGGCCGCTCGCTGGGTGTAGAGCGCGCCGTTCAGGATCTGCATCTGGAAAAGACGGAACCCAAGCACCGAGAAGAGCAGCGCCGCAGCGACACCGAAGGCGATGAATCGGGCCGAGGAGCGACGAAGGTCGTGGCGGCCCTCGTTGAGGTCGGCCACGGCTAGCGGAACACCGCTGCGCAGGCCAGGGCCGGCAGGGTCGTCTGTATTCGGCACATCACCACGCCGGCTTCTCGTCCAGCCAATAGCGCACCGCAAGCATGCGCATCGGGTAGAGCAGCAGCCCACAGATGGCGGCGTTGAGCGCCGCGGCCGGCAGGACGAGGTCGAGGGGCACGCCCTGGCTCAGCGGCGATCCGACCAGCCGCGACACGGTAAGCGAGACGACGTCGGCGAGGATGCTGGCGCCGAACGCCGCGAGCACGGGGTAGACCCACACCAGGCGGCCGAGCACGCGAGATCCGCCTGCCACGAAGACCGCCACCAAGAGCATTGCCAGCGGAATGCTGCCGAGCGGCTCAGGAATCAGCAGGTTCGCGACGAGGCCGCCGATGAACGCCCACAGGATGCCGGCCTCGAAGCCGAGCACGCAGGTGACCAGCACCACGGCGACCAGCAGCAGGTCCGGCTTCACACCGGCGACCACGATCGCCGGTGCCAGGCCGGCGTGGATGATGCCCACAAGTACTGCGACGAGTGCACTGGTGTAGCTGATCGGACGCCCCCTGGCGCTGTCGATGAAGGATCAGGACGGGGTCCGAGTATACCGGTGCCAAATCGGACCGGCGACCGACCCATCCGGCCAGGCCCCAAGCCAAAGCGAGTGCTTCACGTGAAACAATTTGCATCGGCCCGTGCCCGCTCGTTAAGCGGCTGGTAAGCGTCGCGTAAGCGCGAAACTGGTAGAATATGAGCACCCAATGAACTCGCAGCGGAGCGTCCGTGGTCAGGGTCACAGCCTGTACGAACCAGAAGGGCGGCGTCGGCAAGACGACCACCGTCGTCAACCTCGCAGCATATCTGGCCCTCTCTGGAACATCGACGCTCGTCATCGATCTTGATCCGC
The DNA here is from genome assembly GCA_038248695.1 of Candidatus Limnocylindria bacterium. Lineage (GTDB taxonomy): Bacteria > Chloroflexota > Limnocylindria > QHBO01 > QHBO01 > JAICUY01. The sequence goes on along the minus strand of JBBRXE010000026.1, from coordinate 7,385 downwards.
AGGGCAACGCCACGAGCGGGCTTGGCATCGATCGCCGCGCGGTCGATCGCTCGGTCTACGAGGCCCTGCTCGATCGCATACCGATCGGCGAGCTGGCAATGGGGACATCGGTTGACGGTCTGGACATCGTTCCGTCGGCCCAGGCGCTTTCGGGCGCCGAGGTCGAGCTTGTCGGAGTCGCGGCCCGCGAGCGCCGGCTCGCGGCAAGCCTGAGCGGCCTCGACGGGCGATACGAGCGCGTTCTCATCGACTGCCCGCCCTCGCTGGGTCTGCTGACGGTCAACGCGCTCACGGCGGCGGACGGAGTTCTCATCCCGATCCAGACCGAGTACTACGCACTGGAGGGGCTCAGCCAGCTGGTGAACACGATTCGACTGGTGCGCCAGGAACTGAATCCGCGCCTCGAGATCGAGGGCGTGGTGCTGACCATGTACGACGGCAGGACGCGCCTCTCGGCCCAGGTCGCGGCTGAGGTGCGGCGCCACATGAACGGCAGCGTCTATCGCACCGTCGTGCCGCGCAGCGTGCGCCTGTCCGAGGCGCCCAGCCACGGTCTGCCCATCGCGCTCTACGACCCGTCGTCGCGCGGCGCGGTCGCCTACCACGAGCTGGCCGGTGAGGTGGTCGCCCGTGGCTAGGCCGTTCGGCTTGGGCCGCGGCCTGGACGCGCTCATCCCGAGCGCGAACGACGAGGGTGGGGTCCGGGAACTGAGCATCGAGGGCATCAAGCGCAACCCGCATCAGCCGCGCGACCATTTCGACGATGCGCAGTTGGCCGAGCTGGCGGCCTCGATCACGGTGCACGGCGTGATCCAGCCCATCGTGGTGCGCGCCGGCGCCGACGGAGGTTACGAGCTGATCGCCGGCGAGCGACGCCTGCGGGCCAGCAGGCTGGCCGGCAGGACGACCATCCCGGCCGTCATCCGCGACTCGACCGGTGACGAGATGCTGCAGCTGGCGCTCGTCGAGAATGTGCAGCGCGCCGACCTGAACGCCATCGAACAGGCGCAGGCCTACCGCGAGCTGACCGATCGCTTCGGGCTCACCCACGAGCAGGTGGCACGCCAGGTCGGTAAGAGCCGCGTGGCCGTCTCGAATGCGCTGCGGTTGCTCGACCTTGCGCCGGAGACCCAGCGTGCCATCCTCGACGGACGCATCAGCGAGGGCCACGGCCGCGCCCTGGCCGCCCTCAGCGTCCACGAGTTCCAGCGGGCCGTGCTGCAGGTCGTGCTCGACCGACACCTCTCGGTGCGGCAGACCGAAGAGCTGGTGAGGCGCCGGCGCGAGCAGCACGAGCCGAGCCACCGGCAACCGGTGGGCGGCGACCTGGCGGACGTCGAGGCGCAGCTACGCGGGCTGCTGGCCACCAAGGTCGGCATCCAGCGCACGCGGCGCGGCGGCCGGCTGGTCATCGATTTCTACTCGGACGAAGAGCTCGACCGCATCTATTCGATCATCACCCGCGGCGCGCGTGGTGCCGCGGCATCGGTAGCCAATAACCACGAGGTGCCTGAACGCGCATGACCGTCGAACCCGCGCGCAAGGCGCGTCGCGCCGCGGCAAAAGAGGATTACACCGCCGCGAACATCCAGGTCCTTGAGGGCCTGCAGGCGGTACGCAAGCGGCCCGGCATGTATATCGGCTCGACCGACGCCCGCGGCCTGCATCAGCTCGTCTGGGAGGTCGTCGACAACAGCATCGACGAGGCGATGGCCAACCAGGCCACCCGCATCCACGTCACGATTCACGTCAACGGCACGGTCGAAGTCGTCGACGACGGCCGCGGCATCCCGGTGGGCAAGCACGCCACGGGCAAGAGCGCGCTCGAGGTGGTGCACACCGTGCTGCATGCCGGCGGCAAGTTCGGCGGCGGCGGCTACAAGGTCTCGGGCGGACTGCACGGCGTCGGCGTCAGCGTGGTCAACGCACTATCCAGCGACATGCGGGTCGAGGTCCTGCGCGAACGCAAGCGCTGGGTGCAGGAATACCAGCGCGGGGCGCCTGTCCGCGACGTCAGTCAGCAGGGCGGCACCAAGGAGGCCAATCGCGGCCTGGATGGCTGGGAGCGGACCAGCGGCACGCGCACCATCTTCCAGGCGGATGCCGAGATCTTCGAGACGCTCGACTACAGCTGGGAGATGATCAGCACCCGCCTGCGCGAATCGGCCTACCTCAACAAAGGGCTCTGGATCCGCCTGGTCGACGAGCGCATCGAGCGCGAGAAGAACTTCTTCTTCGAAGGCGGCGTCACCTCGTTCGTGCGTCACCTGAACCGGCGGCGCGTCGCGCTCAACCTGCGGCCGATCCACGTCGAGAAGATCGTGAACGGCACGAGCGTCGAGGTGGCACTCCAGTACAACGACGGCTTCACCGAGAACGTGCTGGCCTTTGCCAACAACATCCATACCGTCGATGGCGGCACGCACGTGACCGGCTTCCGCGCCGCGCTGACCAGCAGCCTCAACGATTGGGCGCGCAAGTCGGGCACCCTCTCGGAGAAGGAAGCCAACCTCTCGGGCGACGACGTGCGCGAGGGGCTCACCGCGGTCATCAGCGTCAAGCTGACGGATCCGCAGTTCGAGGGCCAGACCAAGGCGAAGCTGGGCAACGCCGACGTCAAGGGCATCGTCCAGCAGGTGGTGGCCGAGGGCATCGTCCAGCACCTCGAGGAGAATCCCGCCGACGGACGCCGCATCATCGAGAAGTCCATCACTGCCGCTCGCGCGCGCGAGGCGGCCCGCAAGGCGCGCGACCTCGTGATCCGCAAAGGCGCGCTCGACGGCATGGCGCTGCCCGGCAAGCTGGCCGATTGCCAGGAGCGCGATCCGGCGCGAAGCGAGCTGTACATCGTCGAGGGCGACTCGGCCGGCGGCTCGGCCAAGCAGGGCCGGGATCGACGCTTCCAGGCCATCCTGCCGATGTTCGGCAAGATGCTCAACGTCGAGAAGGCGCGGCTCGACCGAGTGCTCGGCAGCGACAAGATCCGCCCGCTGGTCATCGCGCTCGGCGCCGGCATCGGCGACACCTTCGACATCGCCAAGCTGCGCTACCACAAGATCTGCCTGCTCTCCGACGCCGACGTCGACGGCGCGCACATCAGCACGCTGCTGCTGACCTTCTTCTTCCGGCACATGCCGGAGATCATCGACAACGGCTACCTGTACCTCTGCCAGCCGCCGCTGTATCGGATCAGCACCGGGAAGGTGACGCGCTACGCGCACACCGAGAAGGAACGCGACGCTGCGGTCAAGGAGCTGAGCCGCGAGGGTCGCACCAAGAACGTCGGCGTGCAGCGCTTCAAGGGGCTCGGCGAGATGAACCCGGAGCAATTGTGGGAGACGACCATGAACCCCGACACGCGCACCCTGCTGCGCATCGACGTCGGAGACGCCGGCGAGGCAGACGAGATCTTCAGCACGCTCATGGGCGAGCGCGTCGAGCCGCGCCGCGACTTCATCCGAGGCGAGGCCCGCAAGGTCCGCAATCTCGACATCTGACGCAAAAAGGTCAACGAGGACAGACCGATGCCATCGCGACACATCGCCGACATCCGCCAGGTGCAGAGCAAGACGGGCCGCTCGCCGGACGAATGGTGCGAGCTGCTCGAAGCCAACGGGATCGGCGAGCGACGGGAAGCCGTCAACTTCCTGCGCGACGGGTATGCGGTCAGCCACGCGTTTGCCCTGGCGATCGCGGACAACTGCCTGCGGCGATCCGACGACTATGCCGACTATGACCCGGAGCACAACGACTGGTGAGGCGCTATGCGTTCGCGGACCACAACTGCTTTGCCTGCGGGAACGCCAATCCCATCGGGATGCGACTGCAGATCGAGCTGGGCGATGGGGTGGCGCGCACCGAATGGACGCCGACCGAGAATTTCGCCGGCTGGGAGGACAAGGTGCACGGCGGCCTGCTGGCGACCCTGCTCGACGAGGTGATGGCCTGGGCGCCGTCCAGCCATGACTCTTGGGCGGTCACCGCCGAGATGAATATCCGCTACCGATCGCCGGCCACTCCCGGTGAGCGGCTGAGCGCCGTCGGACGCGTGACCGGCAAGCGGCGGCGCATCTACCAGGTCCACGGCGAGGTGCACGGCCAGGATGACCGGCTGATCGCAGAGGCCGACGGCCGCTTCCTGGGTGCCACGCCGACCCAGAAGGCGGCATTGAAGCAACGCTACGGCATGCCCGTCGAAGTGGGCGCGGCCTCCACGGCCGAGTAGGGAGACAGCACAACCGATGGAGATGGAGCGCTCGGAGAACATCCGGCCGGTATCGATCGAGAACGAGATGCGCACCGCGTACATCGACTACGCCATGAGCGTCATCGTCAGCCGCGCGCTGCCAGATGTGCGCGACGGGCTGAAGCCGGTCCACCGCCGCATCCTGTACGCGATGCACGACCTGGGGCTGCGCTCGACATCGGCCTATCGGAAGTGCGCCGGCATCGTCGGCGAGACGATGGCCAACTACCACCCGCACGGCGACTTGGCGCTGTACGACACCCTGGTGCGCATGGCGCAGGACTTCAGCCTGCGCTACCCGCTGGTCGACGGCCAGGGCAACTTCGGCTCGATCGACGGCGACCCGCCGGCGGCCATGCGCTACACCGAGGCGCGCCTGGCGGCGATCGCGGACGAGATGCTGGCCGACATTGATAAGGACACCGTCGACTTCGTCGACAACTACGACGGCCGCCTGCGGATGCCGACCGTCCTGCCGGCGCGACTGCCGAACCTGCTGGTCAACGGCTCGTCCGGCATCGCGGTGGGCATGGCGACCAACATCCCGCCGCACAACCTGACCGAGATCTGCGACGCCGTCATCGGCCTCATCGAAAACCCAGACATGAGCGTCGACGAGCTGTGCGAGATCGTCACCGGGCCGGACTTCCCGACCGGCGGCACTGTCTACCGCTTCGAGGATGTGCGCAACCCGGTGACCGGCGAGAAGGAGCGGCAGGACGCCATCCGGCACATGTACGCCACGGGTCGCGGCCGCGTGATCATCCGCGGCCAGGTCGCGTTCGAGGAGGTGCGCGTCGGACGCATGGCGGTGGTCATCACCGAGCTGCCCTACCAGGTCAACAAGACGAGCCTCATCGAGAAGATGGCGGACCTGGTTGGCGCGAAGCGCATCAACGACGTGAGCGACATTCGCGACGAAAGCGACAGGACGGGTATGCGGATCGTCGTCGAGGTAAAACGCGACGGCTCGCCGCACACGGTCATGCAGCAGCTGTTCAAGCACACCCCCCTGCAGACCAGCTTCAGCGCCAACATGCTGGCCCTCGTGGATGGCCAGCCGCTGACGCTCGGCCTGAAGCGGATGCTGGAGCACTACATCACCTACCGGCGCGAGGTGGTCCGGCGCCGCACCGAGTTCGAGCTGGCGCGCGCCCGGGAGCGTGCGCACATCGTCGAGGGTCTCAAGATCGCGCTCGACAACCTGGACGCGGTGATCGCCACCATCCGCGCTTCGGCCGACACCGATGCCGCACGGTCAGCTCTCATGAAGCAGTTCGGCCTCTCCGAGGTGCAGGCGAACGCCATCCTGGAGATGCAGCTGCGCCGGCTTGCCGCGCTGGAGCGCAAGAAGATCGAGGATGAGTACCTGGCGCTCATCCAGCTCATCGCCGAGCTCGAGGACCTGCTGGCCAACCCGCGCAAGATCCTGACGGTCATCACCGATGAGCTCATCGAGCTCAAGCGCAAGCATGGCGATGGGCGCAAGACGCGCATCGAAGCCGACGTCAACCGCGAGCTGACCGCCGAGGACCTGGTGACGGCAGAGGACGTCGTCGTGACGCTCAGCCAGCGCGGCTACATCAAGCGCCAGCAGATCGACACGTTCCGCTCGCAGCGACGTGGCGGGCGGGGCAAGCTGGCAATGCTGACCCGCGAGGAGGACGCCGTGCGTCACCTGCTGGTGGCCAACACGCATGACAACATCCTATTCTTCACCAACCGCGGCAGGGTCTTCATCACCAGGGTCTACGCGCTCCCGGAGGCGACGCGCCAGGCCAAGGGACTGCCGATCATCAACCTGCCGGGGGTGCAGGTCGAGTCGGGCGAGTATGTCAGCGCCATCATTGCGTTGCCGCGCTTCGAGCCGGGTCACTTCATGGCGATGGCCACGCGCCACGGCATGATCAAGAAGACCTCGTTGGCCGAATACGCCAAGATCCGGGCAAACGGGCTGATCGCCATCAGCCTGGTCGACGACGACGAGCTGCGCTGGGTTGGCCTGACCGATGGCTCCGACGACATCATCCTCGCCACTCGCAAGGGCCAGGCGGCTCGCTTCAGCGAGTCGGAGGTGCGCCACATGGGCCGGGATACGCGCGGCGTGACCGGCATCCGGCTCAAGAAGGGCGACGAGGTCGTCGGCATGGAGGTCGTCGTGCCGGAGGAGCAGCTGCTGGTCGTCACCGAGCAGGGCTTCGGGAAGCGGACCGACCTGGCCGAGTTCCCGCGGAAGCATCGGGCCACCGGCGGCGTTATCGCCAATTCGCTCAGCGAGGACACCGGCGACGTGGCCGCCATCCGAGTCGTCGGCCGCGACGAGGAGGAGATGATGCTCATCACCGAGGACGGCTCCATCCTGCGCACCGAAGTGTCGACCATCAACAAGTACCGGCGCTCATCGCGCGGCGTGACGGTCATGCGGCTGCAGGCGGGCGATCGGATCGTGTCGATCACCGTCTTCGTCGACGACCGTCCAGCGGAGCCAGAGCCCGAGGGCGAGTAGAATCTCCGATGCCAGACCGCCCCATGGAGATGGACGTGTACGCCGACGAGTTCAGCATCTACGCCGGCAACGCGAATCCAGCGCTCGCCGACCGCATCTGCCGCTATCTGCGCACGCGCCGCGGCGACGTCGAGGTCTTCCAGTTCGCCAACGAGAACATCTTCGTCAAGATTCTCGACAACGTGCGCGAGCAGGACGTCTTCCTGGTCCAGCCCACTAGCCGACCGGTGCAGCAGTCGATCATGGAGCTGCTGATCATGATCGACGCCTTCAAGCGCGCCTCGGCGGGTCGCATCACCGCCGTCATCCCGTACTACGCCTACGGCCGCTCCGACAAGAAGGATCAGCCGCGCGTGCCCATCACGGCGCGCCTGATCGCCGACATGCTCACCGTGGCCGGCGCGGATCGGGTGCTGACGATGGACCTCCACCAGGGCCAGATCCAGGGCTTCTTCTCGATCCCGGTCGACGAGCTGACGGCGGTCAACATCCTGGCGGCGCACATCAAGGCCAAGGAGCTCGAGGACATCGTGGTCGTCACCGACCTGGGGTTCGCCAAGCGCGCCCGTGCCTTCGCCGAGCTGCTCAACGCCCCGCTGGCCATCGTCGAGAAGCGGCGAATCGGCAATCTCG
>JBBRXE010000025.1:0-16613 GCA_038248695.1 Candidatus Limnocylindria bacterium | reverse complement strand
CGTTCTTCGGCGCCCCGGAGTTCGACATCGCCGATCTTCTCCGCCTGGCGAGTGACGGACGGGGCATGGTCAGCATCCTCGAGCTGTCCCACATGCAGGATCGCCCGGCGCTGTTCAGCACATTCATGATGTGGCTCCTGGCGCGCCTCTACGAGGTCTTGCCGGAGATCGGCGATCCGGAGAAGCCGAAGCTCGTCTTTTTCTTCGACGAGGCGCACCTGCTCTTCCGCGACGCCAACAAGACCTTCCTTGGCCAGGTCGAGCTGGTGGCGCGCTTGATCCGATCCAAGGGCGTCGGCGTCTTCTTCGTCACGCACACTCCATCGGATGTGCCCGAGTCTGTGCTCAGCCAATTGGGCAACCGGGTGCAGCATGCGCTGCGCGCCTTCACGCCCGATGACCTGCGGGCCGTGCGCGCCACCGCGCAGACGTTCCCGATCACGACCTTCTACAACGTCGAGAAGGAGCTGACTTCGCTTGGCATCGGCGAGGCGCTCGTCACCGCGCTCAGCCCGAAGGGCATACCGATGCCGACCGTGCACACCATGATGCGACCGCCGATGTCGCTCATGGCGCAACTCGATGCGACGACCTTCGCGTCGGTGGCCGCTGCCTCCACGATCGCTTCGGAATACGCCACCGACCAGGATCCGCAGTCAGCCAAGGAGATGCTGACCGCACAGCTCGCCGCGGCGGAGGCCCAGGCCGCGCAGGCGAGTGCCGCGCCTGGCCCAGAGCCTGCGGGCAGCGCGAAGCGCTCCACCAGGCCCCCAGAAAAGGGCGTCGACTGGGGTGACGTCGCGAAGGAGGGCGCACGCATCGCGCGCTCCGGCACGTTCAACACCATTCTGCGCGGCGTGCTCGGCGTGCTCGGCGGGGTATCGCGCCGCCGCTGATCTGTCGGCTTCTCGGTTTGCGACATTCGAGCTGTCGCAAATTCCCCATTTCATCGGCCCATGAATGGGCGACAACCGCGGTCAGCCAGCGAAGAAGAGATCGAGCCACTGCTCCAGCATCGGCTTGGCTGCCTCCCGCGGCGCGGCGAGCGACGGCGGCAGCGGCTGTTCTGCGCCAGGCGGAATGATGAGCACCTGTTCGCCGGAGCGTCCCAAGTTCTGCAGCCGGCGCGCTTCGGCGCTCACGTACGCGTCGGACTGCAGGTACTCCAGCTCGCGCCGCAACGTGGCGTTCTGTGCCTGGATCACCGCGATCTGCTGGCGCACCTCCTCAGCCTGCTGCGTGATCGCCCAGTTGGCATAGACCTGCCGACCCACCTGCACGGCAAGGAAGACGCCGACGATGAGCACCACCGCGAGCCACGCCAACCCGCTGCGCGACGCCTGCCGGCGCATGCGCGCGCGGCGCGGCAGAGGTGCTGGCAGATCGAGACCGGTCATCACGCCCGAGTCTACCGGTCTGCTTTTCCACAACGCAAGGCATTTCCGCGCCTGGTTGTCCACATTTCGGCCACCCGATAGAACGCCCGTGCTATCTTAATCGAACGCCTGTTCGATTAATGGACCAACGAGCGATGGAGGAACGGATGCTCGCCACTCCCCCGGCATCGGCCGACGAAGCCATCGCTGCGCTGCTCGGGGACCCTCGAGTCATCCCGCTCATCGCCGCGCACCGTGTCCTCGAGGCGTTGCCGCCGCGCCACGCGCCATGGCCGCCCGGTATCGACCAGCGGCTCGTCAAGGCGCTGCAGGGCCGCTCGATGGAGGCGCTCTACACGCACCAGGCGGCGGCCTTCGAGGCGACGCGCGCGCGTCGAAACGTAGTCGTCGTCACACCCACCGCCTCCGGCAAGACGCTCTGCTACAACCTCCCCGTCCTCGACGCCATCGCCCGCGACCCCACCGCTCGGGCGCTCTACCTCTTCCCGACCAAGGCACTCGCCGCCGACCAGCTCGCCGAGCTGCGCTCGCTGGCCGACGCGGCCGAGATCGACCTCAAGACGAGCACGTATGACGGTGACACGCCGGCCAATGTCCGCAGCGTGGTGCGCGCCGCGGGCCAGGTGGTGATCACCAACCCGGACATGCTTCACGCCGCGATTCTCCCGCACCACACCAAGTGGTTCAAGCTGTTCGAGAACCTGCAGTACGTCGTCATCGACGAGCTGCACACCTATCGCGGCCTGTTCGGCAGCCACGTGGCGAACGTCATCCGCCGCCTGCGGCGCATCTGCCGCCACTACGGCGCGGACCCCATCTTCATCTGCGCCTCGGCCACGATCGCCAACCCCAGCGAGCTGGCCGAGCGTCTCATCGAGGCGCCCGTCAGCCTGATCGACGACAACGGCGCGCCACGCGGCCGGAAGCATGTGCTCATCGTCAATCCGCCGGTCGTCAACCCGCAGCTGGGCATGCGGGGCTCGTCGCTGCTCACCGCCCAGCGGCTGGCGCAGCGGCTCATCGCTGACGGCGTGCAGACCATCGTCTTCGCCCGCTCGCGAACGTCGGTCGAGGTGCTGACCACCTATCTGCGCGAGGCGCTGCCGTCGCCTCCCGGTCATCCGTCGTCGATCCGTGGCTACCGCGGCGGCTACCTGCCCAACGAGCGCCGTGACATCGAGCACGGCCTGCGCGACGGCCGCGTGCGCGGCGTGGTGGCGACGAATGCGCTCGAGCTCGGTATCGACATCGGCGGGCTGGACGCGGCGATCAGCGTGGGCTACCCCGGCACCATCGCCAGCACCTGGCAGCAGATGGGCCGCTCGGGGCGGCGCAACGGTACGAGCCTGTCGGTGATGGTCGCCTCATCGGCTCCCATCGACCAGTTCCTGGCCAGCCATCCCGACTACTTCTTTGACCGCTCGCCGGAGCACGGCCTCATCAACCCGGACAACCTGCACCTGTTGCTCGACCACCTCAAGGCATCGGCCTTCGAGCTTCCGGTGCCGGCCGACGAGCGCTTCGGCCTCGACGAGACCTCGACGCTGCTCGACGTGCTGACCGAGGATGGCTTTCTGCGTCCCGCGGAGGGTCGCTATTACTGGAGCCACGAGAACTTCCCCGCCAGCAGCTTCAGCCTGCGCAGCGCGGCCCAAGAGAACGTGGTCATCATCGACACGACCGGGGAACACCACCGCGTCATCGGCGAGGTTGACCTGTTCGCCGCGCCCATGCTCGTCCACGAGCAGGCGATCTACATTCACGAGGGCGTCCAGTTCCACGTGGACCGGCTCGACTGGGACGAGCGCAAGGCGTACGTCACGCGCGTCGATGTGGACTACTACACCGATGCCGATCTCGGCGTGACCCTCAAAGTCCTGGACGTCTTTGACGAGACTCATGCGGGCGGTCGGGCACGCGGGGAAGTGATGGTCGCCTGGCACGCGACCCTGTTCAAGAAGATCAAGTTTCACACCCATGAGAACGTGGGCTGGGGGCCGATCAACCTGCCGGAGCAGCAGATGCACACCGCGGCCTGCTGGCTCATCCTTCCCGATGCCGTCGCCACCCGGTTCGACCGCGACACGCTAGACGGCGCTTTGATCGGCCTTGCCCGCGTTGCCCGCAACACCGCCCCGCTGCTGTTGATGTGCGACGCCCGCGACCTCGGCGTCGTGTCGCAGGCGCAGGCACCCTTTACCGGCAGGCCGACGCTGTACCTTTACGACGCCGTGCCAGGCGGTGTCGGGCTCGCCGAGCGTCTGTTCGGCATCGCCGACGAACTCGTCGGCGCCTGCCTGTCGGCGGTCCGCGACTGTCCGTGTGCCGACGGCTGTCCATCGTGCGTGGGGCCCATGCTCGAGGTGGGCGAGCACGGCAAAGCCGCCTGCCTCGACCTGCTCGGCTCGCTGGCCTGATGCGATCGCTTGCCGACCGCCTGGCGACCGTTCGCCGTGCGCCCGCTGGTCCTTCGCGGCCGATACATGACCGCGCCGAGCGTCTGGCACGCTGGTTCGGCGCGCGGCTCAGCGAGGCGGACGGTCGCGGCGCCGTTGTCATCGAACGCCGCCTGTCACTGACAGTCGCCGATGCGGAGGCACTGCGCACCCTGTCACCGGCCTGCTACTTCGATACCGAGACGACCGGGTTGTCGACCGGTGCGGGCACCGTCATCTTCCTCGCCGGCCTGGGCTGGGTGCAGGGCGACGTCTTCGTCGCTCGCCAGTACCTCCTGCCGGACTACCCGCACGAGGCGGGCCTGCTGCGTGGCGTGATCCGCGAGCTGGCAGGACTGCCGCGGATGGTGACGTATAACGGGCGCACCTTCGACCTGCCGCTGCTGGCCACACGCCTGACGATGAACGGCCTCTTCGCCGAGATGGCCGGCCTGCCGCCACGGCACGACGACCTGCTGCCTCTCGCTCGGCGGCTTTGGCGCAGGCCGTTGGGTGGCGCGCGCCTGGCGCAGGTCGAGGCCGGCGTGCTTGGCGTGCGACGCGTGTCCGACTGTCCTGGCAGCGAGGTCCCGAAGCGCTACTTCAGCTATCTGCGCACCGGGTCGCCGGACGCGCTCACCGATGTCCTCGACCACAACCTGCAGGACATCGCCTCACTCGCGATGCTGGAGGCCGAGCTGGTGCGGCTGCGCGGTGGCGGGTGGCGAGTAGCCGGCGTCCTGGACCGGCGCGGCATGGCCATCGACCTCCTGCGCTCCGGCGCGGTCGACGACGCGCTCGAGCTGCTGGAGGATGCCGTGACGGTCTGCACCGACCCCGCCGAGGCGGTGGCACTCCGTCGCCTCGCCACACGGCTGATGCTCGGCGCAGGGAAGATCGACGGCGCCGAGGCCCTGTGGCGATCGGGAACGGAGCGGGCCTCGCTCGGCGCTGCCAGCGCATGGATCGAGATCGCCCGCATCCGCGAACGCCACCGTGCCGATCTGACAGGCGCACTCCAGGCGGTCGAGGCGGCGTCGCGGGTCCTCGACATGGCGTTCGCGCTGGGCCGCGGCGGCGGAATCCTGGCCGTCGGCAAGCTGCGCCTGCAGGTTGATGCCCGACGCCGACGCCTGCGGCGCTGGGTGTCGGCGGCCGAACGTCGCGCGGCGCGTCGCTCGCGCGCTGCCTAGGTCGATCGCGCCTGCAGCAGGCGCACGACGGCCTCGGTCGCGAGCTCGGCGGCCGCCCGCAGCGCCGTCCCACGGGCCAGCTCGGCAGTGATGAGTGCGGCGAACGCATCGCCGGCACCGACCGTGTGGCGTGAGGTCACCGTGACCGGCGGCACGACCCGGACGCGATGGCCGCCATCATCGAGCCACGCGCCGCGGGAACCGTCGGTGACCACCAAGCGCGGCGTGGGGCCGAGCCGGGCACGCAGTGCGTCAAGCTGAGCGCCGGACCCGGCGGCGACGGCCCGGAGATCCTCGGCGCTGGCGAACAAGACCCCGAAGCCCGCGAGCTTGTCGACGAGACCGGCGGGCAGGGCGCTGAGGGGCTGCGGATCGACGCGATGACCGGGTTCGAGGCTGCGCAGCCAACCCTGCAGGATGGCGCCGTGCATCGCTCCGTCGGAGAGCTGCCTGCGGACGCCGGCACCGAGCTCACCGGCGACCGGCGCATAGAGGATCGCGGCCGGGTGAACGCTTGGACCGGGCCAGGCCAGTGGCGCCGCCGGCTCCTCGATCACGAGCTCCCGGCCATGTCCCGTCTCAAGGTGACGAAAACGCAGCGTGTGATCCGCGCGCTGAACGTGCAGGGTTCCCAGCTGACCCAGCTCGCGCAACGCCATGGTCGCTTCCGGCTCCGGCCCGGCGATGGTCACCACGCCCACGGCATAGCCGTTGGCCGCGGCGGCGCGCGCGGCATGCAGCACGGAGCCGCCAGCCGCAGTGGTGCCATCGCCAAACCGGTCGATGGTCAGCGCCCCGACGATAAACAGGTCGACCGGCTCGAGATCGGACCGTGGGGCGGGGGGCGATTCGGGGGCCATCGGTCTATCATCCACGTCGTGACCCAGTATTTCTACGAGCTGCACGAAGGCGCCACCGATCTGATGACCGATGCGCTGCTGATCAGCGAGCGACGCTACAGCGGCGACGAGTTCGAGAAAGTCGTGCGGGCGGCGCGCACGAAGGTGATCGACACGTTCGAGGAGGACACGCTGGTCGAGGCGATCGCCCGCGAGCTCGAGCGTTCCGGCGATTTCACCTACATCGCGGACGAGAAGGTCGCCGCGTCGATGAGCGTCGGAATGAGCGAACCGGACACGTTCGCCGTCGAGCCCAGCGACGAATTCCGCAGCATCGTGGTCGAGCTCGACAAGAGCTCGTAGCGCGCCTCGTCCTCAGCGAGCGACGTTGAAGAGAACCTGGATCACGTCTCCGTCGAGCACCGCGTAGGTCTTGCCCTCGGAGCGCAGCACGCCGCGCTTGCGTGCCTCGGCCATCGAGCCGCATGCCATCAGGTCCTCGTAGCTGACCACCTCGGCACGGATGAAGCCGCGCGCCAGGTCGGAGTGGATGACGCCCGCCGCGTCGACCGCCGTGTCGCCACGCTGGATGGTCCACGCGCGGCATTCGTCCTCGCCGGCTGTGAAGAAGCTCAGCACGCCCAGCAGCCGGTAGGTCAGCCGCACGACGCGGCCGCGGGACGGCTCGGCGATGCCGAGATCGTCCATGAAGACGCGGGCGTCCTCGTCGCTCAGCTCGGCGAGCTCGGCTTCGATCTTGCCCGCCAGCGCAGCGACGTCCGTCTCGCGATGTGCCTCGCGCGCCTGGCCGTCGGCTTCAAGCGTGGCGGCTTCCGGCAGACGGGTCTCGTCGATGTTCAGGAGCACCAGCACCGGCTTCTCGCTCAGGAACCGATAGCCGCGCAGTCGTCGCAGGTCATCCGCCTCGAGCGCAAGGTCGCGGATGGGGTTGCCCTCGGCAAGGTGCGGTTCAATGCGGTCCAGCAGCTCCTCCTCGAGGGCGTTCTGCTCGCGTTCCGTGGGCGAGCCGTGACGTCCGGAGGTGCGCAGCTTCTCGAGTCGCTTCTGCACCACGGTCAGGTCGGCGACGACGAACTCCAGGTCGAGCTCCTCGATGTCACCCCACGGGTTGGTGACCGCCACCGCCGTCGGGTCGTCGAATGCGCGCGCCACGTGAAGCAGCGCGTCGGCGTTGCGGATCATGGACAGCACGTCGGGTGCGACCGTCCCTTCCCGAGTGGCGCCAGCCGGAAGTGCCACGTCGACGTAGGTGACGTCGGCCGGCGTGGTCTTGCGCGGGGAGAAGAGCGCGGCGAGGGCATCCAGCCGCTCGTCCGGCACCTTCACCACGCCGACGTTCGGTGCGGCACGGCCTGACGAGAAGCCGCCAGTCTGGGCGTGGCCCCCGGTCAGCGCGTTGAAGACGGTCGTCTTGCCACTGCCCGGAAGGCCGACGATGGTGACCTGCATGCAGCTAGTAGCCCGCCTCCAGGTCGACGACGTTGGCGAGCGGCTCGCCCGCCACGAAGCGGCGCAGGTTGTCGACGAAGAGCTCGATGCTCCGATCCGCCACGCGGCTGCTCGACCACGAGGTATGCGGCGTGATGATCAGGTTCGGGGTGCCGTACAGCGGCGAGTCCGGCGGCAGCGGCTCCTCGGCGAAGACATCCAGCACCGCACCGCCGATCCAGCCCGCCTCAAGCGCGCGGCGCAGCGCCATGTCATCGATGAGCCGACCGCGCGCGATGTTCAGCAGCCAGGCATGCTCGCGCATCTGCTGCAGCTGGGACACGCCGATCAGGCCCGCCGTACCTTCGGTGAGCGGCAACGCGATGAGCACCACGTCGGACCCCGCCAGCACCATCTCCAGCTCGTCGAAGCCGTGCAGCTCGACGTTGGCCGCTTCACCGGCGCCACGCTCCGGACGCCGGCGCGTCGCCATGATGCGAGTACCGAACGGCGCAAGCAGGCGCGCCACCTCGGCGCCGATGCTCCCGAAGCCGACAATCCCCAGCGTCAGCTCGGACAGTTCCCGGCCGCGCAGCGGCTGCCACGTTCGTTCGCGTTGCAGCTCGAGCAGCTGGGGCAGCTGCCGCGCGATGGCGAGCATCATCATCACCACGTACTCCGCGATCGGGCGGCTGAAGACGCCGCGCGCATTGGTGACCGTCAGCGCGCGGGCGCGCACCGCGGGCGTCGCCACCCGGTCGATCCCAGCCGACACCGAATGGATCCAGCGCATCTTCGGGGCGCGCGCCAGCAGGTGGTCCAGGACCGATGCGGGGATGCCGCCGCGCAGCAGCACCTCGGCTTCGGACAGCTCCGCCTCGCGGTCGTCATGCACCCGCCCATCGGGCGAGACGAGCACGACCCGAACGCCGTGGACCGCCTCAATGCGCGCGACCATGTCCGACGACAGTGGAGCGTCGAACGTCGGCGTGGCAAGTACGATGGTCTGACGCTCGGGGCTCAGCGCCGGACCTCCTCGGTGGTCGCATCCATGCGCGAGACCCAGCGTGGAGCATCGGCGATCTCGGCGAGGGTGGGCAGCTGCGCAGGGCCAGTCCAGACGCGATTCAGGAATGCGCGGTCCCGCTGGCGGAGCACCTCGGCCACGAAACGCTCGCCAGCCGCGTACTGCTCCATCTTCAGGTCCAGACCGGTGAGGCGCATGATCGCGCGCTCCAGTCCGCCTCGCCGTTCGTTGCGGCGTTCGAATCGCTCGTGCATCTGGGTGAAGCCGGGCAGCAGGCGTTCGCCGGCCGCGTTCATGACATGATTCGAATATCCCTCGAGCAGCGACATGAGCGCCTGGGTGCGCTGGAACGTGGTCAGCTGCTGCGGGGTCATGATCCGTTCCAGCCAGTGGCCCTTACCACCCGACAGTGCGCTCCGCAGCCGCGCGCCCATCCCGCCCGAGTCTGTGGCCAGCTGCTCGACCGCCTCGGCGACGTTCGCCGCGAAGTAGTCGCGCAGCCAAGGGTAGGCCTCGAACTCGAACGCGTGCGTCGCCTCGTGGAGCGCGATGAACGTGCGGAAGTCGTCGAGCGGCAGATGCAGATGCGCCGCGGTGGCGGTGATGTTCTGCTCAACGAAATTCAGCCGTCCACGAGGCGTCGGCACAGCCGCCAGCAGGCTGACGTCGTACTGACCCAGGACCTTGCGCGCCAGGAAAGCGAGCAGGAAGCCGAGCTGCTGGTTGCCAATGGAGCGGTTGATGATGCGCGCCAGCGCACGGCCCGCCGTCTCATCGCCGCGCTGCGTCTCGTTGAAGATCGTCTCGACCCGGCCGAGCAGCTGCTGGAAGGTCGCGAGATTGAGGTCGACCCACTCGACGCGATCGACGACGGCCGGCACCTCGAGCGCATGCGGCAGCTCCGCGCCAATCTCCTCGGCCACCAGCGGTTCGATGCGTCGCAATGCGTCCCGGTAGAACGCCTCCGCGCTGGCGCGCTCGTGCGCAGGGATGCTTGCCGCCGCGTTGCCAAGGCGGCGCCGGGCGATCTGGCGCACGGCCTCCCAGTCGATGAGGCGCGTCCCGGCCCGGCGGACAAGTTCGCGCTGCGCGACGGTGGCGCCCATCGCCAGAAGACCTCCAACGACCACGCCCATCCCCAGGCGACTCATGCTGCGTGCCATGCGGATGAGTCTAGCCGGGCTGGCCCGATGCCGGCTTGACCGATGCCGGCTCCACCGAGGGCATCTTTGCGCCAAAAATGCGTTCGGCAACCCCGGCGAAGGCGGCAATGTCGCCGGTCGTCGCGATGCGGTGCTGCGGCACGGCGCCCTCCGGTGCCCGGGCGGCCAGCGCGTCGAGCAGGTCCTCCACCGCCAGGGCGGTGCTGAACGCCGAGTCGACGACCGCCACGTGCTGTCCGGCGACGCGCTGCATGATCGAACGCAGCAGCGGGTAATGGGTACAGCCGAGCAGCAGCGTATCGATACGCTGGTCGGCCGCAAACAGCTCGTCAAGGTAGCCTCGCACCGCGGCCTCGGCGTCCGGCCCGTCAAGGGTGCCGGCCTCGACCAGCGGCACGAGGTCCGGCGCCGCCTGCTGGGTCACGCAGAGCTGCCCGTCGGCCTCCTCGATGGCGGCGGGATAGGCACCGGAGGCTACCGTGCCGGTCGTCGCCACGACGCCGACGTGACGGCTGCGCGTCGCCGCGGCGGCTGCCACCGCTCCTGGCCGCACGACACCGACGACCGGGACGGGCGCCAGCTCGCGGACGAACGGCAGCGCATGCGCGGTGGCCGTGTTGCAGGCGATGACCAGTAGCTTGACGTCAGCATCCAACAGCCAGCGAACCGATGCCAGACTGAAACGCCGAACCTCGTCGGCCGAACGCGGACCATACGGCGCGCGGGCGCTATCGCCGAGATAGAGCGTGGATTCGTTCGGGAGACGGCGACGCAGCTCAGAGAGGACCGTCAGGCCGCCGACGCCCGAGTCGAACACGCCGATCGGCCGGGCATCGCCGATCTTCGGCACGACGTCGCTCAGTGTCGGGCCAGCGCCGGTGTGCGCTCCCGGAGCTGCGAGGCGAGCGCTTCGGCGATGCGCCGGATGCCGACCGTGATGGGCGCATCGGGCGAGCTGGTGACGAACGGCACGCCCTCGTTGTTCGAGGCCAGCACCAGGTGGCCGTCGGAGACGACCTCGAAGTCGATGGCGTGGCCAATCGCGGATTCGACGTCCTCGCGGTTGAAGCCGCCGGCCGCATCGGCCCGGTTGAGGACCGTCGCGATCTTGCTGTGCGGATAACCGATGGCGTCAAACGTCTCACCGGCCATCGCCAGGCCGCGGATGGCCATGGAGTCGTACGTCAGCACCTCGAGAATCATGTCCGCCGCATCGAGAAACACCAGCACGTCGTCCGAGAGGGCGGCGCGGGTGTCGACGATGACGAAGTCGTACAGCTGGCGCAGGATCGAGAGCGCCTTCTCGACATCGCGGACGGTGACCATCTCGGCCATCTCGACGCGCGGCGGGGCAAGCAGGATGTCGATCCCTGAGGGATCGCGCCAGGTGACGTCGGCCAGGTCCTGCTCGCGGATGCGGTCGGTCGGCAGGTCCACGATCGAGGGCGCCACCGCGGGAACACGCAGCAGACCGCGCAGGTCGGAGAACTGCATCGAGCCGTCGACCAGGCAGACCCGATGATCGACGCCGAGAGCCACGGCCAGGTTGTAGGCCAGCGTGGTGCGGCCGACGCCGCCCTTCGGCGAGAAGAGGCTGATCATCAGCGATCCGGTGCGTGACGACTCGACTGCGCGTTCATCAAAGGATTTGCGCACGATCGTGGTCAGGTCGAAGCCCGAGAACGGCATCTTCAGCACGCCGTCGATCCCCTTCTCGGGGTCCTCGTTGATAGGGTTCTGCGGAACGGTCAGCATGATCACCGCGAGCTGCGGCTCGGCGGCTCGTAATGCGGCGGCGACCTGCATCCCGCTCACGCGGCCCTGGAGCAGAGCGTCGACGATGACGACATGGGGCTTGTACTCTGATGCGGCGGTCACCGCCTGGTCGCCCGCGGTGACGACCTCGAGCATCTTGATCTGCGACTGTGCCTGCAGCAGGGCACGGACGTGCGACGCCACCTGCGGCACGTCTTCGACAACCAGCAGTCGGATCTGCTCGCCTGACAATCCCTCACCCTGCCTGCGGAGCGACCGATCGGGATCTTCCCGACCATTTGCTCTCGTCCATCGACGCTCGCCGTGCGACGACGATGAACCGTTCACTGTCCCGATTCAGCGGCTCGAGATCGTGAGACCCGTAGGTCAACTCGACCGTCATCCCCGCTTGGTGGACCAGTCGCTCAAGCCCGTCCGACGATGGATACCACAGCCGGTGGCTGGCCGGAAGTCGCGCTATCGTACCATCGGGCTGGGTCCGCTCCACCAGCGTCGAGAATGCAACGTGCAGCCCGTCAGCGCGCTTCTCGCGCATCAGCTGGCTGTAGCGGACCAGTGCTCGACCCCGCAGTCGGCGCCGCCAATCCACGCTCAGCGGCAGGTCGCTGCGCGGCAGCATGCCGGGACCCAGATCATCAATCACCAGCCTACCGCCCGTGGTCAGGCGGCGTCGAGCGACCTGCAGCAGCTTCAGCGCCGCGGGGGGTCCGGACAGGTGCGGCAGTACGCCGGCGGCCACGACCAGGCTGAACCGATCACCCCGCCGAAGCTCGGTGATATCGGCCTCCACCAGTTGCAGCCGCCCTTCGTCAAACGCGGAGCTGAGCATTTTGCTGCGCCGGATGCGGCGTCGCGCACGGCGCAGCAGCGCCGGACTGCCGTCGACCCCGATGACGCGCGGCGCGCCACCGAGCAGGAATGATCCGAACAGCCGTCCCGAGCCACAGCCGAGGTCGAGCACACCCCCGCGCGCTCGGCGCGTCATCTCGCGGTAGAACGGCAGGTCCTCCACGATCTGGTCGTGCTCGATGTCGTACACCTCGGCGAGCAGGTCCGGATCGCTCGGCTGGCCGGCAAAGATGTCCGAGCCGCTGTTCACGGCAGGTCGAAGCGACGAATGGCGAACCACTCCATGATGGCTGCCACGGTCCCGATGAACAGGCCGACCGGCACCGACAGCGCGCCGCCCAGCCGCAGCCCGCCGAGTGCGCTGATGACCAGTGCCACGAGCCCGCCGCGCCGCGCCGCGCGCGACCAAGCGCCGAGATACACGATTCGCCGCCGCAGCCCGAACTCGGCCAGAAAGGCGAACGGGGCCACGAGCAGCCCCGCGGCAACGGCGGCGAGCCCAACGACGATCACGCGGTTGGTGGCAGCCGCAGGACACGGCTGCCTTGGAAGCCCCGCAGGACAGCTCACCGATGCGAACCCGACCAAGAGCACGACGCACAGGACCGCACCGAGCACGAGGATGACGACGATCAGGCGCTGTCGGCCGTTCACCGCGTGGCGTCGGGGCAGATCTCGCGGAATGGACAGAATCCGCAGCGCATCGGCTGCGGTGTGGCCTCGAAGCGCTGGGCCCGGATTCCCGCCGCCGCCGTGGCGACCCTTTCCTGGGCCTTCTCCAGGCGTTTCTCGGTCGGCTCGCTGCGCCCGACGAGGCCGGACTCCAGGAAGTGCAGCGACAGCTCGTCGGGGAGCTTGCCGTGCTGCGCTTCGTAGGCCAAGGCGTAGATCGACAGTTGCAGCGACTCGCGGGCGCGCCGTGCGGCGGTTCCCGGATCGCGCACGTCGCTCGACTTGTAGTCGGTGATCACCACCCGACCGTCGGCCTCGACGTCGACACGGTCGTAGCGGCCGCGGATCCGATCGCGCCCGAGTTGGAAGGCAAAGTCCGACTCGACGGCGCTGGGCCGCGCCGGATCCGCCTGCTGTTCCTCCCAGAAGCGGGCAAGTGCATCATGCCCCGCCGCACGGCGGGCCTCCTCGTGCTCGCGGGTGAGATAGCCGGCCGACTCCCAGTTCGCGTCGAGCGCCGCCTGCAGCTCCTCGAGGCTCATCGCCTGCCCCGCCATCTGCCGGCGGTGGAACGCCTGCACGGC
Organism: Candidatus Limnocylindria bacterium; assembly: GCA_038248695.1. Classification (GTDB taxonomy): domain Bacteria; phylum Chloroflexota; class Limnocylindria; order QHBO01; family QHBO01; genus JAICUY01. The sequence continues at coordinate 3,229 of JBBRXE010000025.1, read as the reverse complement.
GGCATGCAGCGCGCGCCCGTAGACCATGGCATGCGACGGCGGAGTGGGGATGCGGATGACGTGACCGTATCGGTACTTGGCCGGGCAGTCGAGGTAGTCGTTGACCTGGTAGAAGCTGAGCGACAACGGGCGGTCGCCAATGGCCGGCCTGAGAGGGGGCACCGGGCTACGGCCAGGCAGCTCGTGGCGCGCCAGCTGCTCGGCAGCGCTCGGTCGCAGCGCCTCGAGTGGCATTGCCGGTGGCAGGTCAAGGGCCTCGAGCACGAACTGGCTCATGCGTCGCGCCCGACGGCCGCCGTAGTCCTGCGCCCAGCTCAGCACCAGCTCCTCTTGAGCGCGCGTCATCCCGACATAGAAGAGGCGGCGCTCCTCGGCCAGATGCGTCTCGGCGGCGGGTGGGCCGGCAGGCAGGAGATCGTCGGGCAGCTGCAGCCGGTCGCCGCGGCCGCGGCTGGGGAAGCGATCCTCGACGAGGCCGACCATGTAGACGACCGGGAACTCCAGGCCTTTGGCCTTGTGATAGGTAAGCACCTGCACGGCGTCGCCATCGTCCGGTCCGATGTCCACGGTTGACGGGTCGTCCCCGGTCTCGATCAATGTGTCGAGCTGCGCCACCAGGAACGGCAGCCGATCGTCGCGCAGGAGCCCTGCCTGGTGCCTGACGATCTCGAAGAAACGCGCCACGTTGGCCAGTCGCGCATCACCGGTCTCGCGTGACTCGACCGAGAGGCGCGACAGCCAGCCAGATGCGCTGATGAAGTGGTACAGCAGCTCCCCGCAGCTACGCTCAGTGCTCATCGAGCGGTGCTGGTCGAGGCTGGCGAGCAGTCGCTGCACGACCTCCAGCGCGCGGCGCCCAAAGGCTGACTCTTCCGGCAGATCCGCCGCCTCGCGCAATGCGGCAGCGAGGCTCATCCGACGGCGGCCGGCGCGATTGAGCGCGAGCGTGACATCGCTCGCGCCGAGACCGAACAGCTCGGAAGTGGCGAGGTCGTAGAGGCTGACCGAGTCGTCCGGATCGTTGACGGCGCGAAGGAAGCTGATCAGAAGGCGCACCTCCGGCTGCTGGTACAGGCCGGCGCTGCCGCTGAAGCGCCATGGCACGCGCAGCATGTTGAGCGAACGCAGGAACGCGTCGGCGTCCCGGTTGCCGCGCACCAGAATGGCGTGCTCGCCGGCGCGTCGGCCGCCTCGCATTGACATTGCGATGCGCTCGGCGATCCCGTCGGCCTCGTCGGAGCCGGTGGCGAAGGTGAGCAGCTCCATCGGTCCATCCGGTGGAGCGGTGCGGGCGAAGCTGGCCCGCGCCTTCAGGCGCTTGTCGAGGCCCTCGCGCGCTTCGAGCCGATCCGGATTGTTGTGCTCGATCAGCCGATGCGACCCGTCGAGGATCGGCTGACGGCTGCGAAAGTTGTCGACCAGCACAACGCTCGCCGCACGCCGGTAGCTCGCGCGGAACCCCAGGATGTTGCTCAGGGCGGCGCCGCGGAAGCGGTAGATGCTCTGGTCGTCGTCGCCGACGACGGTCAGGTTCCGATGCTGCGCCAGGAGCTTGATCAGCTCGAACTGGGCGTGGTTGGTGTCCTGGAACTCGTCGACGAGGATATATCGATACTTCGCCCGTTCCTGCTCCAGGACCGATGGGTGGTCGCGCAGGACGCGCAGCGCCATGCTCACCTGGTCGCCGAAGTCGAGCCGATCGTTCTCGCGCATGAGGCGCTCGTACGCCTCGTACAGGGCGGCGAGCTCCGACTGCAGCGCCGCCTCCTCGACGAGTGCCGCGTCGTCGGGATGATCGGCGGCGCGGTGCGAGAGTCGCTCGCTCGCCGCGCGATACTCATCCGGTGCGAGGTCCTCGTCGCGCGCCCGACTGATGAGCGTGACCAGCGCGCCGAGAAAACGGGTCGGATCGCCAAGCGGTCTCAGGCGATCGAGCGGCAGCTCGAAGAGATGCTCGCGCAGGAAGATGATCTGCTCGGGGCGTGAGAGGACGGTCGAGCGGTCGGAGAGGCCGGCCTCGATGGCGTACTCACGCAGCAGCCGATCGCCGAACGCGTGGAAGGTGCTGATGACGCTGTCGGTGTACCCGTACGGAACCAGCTGGTCGACGCGTTCCGTCATCTCCAGCGCCGCGCGATCGGTGAAGGTCAGCGCCAGGATCTCGGACGGCTTGGCCCGCTTCTCGGCGATCAGCCAGGCAATCCGCCGCGTGATCACCGTCGTCTTGCCGGTGCCGGCACCGGCGACGATCAACAGCGGCCCTTCGCCGTGGGTCACCGCGCGACGCTGCCGCGCGGTCAGGTCGGCGAGCAACGGCGGCTGAATGCGCAGATGCGGCCGGCCGCGCCGAACCGGGACCATCTCCTCGAAGATCGGGAGCTGGTTCGGCGATGGCACGACAGCGGGCACGTCCGGCATGGTAGCCGACAGGGTAGTCATGCAGTCCTTATCAGCCGCTTACCGGACAGCTTGTCTGTCGCGATCAGCATCGCTCGTCCCTGACGCGCGCTCTGCTTGATTCAGCGCGGGGGCGTGACCTCGCGCGCCGCGGCCTCAAGCAGGGGTGCGGCGTAGCGGCGACTGGTTCCCAGCTCGTCGCGCACCTGCGCCACGCTCAGATCTCGCCCAGCGAGCCGGTCGAGCAAGGCGTCGAGGACCTCGCGTGGATACTCCACGCCGGGTGCCAGCGAGACCAGCTCGCCGGATTGGCGCAGCGCGTCCAGCACTCCGTCGGGCAGGCCCAGCCGGCGTGCGACGGGCTCGGCACGCGGCGGGCTTGCACCGGCGGCTCCGAGCTCCCCGATGAGGGCATCGGCACGCCCGCGCATCTCCGGTCCGAGCTGTGGCGTGTGCCCGGCCAGCCTCACGCGGTGGCTGTCACGCTGGACCTCGCCACGGGCCGCCAGATCGTCGATGACCTCCAGCAGGTCCGCATCGCTGAGGTCGAGCGGCGCCCCTCCTCGGTGGGCCGACGGTCGCGGCTCGTCGTCGCGCAGCAGCGCGATCAGGCCGTCGATACGAAGATCGATCGCCATCGGCTCACGCTTATGGAAGCGCGACAGGGAGGCGAGCAAGCGCCGTTCACCGCGCTGGCGCTGCCTTGGATCCATTGGTCCTGCGAAGGCTAGCGCGCCGTCGGAATCGGCCGCGTGCCTTCGACCGCGATGTGGATCGCCTGCGTCTCCTCGGCCGACAGCGCATGCTTCGACTCACCGTTCTCGACGGGTTT
>JBBRXE010000024.1:0-16641 GCA_038248695.1 Candidatus Limnocylindria bacterium | reverse complement strand
TAAGCGGATGCTTATGGTATCGAGCAGCCCCGAATCCGTCAAGGGCGCGTGCTAGATTGCTCCGGTGACGACCTCGACGCCGGATGCCCTCTGGGCGTCACGCTCCCTCGGGCTCCTGCAGCCAACGGCCGTTCGTTGTACCGGGGTGCGCCGCACCATCGGCGGGGCGGCGTTGCTTACCGACGTGCATCTGACGGTGCCCGTCGGCTCGCGGCTGCTCGTCGTCTCGCAGCCTAAGGCCTCGGCCTCGCTGCTGCTGCGGATCCTGGCCGGTATCGCGCGGGCCGATGACGGGCGCATCTCCATCGCCGGACTGACGCGAGCCCAGGCTGGTCGCGCCGGCTGGGCCCGCCGCGTCGGCTACGTCGGGCCCGATGTTATTCATTCGTGGCTGTCACCCCGCGAGGCACTGGAACTCGCCGGCGGGCTGGCGGACCTGCGAGGGCGCTCCTTGGCTCGCATGGTCGGGGCGGCGCTGGAATCGTACGAGCTGCTCGGGTTTGCCGACCGACCCATGCGCCGCGGCGGTCCCGCGGTCGTCCAGCGCGTGACGCTGGCCGCGGCGCAGCTGACCGAGCCCGAAGTGCTGCTGCTTGACGAACCGTTGCGCGCCCTCGATGCCCCGGATCGGGCACGTCTGCTCGGCAAGGCCGGCCCTCGTCAGACCGTGATCCTCGCGAGCAGGTATCCCGCCAGCATGTCGGGGCTGGTGAATCGCGTCGCGCTGCTGCTCGATGGCCGGGTGCGACTTGATGCGGACGCCACCGAGCTGGAGCGCCACAACCTCAGCCTGTCGATGAGCGGCATCAAGGCGCTGGCGTCGCGGCCGCGCGGAGGGTGAAACGCTTCGTGACGCTCGTCGCCCTCGACCTGCGCGAGCTGTGGATGAGCTTCCGGTTGTTGCTGATCCTGGCGGTGCTGCCGGGCAGCACGCTGCTCCTGCTGCTCGCCTCGGCCGCTGCTCCCGATCTGCTGTCGAGCGCGGTGTACGCTGCGGCGCTCGCTGCCGCCACCATCGTCACGGCTGCGGTGGCAGCTCACAGCGTCGCCACCGAACGCCGTGACGGTTCCGCGGCCTGGCTGGCCGTTCGTGCGGTGCCCCGCAGCGCACTGCTGCTGGCCCAGCTGGCAGCGTTCGCTCCGCCGATGCTGGTCGGGCTGCTCGCCTCGGCGATCGTCGCCTGGCTCACGCTGGCCTCCTCGCCTGCCTTCGCGACGGTGCCGTTCGGCTTCGGCCTGGCAGTGGCCGCAGCCGCCGCCGCGGCCTTCGCGGCGATCTCGCTCGGCATCCTGCTGGGCACGCTGCTCGATCCCTGGCGCGCGACCCTGGTGACGGTGCTCGTCCTCATCGGGGTGGCCCTCGCGACGCTCCTGCTGCCGCCCACGACCCCGCTGCCCGGTGGTGGCTTCACCCTCCTGGGCAGCCTGCCATCGGTCGGGCGCCCGATCGAGTGGGCGCTGGTGGCTGCCGGCAGCTCGCTGGTGTCGATGGCGGTGCTGACTGCCGCCGCCATGGCCGTCCTGCAGCGCATCGACCTGTGAGCGGTCCCGCGTCGGGCGGCATGCACCTCCATCCGGTCGCCGCATGGGCGGTGCTGCTCACGGCCTCGCTCGGCGTCCTTGTGGCCGGCGCCGAGCTGATGGTCGTTGCCATCGCACTGCCGTCGATCGTGGCCGACTTCGGCGGCTGGGCGGACCTGGCACGGGCGAGCTGGATCATCAACGCCTACCTGCTCGCGTTCCTGATCGCGATGCCCCTCGCCGGCCGCGCCGCCGACCTGTGGGGCGCTCGGCGCCTGTACGTTGGCTCGTTGCTGTTGTTCAGCATCGGCAGCCTGGGTGCGGGGCTGGCGCCGTATGCCGGCTCCGAGCGCGCCCTCGACGCGCTCATCGCGGCGCGCGTGGTGCAGGGCTTCGGCGGTGGCGCGCTCGTCCCCCTGTCGATGGCGTTGGCCAGCCACCTGTTCGCGGGGCGGACCCGTGCCGCAGCGCTCGGCGTGGAGGGCGCGGCAACCTTCGTGGGCATGGCCGTCGGGCCGGTGTACGGCGCGTGGGTGCTGCTCAACGTGCATCTGCCGCTCCCGGGGGTGCAGATCGCGCCGTGGCAGTGGATCTTCTTCCTGAACGTGCCCATCGCGATCGTCACCATGCTGCTCATCTACGTGGTGGCGGGTGGCGTCGAGACGCCGCGCGTTCGCGCGCGGATCGACCTACCGGGCGCGCTGCTGCTGTCGGTGGCGCTGCTCGCCGGCGTGGGTGCGTTGACCCTGTCGGGCCAGCGCGGCTGGACCGATGAGCTGATCCTCGGCGGCTTCGCGCTCGCCGCGCTCGCGCTGGCCGCCTTCGTGGCCCTCGAGCTGCGGCTGCGCGCCCCGCTGATCGATCCGCGCCTATTCGCCGTTCGCAGCTTCTCGGCGGCCAACGCGGTGAGCCTTCTGACCGGCTACACCCTGGCGACGGCCATCATCGGCGGGCCGGTGTTCGTCAACCGCGTGCTCAACGGAACCGTCGGCGAGTCGGCGGTCGCACTCACTGTCCTGGCGCTGGCGATCGCCGCCGGCGCGGTGATTGGCGGGGTCATCTCCGCGCTGCTGGGCGAACGACTGACGACCACTGCCGGCGTCCTGGTCAGCATCGGCGGCATCTGGCTGGCACTCGGCTGGGGCACGGACAGCGACCTGCCGAGGCTGATGCGCGACCTGGCGGTCTTCGGTGCCGGCTTCGGCCTCACCGTTTCGCCACGGGCCACGGCCGCCGTCGAGGCGGCGGGCGCATCGGCCTATGGCGTCGCTTCGGCGATGCTGCAGATCACTCGAACGCTGGGCATGAGCCTGGGACTGGCGCTGCTGACCAGCATCGGCCAGAACCGGATCGACGAGCTGACGGCGCTGATCAACGACCCGACTCGGCGCGATGCCCTGGTGAGAACCCTGGGCCACCCGGAGTTCGCCGGGATCGACCCACGGAACAGCGTGCACCTGGTGGACCTGTTGGAGGGCTGGTCACGGCAGCAGGCGGCCGACGTGCTGCACCTCGTCTTCATCATCGCGTTGGGCGTGGCCATCGCCACGCTGCTGCCGGCGCTGCTAGTCGGAACTCAGGGCGCGGGTTCGGCGACAACCACGAATTCGCCCCAGTTGCGGTTGTAGCCCTGGCTGGTCTGCAGCGTGAGCCGCTCGTGGTCGACATCCTGGCTGGTCCAGAAGCCCCCCTCATCGCAGCCCTTGGCGATGTCCAGCGCCAGCGGCAGGTCGCCCGGGCCGGGATTGAGCCGTGGGTCGGCGTTGGGGTCGTCGCAGGCGACGTTGGGATGGATCTCGGTGACGCGGTAGGCCAGGACGGCGCCATCCGACATCCTGATCTTGACCGATGCGCCCAGCTGCACGTTCCATAAGGTGTGGAAGAGTCCCTCGCGGGCGTGGGCGAAGATGTACGAGTTGGTGCCGCGTCCCGGCTCGGAGGAGCCGCTCAGGATGTAGGCGGCATCCTCCGGCGGGAAGCTGTCGGTGGCCTTCGAGGTCGACATGCGCAACGGGATGTTGATGTCCGTGGGGTACGTGTCGATCTGGATCTGCACCGCCTTGGCGGTCGAATGCAGGGTCGGCTGCGGCGTCGGGCTGGCCGTCGCGGAGGCGATGAGGGTTCGGCTGGGTTGCGCGCTCGGACTTGGACTCCGCGTCGGATCCGGGATCGGCGGCAGTGTCGCGACCGCGGCCGGCGCGTCCAGGTCGAGCTGGCTCACGATAATGAGCGCGACGCCGGCGACCGCGAGCAGCAGGGGCACCAGCAGGCCGGGGTCCAGAATGCGCTTCACGCGGCCGAGTCTAACAAGGTGGTTCTGAATTGACCGATGCGACCGGGGCGGATGCGCTCACGCTGGCTCGCCAGGCGGTTTCAGCTGAGCCGGCGGGGCTGTTCGTCGACTTCGACGGCACGCTCTCGCCGATCGTCGGCGATCCCATGGCGGCACGTCTGGCTCCCGGCGCGGCGGAGGCGCTGCTGGCACTGGCCAAGCGGCTGACGGTGGTCTGCATCGTCACCGGCCGCGCTGCCCTCGATGTGCGGCGCATGACCGGCCTGTCCGAGGTGTGGGTGGCGGGCAACCACGGCATCGAGTGGCTGGCACCCGGTCAGTCGGAGGTCGAGGGGCCGGCGGCAACGGCCGGCAACCGCGCGGAGCTGGAACGCCTGCTGGCCGCCGTGCCGCACCTTGCCGGCGTCTGGGTCGAGGACAAGGGGCTGTCCGCCACGGTGCATTACCGCGGCACGCCGGATCCCATCGCCGCGCGTGCGCAGGCCGTCGCGGCGCTGTCGAGAGCCAAACCCGGGCCGTCGATCGAGCTGCGCGAAGGACGCATGTCGGTCGAGCTTCGGCCGGTGGGCCTGGGCGACAAGGGCACCGCGCTTCGAACCTTGGCCGAGCGCTTCGAGCTGCGCGGCCTGGTCGTGCTTGGCGACGACGTGACCGACCTCGATATGTTCCGCACCGCCGCCCGTTTGCGTGTTGGCGGCGCCAGGGCGGCGATCATCGTGGTCGGTGGCCACGGCGAGGTCGCGCGACAGGTCACGGACGCCGCGGACGCCGCCGTCGGCGACCCGGCCGCTGTCGTGTCACTGCTCCAGGCGCTCTAGGCGTCAGGCCCGGCGGCGCGGCCGGGGGCGCTGCTCGACGACGTCGGCCAGGTCGGCGAGCTGGCGGGAGAGCCACCAGGTGATGTCCTCTGCCTCGACGCCGGCACGCAGGCGCGCCAGCCGTGCCTCGCGCTCGGCGACCGGCATCTCGAGGGCGATGCGCATGGCATCGGCCGTTCCGACGACGTCGGCGGGGGCCACCGGCAGCACGCCATTGGCCATCTGGTCGAAGGCGCCGGCCGTCTCGGAGAGGACCAGCACGCCGGGCCGATCGTTGACCACGACCGCCTCCTTGGCGACCAGGTTCATGCCGTCGATCAGCGGGTTGACCAGGATCACGTCGGCGATCGACAGCCCGGCCATGGCCTGCGCGTAGTCGTTCTCGTAGAAGAGCTGCACGGGGCGGTAGCCGGCGCGGCCGTATCGGGCGTTGATGTGGTCCACCGCGCCCTGCACCTGGCGGCCGTAGTGCCCGTACTCGCGCAGGTTGGTGCGTGACGGGACAAGGAAGGCGAGGAAGGTGACGCGTCCGCGGTAGCGCGGGTAGCGGGCCAGCAGCGCGTCGAAGGCCGCGAAGCCGCGCAGGATGTTCTTCGAAGGCTCCAGCCGATCGACGCGCACGATGATCTGCTCGCGTGCCGCGCCGAGCAGCTGCTCGCGCCGCCGCCGCGCCGCCCGGGATCCCGCCGCCCGACGGGTGGAGGTCACGTCGATCGAGATCGGGTAGGCGCGCGCGTGGGCGACGTGGCCGTTCGGCGCGACGACCGTGCCGTTCGCATAGTCGACCCGCATCTCGGGCAGGAACGACTCGACGCTTCGCAGGAAGTTGTGGGCGTAGCGATCGGTCTGGAAGCCGACCACGTCGTTCGCGGCCAGGCCGCGGCAGATCGCCTCGCGCATGGCCGGCGCCAGCACCTGCCACAGCGACGAAGGTGGCCAGGGGATGTGCGTGAAGTGGCTGATCACGGCGGCGGGCCGGGCACGCCGGATGGGATCCGCGGCGAGGTACAGGTGGTAGTCGTGGAGCATGATCCGCGGGCTAGGGTCGCCGCGGCGCGCCTGGCCCAGCACCGCCTTGGCGAACGCATCGTTGACCGCGACGTAGCCGTTCTCCCAGGCGCGCATGATCGCCGCATCGATCAGCGGGCGTTCGGGCAGGTTCCACATCTGGTGCTGCAGGAACCACAGCAACGGGTTGGCGATGACGTTGTAGGCGGCCTCGTACGCGGCGCGTTCGATCGCCGCGAAGCGCAGCCGCAGATCCTCGCGGGGGTTCGCCTTCTCGATCAGCTTCGGGTCGGCCGCCGCACGACGATCGCCATCGGTCATGGCTGCAGCGATCCAGGTGACCGGCACGTGGCGTCCAACCTGGCTCAGTGCGGTGACCAGCCCGCCGCTGCCGCGCCGCGGTCGCAACGAACCCTCGGCCGTCGTGGCGAAGGTGACCGGCCCACGGTTGGTGGCGATAAGCAGTCGGCGGTCGCCGAGCAGCCGGGTGGCCGCGTCGGCCAGAGTGAGCTCGTGCGCGGCCTCCGGAGCTGGTTCCGGCTGTCGCCGCTCCCCACGGCTGGCCATCGGCCTAGAACAGGCTTCCGGCGGAGACTTTCAGCACGTCCAGGATCACACCCGGGAAGATGCCGAGCACGATCACGCCGATGACGCTCAGCGCCAGGCCGAGCGTGCCGAAGGAAGAAACCTCGACGGGAGCCGGATCGGCCTCCGGTTCGCGCATGTACATGTACACGATGACGCGCAGGTAGTAGAACGAGGCCAGTGCGGCGTTGAGCACGATGAGGACTGCCAGCCAGGTCAGATTGGCGTCGATGGTGGCCAGCAGGATGTACCACTTGGCGAAGAAGCCGACCGTCGGCGGGATGCCGGTCAGCGACAGGAGCAGGATTGCCATCGCCGCGGCGCGGCCCGGTGAGCGTGACCCGAGGCCGGCAAACGAGTTCAAGCCGCCGTAGCGCGACGGATCGCGCTGCAGCATGCCCACCACGGCGAAGGCGGCCACGTTCATCACCGAGTAGCCCGCGAGGTAGAACAGGATCGACTCGATCGACTCCTGCTGGATGGCGACCGATCCGGCCGCGGCGAACGCGGCGAGACCGGCCAGGATGTAGCCGGAGTGCGCGATGGCGCTGTAGGCCAGCATGCGTTTCACGTTGCGCTGGGTGAGCGCCACGATGTTGCCGCCGGTCATGGTCAGTACGGCCAGGATGGCCATCACCACCAGCCAATCGGCGCGAATGGGGCCGAGCGCATCGGCGAAGATCCGGATCAGCAGCGCGAAGGCGCCCACCTTGGGGCCAACCGACAGGAAGCCAGTGATCGGCGTCGGTGCTCCCTGGTAGGCATCCGGCGTCCAGTAGTGGAACGGCACCGCCGCGATCTTGAAGGTCGCGCCCACGGTCAGCATGCCGAGCGCCACCAGCATGGCCGGGCCGAGGTCGGCGCCTGAAAGCGCCTGGGCGATCTCGCTGATACGGGTCGTGCCGGTCAGGCCGTACGTCCAGCTGATGCCGAACAGCAGGATGGCGCTGGCGAAGCTTCCGAGCAGGAAGTACTTCAGCCCGCCCTCGTTGCTGTAGCGGTCGGTCTTGGCCAGGCCGGTGAGCAGGTAAGACGGCATGACCATCAGCTCCAGGCCGATGAACAGGGTGATCAGGTCGGCGCTGCTGGCCAGGACGCACATGCCGATGAGCGAGAAGATCATGATGGCGTTGAACTCGCCGAGCGGGATGCGGCGCGCGCGCAGGTACGCCGGCGCCAAGAGCGTCGACAGGATGCCGATGCCGACGGCGATCATCTTCAGGAAGACCGACAGGTCGTCGACCCGGTAGAAGCCCGAGAAGACGGTGTCGTTGACGCCCCACACCTCGACGCAGGCAATCCCGGCCAGGATCAGCCCGAAAACGGTGAGTGGCGTCAGCAGCCAGCGATCGCGCGCCGCCAGGAACAGGTCGGCCGTGATCACGGTCAGCGCCAGCACGACCAGGATCAGCTCCGGCAGCAGGGTGACGAGGTCGTTGAGATAGTTCATCGTCGCATCACCACGGCAGCTGGAATGAGGTCAGGCCACCGGACGCGTTGACCGCGTCGAGGATGCGCTGGGCCGGCTGGCTCACCGCGTCGAGGATCAACACCGGGTAGACGCCCATCGCCACGACCAGGATGATCAGCGGCGCGAGGGCCAGCCATTCATTGCGGCTCAGGTCCTTGAGCGTCGGCCAGAAGCGACGCATCCAGCCGGATGGCACGGCAAAGAACATGCGCTGGTACATCCACAGCATATACACCGCGCTGGCAATCACGATGAACATGGTGATGCCGGCCACATAGCCGTTGTAGCGGAACGTACCCAGCAGCACCAGGAACTCGCCGATGAATCCTGCCAGGCCCGGCAGCCCGATGCTGGCAAAGACGAACAGTCCGAAGATCGCGGCATAGTGCGGGGTGCGCGCATTGAGCCCACCCAGATGGGCGATCGCGCGGTCATGGGTGCGTTCATAGATGACGCCCACCAGCAGGAAGAGGGCGCCGGTGATGACGCCATGGGCCAGCATCTGGTAGACGGCGCCCTGCATGCCCTGCATGTTGAAGACGAAGATGCCGAGCATCACGAAGCCCATATGGCTGACGCTCGAGTAGGCGACCAGCTTCTTGAGGTCGGGTTGCACCATGGCCACCAGCGCGCCGTACAGGATGGCGATCACCGCCAGCGCGATCATGATCGGCGCGAAGGCCTTGGCGGCATCGGGCAGCAGCGGCAGGCTGTAGCGCAGGAAGCCGTACGCGCCCAGCTTCAGCAGTACACCCGCCAGGAGGATCGAGCCGGCGGTGGGGGCCTCCACGTGGGCGTCGGGCAGCCAGGTGTGCAGCGGCCACATGGGCACCTTGATGGCGAAGGCCAGGAAGAAGGCGCCGAACGCCAGTGCCTGCAGCGTGTCGGTGTAGGCGAAACCACGCAGCTCCACGTAGCTGAAGGTGAACGGGTTGCCGGCCGCCGCATGCGCGATGGCCACCGCCAGGATGGCGACCAGCATCAGCAGCGATCCGACGAGCGTGTAGACGACGAACTTGATGGTGGCGTAAATGCGTCGTGGGCCGCCCCAGATACCGATGATCAGGTACATCGGGATGAGGCTGATCTCCCAGAAGACGTAGAACAGAAAGAGATCCAGGCTGACGAAGACACCCAGCATGCCGATCATCAGCAGCAGCATGCTGATGTAGTACTCCTTGACGCTCTTGGTGATCGGCGCCCAGGAGTACAGGATCGCGACCGCGCTCAGAACGGTCGTGAGCAGCACCAGCACGGTCGACAGGCCGTCGACGCCGAGCCGGTAGCCCATCCCGAAGGCGGGGACCCATTCGAGGTTTTCGGTGAACTGGAATTCCGGGCCGTCCGGTCGATACCCGATCAGGGCCAGGCTGGCCGCCAGGCTGCCGAGCGCGGCGAGCAGGGCGATCCATCGGATGGCGCGCAGCTGCGTGCCGGGTACGAAGAGCAGCACCAGCACGCCCACCAGGGGCAGGAAGACGACCAGCGAGAGGATCGGCAGACCGCTCATCAGCGCCACACCAGGAACGCGAGCAGCACCAGCACAAGGCCAGTGGCCATGCCCAGCCCGTAGTTCTGGACGCGCCCCGTCTGCACCCTGCGCAGTGCCCCGCCGATCTGTTGCGCCAGCCAGCCGGCGCCATTCACCGCGCCGTCGATGACCTTCGCGTCGAACCACCACAGCAGCTCACCGAGGATCACGCCGCCGCGCGCGAAGACCAGCTGGTAGATGTCGTCGACGTAGTACTTGTTCACGCTGGCCCGGTACATCCCCGGCCCCAGTCCGAAGGGGATGCGCTCGACGAAGCGTGCCGGCTCATCCGTGCGCTGCACGTACCAGCGACGGGCGAGCAGGATGCCGAGCACGGCGACGGTCGCGCCGACCAGCAGCAGCAGCCCGCCGAGGCCGAACAGCTCGAAGCCGTGGTGACCACCGGCGGCCAGCGAACCGGGCTGGATGGCGGCGTCCTCGACGTGCTCGAAGACGCTTCCCAGCCAGTTGTGGATCACGCCACCTTCGGGTGGAATGCCGAGCAGCAGACCGACCAGCACAGTTGGCACCGCCAGGATGACGATCGGAGCGACCATGGTCGGTACCGATTCGTGGACGTGGCGCCACATCTCGCGCGGACCGCGCCATTGGCCGTGGAAGGTCATGTAGATCATGCGGAAGCTGTAGAAGGCGGTCATGAAGGCGACCACCGTGCCGACAAGGTAGAAGATCGGGTAGCCACGGTTGAACGTCTCACCCAGGATCTCGTCCTTGCTGAAGAAGCCGGCCAGGATCGGCACGCCGGCGAGGGACAGCGAGCCCACCACCATGGTCCAGTAGGTCCAGCGCATCTTCTCGCGCAGGCCGCCCAACAGGCGCATGTCCTGCTCGCCGCCGGCCCCGTGGATGACCGAGCCAGAGCCCATGAAGAGCAGGCCCTTGAAGAAGCCGTGGCTGACCAGGTGGAAGATGGCGGCCACCCAGGCGCCCACGCCAAGCGCGGCGAACATGTAGGCCAGCTGGCTCACCGTGGAGTAGGCGAGCACCTTCTTGATGTCGTTCTGGGTGAGCGCGATGGCCGCCGCGAAGATGGCGGTGAAGATGCCGATGCCGGCGACGGCCCACATGGCGATGGGCGCCTGGGCGAAGATCGGGTTGGAACGGGCGACCATATAGACGCCGGCGTTGACCATCGTCGCGGCGTGGATCAGTGCGCTGACCGGGGTCGGACCCTCCATGGCGTCCGGCAGCCAGACGTGCAGCGGGAACTGCGCGCTCTTGCCGACCGCGCCGGCGAAGAGGAGCAGGGCGATGATGGTCACCTGCGTCTCGGACAGGCCGCCGACCTTCGCGAAGGCATCGGTGAAGCTGAGCGTGCCGAGCAGGACCCAGATCATCATGATGCCGAGCCCGAAGCCCACGTCGCCGATGCGATTGACGACGAACGCCTTCTTGGCGGCGCCGGCGGCCGATGGCTTCTTGTACCAGAAGCCGATGAGCAGGTAGCTGCACAGACCGACCATTTCCCAGCCGACGAAGAGCAGCAGGTAGTTGTCGGCCATGACCAGCAGCAACATGCTGAACATGAACAGGTTCAGGTAGGCGAAGAAGCGCCAGAAGCCCCGGTCGCCGTCCATGTAGCCGATGGAATAGACGTGCACGAGCAGGCCGACGCTGCTCACAACCAGCAGCAGCATTGCCGTCAGCGGATCAACCAGGAAGGCGATTTCGATATGGAAGTCGCCTGCGGCGATCCACTCGTAGACGCTGACGTGATACGTGTTGCCGCCGAAGATGACGTTGACGAACACGATCATCGAGAAGACCCAGGCGATCGCCACCAGCAGGGTGGGCACGATCCAGCTGCGGTAGCGCGGTCGCGGACCGTCCGGCGTGACGTGGCCGCTCTGGCCGAGGCCGTCGTTCAGCTGGTCAGGGATGACACCATCGGCACCCTGCGCATTGGAGAGGGCGTCAGCGTGGCCGGCGTGCGGGCTCGTTTCGGCCTGCAGCTCCTCGCTGGCGAGGGGTGCGAGATCGGCCGCATCTGCTGCTTCGTGCCCGTGCCCATCTTCGGCGGCGTGCGCATCGGCCGGGTGCGCGTGTGCGTCGTGTGCGTGGCCATGGCTCGGGACGCGGTCGAGGCGCGCGCCGACCAGCACCGCGAACAGGAAGCCGGCCAGCGGCAGAGCCGGGATGAGGGTGATCAGCGCGTCCACGGCCTACTCCTTCAGGTCGTGGTACTCGTCGACCTCGGCGGTCTGACGAGTGCGGATGATGGCGATCACCAGGGCCAGCCCCACGGTCGCCTCGGCGGCAGCGACGGCCATGATCATCAGCGCGAAGATGGCGCCATTGACCGATGCCGACGGTTGGTAGGCGTTGAACGCGACGAGGCTCAGGTTCACTCCGTTCAGCATCAGCTCGATGGAGATGAGCATCAGGATCGCGTTGCGTCGCGCCAGGAAGCCGAACGCCCCGATGGCGAACAGCAGGGTCGAGACGATGAGGTAGCTGCCGAGGCCCATCAGGTGCGCTCGTCCTCTTCGGGCCGGCGGGCGAGGAAGATGGCACCGATGATGGCCGCCAGCAGCAGCAGGCTGATGATCTCGAACGGCAGCGCGTAGTCGGTGAACAGCGCGGTGGCAAGCGCCTGAAGGTTGACGGCCGCGACGGTCGTGGCGCCGTTCCAATCGGTCTGGAAGACCGCCCACCCAATGAGGCCGACCACGATGATCGCCACGAGCGCGGCAAACGGCACCTGGCGCTGGAACGGGGCCGGCAGGTTGGCGTCTCCTGCCTGGGTGAGCATGATGGCGAAGATGATCAGCACGCTGATGGCGCCGAGGTAGATCAGCACCTGCGCGGCGGCCACTATGGGCGCGCCAAGCAACGCGTACATGCCGGCCAGTGCTCCGAAGCAGACCATCATGGCGATTGCCGCGTGGATCACGTTCCGCAGGGTCACGACCGCGAGGCCGCCGCCCACCACGCCGATGGCGAGCACAACGAACAGGATGCCGGTGATATCCAGGGCTGAATGCTCCCGTTGGAGTTCTTTCGAGCGCACAGCAGCTGCCCGTGCGTGCGCGAGCGGCCGGCCCGATTCTACCGTACCGACCGTGCCCCGAGCCTCGCGCCGCGTCGTTCGTCGCCCGTTGGCGGCCGTCCACCCGAGCAGGCTGCGTCGGAGGCGGAGCAATGGCGCCGCACTGGACGGAGCTTCGCTGCGATCGTGTATGCATCGCATGACGGTGCGTTACCTGTCATCGTCCGCGTGTCATGCGACTGCTTGCCGGCCTGTTCACGCTCGCCTGGCTGGCGGTCGGTCTGGTGCTGGCGCTGCGGCCCATCCCCGAGGTCGAGGCGCTGACGCCTGACAACCTGGTCCCGTTCCACACCTTCGCCCGCTACCTGGGCGCGCTCGGCGTCAACCTGCCGCAGATCGTCGGCAACCTCGGGCTGCTGGCGGTCATCGGCTTCCCAGCGCCGGTGGCCTGGCGCTGGCTGGACCGATGGTGGCGCGCCATCCCGGCCGCGGCGGCAGTCTCGATCGCCATCGAGCTCATCCAGGTGCCAATCCCCGGCCGTGCGGCCGACATCGATGACGTGATCCTCAATGTCGCTGGCGCGGCGCTGGCCTACGGCGCGTGGCGGCTGCTCCGGCGGGTGTAGACCGGCAGCCAGTCATTGGCCGTAGGCCGTTCGCCGTTCGCCGTTTCGTTCAAACCGTCGACGAACGGAGGCGCTCGACCTGTCAAATGGCGGCGTGATTCTCGTTGGACCGCTCGGGCCGGGCGCGAGTGGCCAGAATCGGCGCCGGCCACGCTCGGCAACCCTCGGAAATCCGCCCAGACCTGCCGAGTCGACGTCGCCGGACGGACTAACGCTGATGTGGACGACATCTGTCCAGTCGAGACACCGATGGCATGAGAGCCAAGGTCCGATGTCCATCGAGCTCCTGCCAAGCTCCGGCGCAACGTCGCCCGAGACGGAGCCGCGCGGCTGACGTCAGCGGGTGGGTCGCTCCCGGTCGCTCATCTCCAGGATGTCGAGCATGGGCAGGTCGCGCTGGTACTCGCTGAACTCGAACTCGGGGCCGCAGCGCAGGGCGTCGTACGGGCAGGCATCGGCGCAGATGCCGCAGAAGATGCAGCGGCTGATGTCGAGCTGGTAGGTCTCCAGGGTGCGCGGTCGCGGCATGAGGGCGCCAACGGGGCAGGTCTCGGCGCAGCGGCCGCAGGAGACGCATGGCGTCTCGTTCAACGAGACGAAGTCGGCGGTGGTCACCAGCGAATCGAAGCCCTTGCCGATGAAGTCGTAGCAGCCGGAACCGACGATGTCCTTGCAGACCTGGGCGCATCGGCCGCAGTCGATGCAACGCGAATAGTCGCGCAGGATGAAGGAGTGTGTCTCGTCGCGCCCGTAGCCGTGGTTGTAGCCGACGTACGGGTTGTCGTCGATGGAGCGCTCGTCGATTGCCATGTTGAGCGTCGTCTCGTACTCGATCGCCGCCTCGCGCAGGTCGCAGTGGCCGATCGCCTCGCAGGTGCACTGCAGGCAGCGGCTGGCCTCGGCCATGGCCTGGTCGTGGGTGTAGCCGAACTCGTACTCGACGAAGTTGTCGCGCCGCTCCTCCGCGCCCTGCTTACCCATCAGCGCGCGGGGCTCCTTCACGTCGTCGGTGAAGGGCACGATCGTCAGGAAACTGGGTTGCGGCTCGGACACGATGCGGCGCACCTGCGGGTCGTCGAGGTCGTGGCCGCGCAGCCAGTAGTCCATGGCATAGCTGGCGCGGCGTCCCTCGCCTATGGCCTCCACCACGGTGGCCGAGCCGGTCCGCACGTCGCCGGAGACGAAGACTTTGGGCACGTTGGTGCGGAAGATGTCATCCTCGCTGACGAGCGTCCCGCGCCGCGAGACCTCCAGCCCGCTGCGGATCTCCTCGGGCTCGGAGTCGATCCAGTGCAGGTCGGGTCCCTGGCCGATGGCGCCCAGCACCGTGTCGCAGTCGACCACGAACTCGGTACCGGGCATTGGCTCGGGGCGACGACGGCCCTTCTCATCGGGCTCGCCAAGCTTCATGCGCTGGAATTCGACGCCGGTGACCTTGTCATGGTCATCGGTGACGATGCGCGTCGGAGAGGCCTGGAAGATGACCCGCGCGCCTTCCTCGATGGCCTCGTGGACCTCGTCCTGTGCAGGCATGTCCTTGAGGTCGCGGCGGTAGACGAGGGTCACTTCCTGCGCCCCCTGGCGAATGGAGGTGCGCGTGCAGTCGATGGCCGTGAATCCACCGCCAATGACCACCACGCGCGCATCGTGAAGCTTCGGCACGGTCACGCCGCGGGTCGAGTTGTAGAGGTTCTCGAGCGCGTTGACCATGCCGTCGCCATCCTCGCCGGGGATGCCGAGCACGTTCGACTGGTAGCAGCCGATGCTGATGTAGATGGCGTCGTAGTCGTCGATGATGTCGCCGAGGTGGAAGTCGCGCCCAAGGCGCATGTTCGGCTTGAGCGTCGCGCCCAGCTCCCAGACGTGATCCAGCTCGCGGTCCATCCATCCCTTCGGCAGGCGGTACTGCGGGATGCCGTAGCGCAACATGCCGCCCTGCTCCGGCTCCGCCTCGAAGACGTCGCATGCGTGCCCGCGCAGCTGAAGGTAGTAGGCATTGGCCATGCCAGCCGGGCCGGCGCCGATGACCGCCACCCGCTTGCCGGTCGGCGGGTCCTTCGGCCAGGGGATGGGAGCCGGGGCATCGACCTCCAGCACGCGGTCGGCGCAGTAGCGGTGCGAGTCGCGGATGGCGATCGCGGTGTCGATCTCCTCGCGACGGCAGTGTGTCTCGCACGGCGCCGGGCAGACGCGGCCCAGGATCGCCGGGAAGGGCAGCGAACGCTTCAGGATGCGGGTCGCCTCTTCCCAGTTCCCGAGCGTGTTCTGCTTCAGGTAGCCGGGGATGTCGACGCGCGTAGGGCACTTGAACTGGCAGGGCGGCAGGCAGTAGGCATCGTGGTCGCTGAAGATGAGCTCGAGCACCATGCGCCGGTTCTCAATGACCCTGTCCGAGTGCGTGGTGACGACCATGCCCTCCATGATCTTGGTGCCGCACGAGATGGGCGTGTCGTCCTGTCCTTCGACCTCCACGACGCAGATGCGGCATGCACCATAGGGGGCCAGCTTCGGCTCGTAGCACAGGGTCGGGATCTCTATCCCGAGCACGCGGCAGGCCTGCAGGATGGTCTGGCCCTCTTCGGCCTCGACCTGCTGCCCGTTGACGGTGACGCTGATCTTGCGGGTCCCGGGCACCATCGGCCAGATCGGGGCGTAGTCGGTCGCCTTGCCCTGCGCGTGGCTGTTGCCGGAGCCATTGCCGTTGGTCGTTCCGAAGGTCATGGTCTTCCTATGCTACCGGCTCGACGCCGGAGAGTGGGCTGAGCAGCGGAGGCAGCGTCGCGGTCTGGCACGATCCGGCCAGGCAGACGCCGCGCTCGGCGTGGGCGCGGTACTCGTCGGGGAAGCGCTCGAGCGTCGTGAGCATGGGTCCCGGAGCACGGGACTCGAGGTGGCAGAGCGCCGTGTCGTGCATCTTGCGCGACAGATCGCGCAGCAGCTGGAAGTCAGTGGGACGCGGTGCGGCGGCGAGGATGCGGTCGAGCGCCTCGACCAGGCGCTTCGTGCCGATGCGGCAGGGGACCGCCTTGCCGCACGCCTCGCGGGCGGAGTGGTCCAGGAAGAAGCGTGCCGTGTCGACCATGCAGGTGCTCGCATCGGTCACCAGGATGGATCCGGAGCCGATGACGGCACCGGCCGCGCCGATCGCGTCGAAGTCGTAGGCCATGTCGAAGCTGGCGGCATCGATCGCGCCGCCACCTGCACCTCCGACAAAGAGCGCCTTGGTGGAGCCGATGCCGCCTCCGGCGGCGGTGAGCAGCTGCATCAGGCTGATGCCCATGGGCACCTCGATGAGCCCCGGCTCGGCGATCTTGCCGAAGATGCTGACCAGCTTGGTTCCCTTGCTCGTCTCCGACCCGACCGATGCGAACGCCTCGGCCGAATGCGCCAGGATCCAGGCCGCGTGCGCTAGTGTCTCGGCGTTCTGCACCACCGAGGGCGCCTTCTGGAAGCCGACCTCGGTCGGATACGGCGGACGGATGATCGGCATTCCGCGGTCACCCCACAGTGCGGCGAGCAGCGCCGTCTCCTCGCCGGCGACCAGTGCGCCGGATCCCTCCCACACCGAAACCTGCACGCTCACATCGGTGCCGAGCATGAGGTAGCCGGCCAGGTGCGCCGCCTCGGCTTCCGCGATTGCGCCACGCAGCCGTTCGATGGCCAGCGTCCAGTCGCGCCGCACCGCGAGGTAGGCCTCACCGGCGCCGACCGCGAACGCCGCGATCAGCAGCCCCTCGAGCACGAGGTGCGGGTTGCCCTCGGCCAGCGCGCGGTCACC
>JBBRXE010000023.1:0-17298 GCA_038248695.1 Candidatus Limnocylindria bacterium | reverse complement strand
GCGCAGCCCGAACGCGAAGAGGGCGACGAGGTACAGGTCGATGCCCAGCCGATCGCCCACGAAGGTGAGCGCCACCGCCACCAGCGCGTTCGTCACGAAGCCCGACAGGAAGACGCGGTTGTCGTAGTGCGCATCCAGCTCCGCCCGCACGGCGCCGAGCACGGAGTCGAGTCCGGCCAGGATGCCGACCGCGCTGTAGCGCGCCAGATCGGGGCTCACCGAGACGTTCAGCAGCAGTCCCAGCACGACGCCAAGCGCAAGACCGATGAGAGGAAGCCACATGCAGCAGGGTACTCGGTGCGGAACTCAGGTCAGGCCGGCGCCCCCATTCGCTGGTCCGGCACGCCTCAGCCCTTCGCACGGAAATATACCTTTCCCGGGTTGCGCGCATCCACCCACGAGACCGATGCCTCCGGGTGCGTGGCGAACAGCGTGCGCACGGCAGTCACCTGCTGCTCGATGAGCCCATCCTGCGGCTGATCCTCGGTCGGGTCGAGTCCGTACAGCCCGAAGGCGATCTGCCATGCCGGCTTCCCCGAGACCAGCAGGAAGCCGTGCTCCGCGTCGATGCGCAGGCTCAGCCGCGTCGCGCTGGAGCCAAGCCGTGCCGGGTCGATGCGAATGAGGCGCAACGCTGTGTCGACCATCCCCGGCGCGACCACATCGCCAACCGCCAGGGCCTTCGGCAGCTGGCGTCGGTCATCGACCAGCGGGAGGCTGCGCAGCCCCGCCGGCAGGGCGTCGTCAACCGGCTTCGCGGCCAGCAGCGTACCGTCCCGCGCGCCGACCAGCAGCGCCGTCGGCGTGCGCCATATGAACGCGGGCTGCTTCTCAATGACGGTGACCTGAACCTCGTCGAGCAGGCGCGGCTCAACGCGGGCATTTGCCACGGCCGGCAGGGAGCGCAGTCGCTCGACGACCTGGTCGCTATCGAGCATCAGCAGCGAGGCGCCGTGCAGCGTCGCGGTGGCGTCGCTGAGCTGCTGCTCGGTGGTCAGCTGCTGCCCGGCAAAGGCGACGCGCTCGACGCGCAGCCACGGTCCGTTGAGCAGGATCACGAAGCCCGCCAGCAGCGCGGCGAAGAGCAGCCCAGCGGTCGTCCTGCCGGCCGAGAACAGCCGCGGGCGCAGCCGGCGGTGGAGCGATGTTCGCGGTCGCGAGGCATGCGCACCACGACGCCGTGCACGAGCGGCTGGAGCCGCGCCGCGCTTCATGAGCGCCCCTCACCACGTGCCGGCGTGCGGCCCTCGCGATCCGCCTCCAGGCCGAGCTCGATGAGCCGCGTGATGAGCTGGTCGAAGCGGCAGCCGGCCAGCTCGGCCTGCTTCGGGAACATGCTCGTCGCGGTGAAGCCGGGCAGCGTGTTCATCTCGCTGATGTAGACCGCATCCGACGGGACCAGGAAGTCGATGCGTGCCATCCCCGCGCAGTCGACCGCGGCATACGCCAGCCCAGCGAGTTCCTTGAGGCGGGCGGCCAGCTGCGGCTCGACGTCAGCGCGCGGTATGACGTCGGCGAGTCCCTCGACGTACTTGGCGTCATAGTCGTACCACTCCCGGTGCGAGATGACCTCGCCAGGCTCGAAGACCACGAACGGATCGTTGCCGAGCACGCCGCACTCGAGCTCTCTGGCATCGGCGACGTAGGTCTCGACGATGACCTTGCTGTCGTACTCGAATGCCAGGTCGAGCGCCGCGAGCAGCTCTGCCGGGCGGTGGACCAGGCTCATGCCCAGGCTGCTGCCGAGGCGCGCCGGCTTGACGACCGTTCGCTCGCCGAGGCGCTCGTCGATCTCGGCAAGCACCCGATCCGGCTCAGTGCGCCACTGGCCGCGGCGGTACCACACATCGTCGACCACCGGCAGGCCGTGGCCGCGCATCAGATCCTTGAAGACGACCTTGTCCATGGCGACGGCGCTGGCCAGCACCCCGGCGCCGATGTACGGCACGCCGGCCAGCTCCAGGAAGCCCTGCAGCGTGCCGTCCTCGCCAAACGGGCCGTGCACCACCAGGAAGGCGACGTCGATCGCATCGGACAGCGGCCGCAGGGCCGAGCGGGGCTGGAGCGGACCGGCGTCGGCCAGGGCCGGCAGGCCGGCATTGGACTCCAGCATGTCTGCCAGCGAATGGTCGCCGAGCTCTGGTGCCGGAGCGGCGGGGAGGTGCCAGCGCCCATCGCGGTCGACGTAGATCAGGAAGGGTTCGTAGCGCTCTCGATCGATCGCGCGCAGCACCGACTCGGCCGAGGAGATGCTGACCTCGTGCTCCGCCGACCGGCCGCCGGCGAAGATCCCGACCCGCAGGCGCGCGCTCACGCTGCCACCCGCGCCGGTGTCCAGTCGCCGACGAACGCGATCTCGTACTGCAGCTCCACGCCGAAGCGCTCGGCGACGACGGCGCGCACGTGATCGCCGAGGGCGCGCACGTCGGCGGCGCTGCCACCGGCATCGCTCGCCATGAAGTTGGCATGCAGGGTCGAGACCTGGGCGCTGCCCAGCCGGTGGCCCTTCAGCCCCGCGGCCTCGATGAGCCGTCCGGCGTGATCGCCCGGCGGGTTGCGGAAGACGCTGCCCGCGTTCTGCTCGGCCAGCGGCTGCGTCGCGCGACGCTGTGCCTGGTGCGCATCGACGCGGGCCGCGATTTCGTCCGGCCCCCCCCGCGCCAGGACCAGCGTCGCGCCGAGGACGACCTCGGCGGAATGCTTGAAGCGCGACTCGCGGTAGGCGAAGTCGCACGCCGCCGGCTCCAATGTGCGCAGCTCGGCGCCGTCGGTGATCTCCACCGTGCGCAGCACGTCGCGCATCTCGCCGCCATGCGCACCGGCGTTGGCCCACACCGCACCGCCGAGCGAACCGGGGATGCTGATCCCGAACTCGATGCCGGTCAGGCCCTCGAGGGTGCAGCGCTTGACGAGCATGGCCATCGGGGTGCCGGAATCGGCGCTGACGGTGTTGCCGTCGATGGCCAAGCCGCGGGCGCGGTTGCGGATCACCAGGCCGCGGATGCCGGCGTCGGCGACGACCACATCCGACCCGTTGCCCAAGATGAATGGGGTCACGCCGGCGTCGCGCGCCAGTGCCAACGCGGCCAGCAGCTCGTCGCGCGTGCGCGGCGTGACCAGCCGATCGGCCGGACCGCCCACGCGCAGGGTCGTGAACGGTCCGAGCGACACGTCGGACCCGAGCGCGATCCCACGCTGGGCCGCCAGCGCGTCGAGGCGCCGCAGTTGGTCGGTCATGTCGACGCCGCCTCGGACGGCAGCGGACGGCCCTCGGCCAGTGCCACCAGCTCGGCAGCGATGTCGGCGGCGGCAGTCGGGCGCCCGAGCAAATGAGCCGCCGCGGCCATCGCTGTGCGCAGGCCGTCGTCGCGCAGCACCTCGAGCTCGGTGAGCAGGCGTTCCGCATCCAGCTCGGCGTCCGGCACGACCACCGTCGCGCCGTGGTCGGCCAGCCAGCGTGCGTTGGCGCGCTGGTGCGCGCCAGCATATGGATACGGCACCAGGATCGAGGCCACGCCGACCGCCGCGAGCTCCGCGCAGGTCGAGGAGCCGGCGCGACCGACGACCAGGTCCGCGGCCACTAGCGCGCCGGCCATGCGCTCCTCGAGGAACGGAACCGGCTCGTAACGAACGCGCATCGCTCCTGGGAGGGCCGCACGTGCAGCCTCGGCCGCCCGAATCCCGTCGTCACCGACCACGTGCAGCACACGCCAGTCGGCAACCAGGCCGGGCAGCGCACCGTGTACGGCGGCGGTCAACCGCGCCACTGCCTGGGAGCCGCCGAAGACGAGCAGCAGCCGCTCGTCGGGCGCGAGACCGAACGACGCGCGCGCCTGCGCTCTCGAGATGCCGGCGAACGACCGGATGGGCGTGCCGGAGACGAAGCTCTTGCCGGGAAAGGCGCCGAGCGTCGGCGGGAACGAGACGGCTACGCGCGTCGCCACGCGGCCGACGGCGCGCGTCGCACGTCCGGGGATCACGTTGCCCTCCCAGACAATCGACGGGATGCCGCGAGCGCGAGCGGCGAGGACCAGCGGGATGGCGAGGTAACCGCCGCTGCTGAAGATCGCCGCCGGCCGCAGCCGGCCGAGAAGCGTCCACGCCTGGGGCACCGAGGCGCCCAGTCGGAGCGGGTCGAGGACGACGTGGACGTCCCGGCCTGCAGTGCGCAGGGAGCGGACGACCAACTGGTGATAGGGCAGCTCGTCACCGACGATGCGCCGCTCGAAGCCACGCACGCCGCCGAGGTAGCTGAGGTCAAGATCGGGTTGCGCGCCGCGCAGCGCGCGTGCGACGGCCAGCGCGGGGAACACGTGCCCGCCGGTCCCGCCGCCCGACACTAAATACCGCATCGAGCAGAGATCCTGTCTGGTTGGTCTCGCGGCTGATGGACAGCAGGATGCCGACCGCCACGAGGTTGATGACGAGCGCCGATCCGCCGTAGCTGATGAACGGCAGCGGAATGCCGGTCACCGGCAGGAGCGCGGTGACGACCATCATGTTGATGCATGCCTGCATCACCAGCCAGGTTGTGATCCCGGCGGCCAGCAGTCCCGAGAACGTATCGGGCGCGTGAATCGCAATCCGGTAGCCCTGGTAGGCGATCACCACGAAGAGGCCCACCACGGCCAGCGTGCCGATCAGGCCCCACTCCTCGCCGATGATGGCGAAGATGAAGTCGGTCGACGGCGCCGGAAGGTACATGTACTTTTGCTTGCTGGCGCCCAGACCCAGCCCGGTCACGCCGCCGAGCGCCAGCGCCATGAGCGCCTGCACCGCGTTGTAGCCGGTATGCAGCGGGTCCTTGAACGGATCGACGAAGCTCTGCACCCGCTGCATCTGGTAGGCGGTGTTGGTGACCATGAAGATCGCCGCACCGACCACGCCGGCGGTCGCTGCGCTGAAGTACACCAGGTTGGCGCCGGACATGAAGAAGATGGCCAGCGCGGCGGCCATGTAGACGCCGGCCGTCCCGAGGTCGGGCTCCATGGCGATGAGCACAAAGCCGGGGACGACCAGCAGGCCGAACGGGATGAAACCGTTCCAGAACCCGTGTGCCCGACTGCCACGCCGGTCGAGCCAATGAGCCAGGTACAGGCAGATCGCCAGCTTGGCCATCTCGGCCGGCTGGAACGCGCCGATGACAGGCAGCGGGATCCAGCGGCGTGATCCGTTGGCGTCGACACCGATGTGCGGGATGAGCACCGCGATCAGCAGCGCCAGCATGACGAGGTAGGCGGGAATGGCCAGATAGCGCAGCCACCGGAAGTCCAGGCGACTGGTGACGTACATCGCCGCCAGGCCGAGCACCGCCCAGATGGCCTGCTGGACGCCGTACAGTGCCGAATCATCGGACGCGATGTAGGCACGCACGCTCGATGCCGAGTAGACCATCACCACGCCGGCGGCGACCAGTGCGATGACACTCAGCAGCAGCGGGTAGGCGATTGCATGCCGCTCACGCCTGACGCCCGTACGGGCGCGGCCGCGGACCGCCGTCATGGCCACGGCGCTCACGCCTCCCTCCCCCGGCCGATACGCTCGGCGGCCGCGCGGAACACCTCGCCGCGTTCCGCGTAGTCGGTGAACATGTCGAAACTCGCCGCGGCTGGGCTCAGCAGCACGACATCCCCCGGACAGGCCAGCGCGCCTGCGCGGGCGACCGCATCGTCCAGCGTCGCGGCGCGCTCGACCGCCACGCGGTCCCCGATCAATCGCGAGAGCTCGGCAGCTGTCTCGCCGATCAGGATGGCGGCGCGGCAGCGTTCCGCGATCGCGTCGCCGAAGGCGGCGTAGTCGAGACCTTTGTCCGAGCCGCCGGCGATCAACACCACCGGTCGCGGGGCGAAGGCCTCGAGCGCCGCGATGGCTGCCGCCGGTATGGTCGCCTGCGAGTCGTTGATCCATCGCGCGCCGCCCCACGCACCAATCGTCTCGAGACGGTGCGGTACGCCGGGGAAGTTGCGGATGGCATCGGCGACGCTCACCGGATCCACGCCGACCAGAGACGCCGCCAGCGCCGCGCCGAGCACGTTGCGCAGCATGTGGTCACCGGGCAGCGGGACATCGGCCGCGCGCATGAGGGCCGCGTCGCGCAGGACAAGCAGTCCATCGGCCAGGTGCGCCTCGCCGTGCGCCAGGCCGTAGCGGTGCACCGTAACGCCGAACAGGCGCTCGGCGAGGTCGCGGCAACCCGGATCGTCGACATTCAGCACGACGGGTCCGCGAGCCAGGCGCGCCAAGCGTGACTTCACGGCACGATACGCCTCCAGGGTCCCGTGGCGATCGAGATGGTCGGCCATGACGTTGGTGTACAGCGACACGTCCGCGCCGCGCGAGATGGTCGGCAGCTGCAGCTCGGAGAGCTCCAGCACCGCCCAGCCGTCCGGCCCCAGCTCGCCGACATGCTCGATCAGTGGCGTCCCGATGTTGCCGCCGACCAGGTGCGACACCGCACCTCGCTCGAACATCGCGCCGAGCAGCGCGGTGACCGTGGTCTTGCCCTTGGTGCCGGTGACCGCCAGCACCCGCGCCGGCGTCAGCCGCAGGAAGAGATCGACCTCGCTGACGAGCTGCACTCCGCGGGACGTGGCGGCAACGAGTGCCTCGCGCAGCCAGGCGTCGGTGGTTGGAAACAGTGGCGAGATGGAGGGACTGGTCACGACCAGGTCGGCATCGGCCAGCAACGCCCGCGCAGCATCGGGCGAGACGCCGAGCGCCAACCGCACTGGCAGGCCGCCGAGGGCTGCCACCGCATCCGCCAGGACGTCGCGGGAGCGGCGGTCGTAGACGGTCACCATGGCGCCGGCGCCGGCAAGGTAACGCGCGGCCGCGATGCCGGAGCGGGCCAGGCCGAGCACCGCCACGCGCCGGCCGGCCAGGTCGGCGGGCGTCGCCAATGAGCGTGCGGTGGTCATCGTCATCGGTCTTCCTAGGTCAATCCGTTGACGCTGCCGAGGAAGACGCTGAAGCCGAGCAGCCCGGCCAGCGCCGAGACGATCCAGAAGCGGACAGTGATCTTCTCCTCCGCCCAACCAATCAGCTCGAAGTGGTGCTGCAGCGGTGCCATGCGGAAGATGCGCCTGCCGCGCAGCTTGAAGGAGGCGACCTGCAGGATGACGCTCATCGTGACGGCCACGAAGACGATGCCGATGACCGCCAGGAGTGGCAGCTGGCCGGTGATCGTCGCCACCACCGCGAGCGTAGCGCCAAGCGACAGTGCTCCGGCATCGCCCATGAACAGCTGCGCCGGGTGCACGTTGAACCACAGGAACCCGATCAGCGCGCCGATGATCAGGGCGCAGAAGATCGCAAGGTTTGGCTGGCTCGCCTTGCCGAGGCCCGGCGCGTCAACCAGGGCGATGAGCAGGTAGGCCACGAAGCTGAAGATCAGGACGCCCCCGGCCAGCCCGTCGAGGCCGTCGGTCAGGTTCACCGCGTTGCTGGAACCGACGATGATGAAGGCCACGAACAGGACGAACAGGATCGGTCCCACGAGTACATCGCCGATACCCGGCACGCTCAGCGAGTCGAGGTGGAAATGCCTCTGCAGATAAAAGGCGGCCAGCAGCGCGACGATCGTCTGCCACACCAGCTTGTAGCGGCCGCGCATGCCGATGCCGGTGCGCGCATTCACGTAGTCGTCGATGGCGCCCAGGATGCCGACGCCTACCAACGCCAGCATGGGGGTCAGCGTGAACACGTCCTCGATGCGCATGGCCATGGCCAGGAACATGACCACCAGCACCATGAGCATGCCGCCCATGGTCGGCGTGCCGGCCTTCCCCTGGTGTCCCGCCGGGCCCTCGATGCGGATCTGCTTGCCGAAGCCCAACCGCTGCAGCAGCCCAATGTAGATCGGCGCCAGCAGGACCACCCCGGCGAACGCCAGCAGCAGGGCCGTCACGATGCTCAGCATCTCGAGCCCTCGAGCGCCTGAACCAGCGCTTCCAGTCCCATGCCACGCGATGCCTTGACCAGCAGCAGGTCACCCGTCGCCGGCGCCAGCTCGCGTGCAACGACCTCGACCGCGTCAGACGCATCCTCGGCGGTGGCCACGCTGCGCAGCCCCTCGCTGCGGGCCGTGGCCGCGATCCAGCGTCCACGCTCGCCGACCGCCACCAGACCGTCGACCAGGTGCGCGGCCCTGGCGCCGATCTCGCGATGCAGCGGTTCCTCGTCCGGGCCGAGCTCCAGCATGTCGCCGAGCACCGCTAGGCGGCGGCGCCCCACGCGCACCGGCGTCTCGCCCAGGAAGTCAAGCGCCGCGGCGACGCTTACCGGCGAGGCGTTGTACGTGTCGTCGACGATGGTGGCGCCACTCTCGGCCTCGACGATGGCCATGCGATGCGGCGCGTGGCTCCCCTGCTCGAGCGCGGCGGCGACCTCGGCGAGTGGCACCTCGAAGCGCTGCCCCACGATCGCGGCGACGAGGGCATGCGGCACCAGGTGGCGCCCCGGCGTCCCGTTCAGCATGCGGCGGGTGCCCCACGGCGCGTGGATGGTGAAGGCCGTGCCGTGGATGCCTCGCGACTCGAGATCGGTGGCCTGCACGTCGGCCGAGCCGTCGAGCCCAAAGGTCAGGACCGATGCCGCCGTCAAGCGCTCCATGGCGGCGACGCGCGAATCGTCGGCGTTCAGCACCGCCAGGCCGTCGCTCGGCAGCGCCGCGGGCAGCTCGGCCTTGGCCTGCGCGATCGCCTCGATGCTGCCGGCGCGCTGCAGGTGGGTCGGATGCACGGCCAGCACCACGCCGACCTCGGGTCGCGCGATCTCGGCCAGCCGAGCGATCTCGCCGGTGGTGTACATGCTCATCTCGAGGACGGCGACCTGGTGCTGCTGCTCGAGGCGCAGCAGTGTCATCGGCAGGCCGGTCTCGCTGTTCAGGTTGCCCTCGTTGCGCAGCACCTCCATGCAGCGCCCCAGCACGTCGGCCGTGATCTCCTTTGCGATCGTCTTTCCTGTCGAGCCGGTGATGCCAACGACACGCACCGCGCTCCGCGAGCGCCACCACGAGGCAAGCTCCTGGAGCGCGACCAGCGTATCGGGCACCTGGACGAGCGCCACGCCGGCGACATCGACCGGCCGCTCGACCAGCGCGACGCTGGCGCCGCCACGCACGGCGTCCGCGACGTGGGCATGGCCATCAGTACGCTCGCCCAGCAGCGCGACGAAGCAGCAGCCTGGCGTGACGTGGCGCGAGTCGACGGCCGCGCCCTGGAACGAGGAGATGGTCGTCGGCCCGATGAGGCGACCGCCGGTGGCGGCCAGGAGATCTTCGAGGCGGATCGACGGAGGCACGCGCTTACCCGAGGTGATTCGCGGCGAGTCTAGCAGCCTCACCTCTTCGCCACCGGGGCAGTCGGCCGGTCTGGAGGAATGGCGAGATAGTCGAAGATCTGCGGCGCCAGGTTGTGGAAGACCTGGTCGGGCCGCTCGGCGATGACGTACTGACCCCAGGTGTCGGGCCGATGGATCAGGATCAGCGTCACCAGCTGCGGGTCGCTGGCCGGCATGATCCCGATGAAGCTCGAGTCGATCCAGTTGTGGATGTACTCGTAGTGGGTCACGGTCTTGTACTTGGGCTTGCCGTCGGCATCGACGCCATCGCGCACCTGGGTCTCGACCGGTCCGGCGACCTCGGCCGTGCCGGTCTTGCCGGCGATGGAGTAGCCGGGGACCTGTGCGAGGTTGGCGACGCCGTCGTCGACCGCGCCGATCAGCAGGCCGAGGACGGTATGCGCCGTCTCCTCGCGCATGATCCGCTCACCTGCGGACACCTTTGCCTCGTGCTGCACGCCCTGCGCGTCGGTCCAGCCCGCCACGACGTGGGGCGTGACGAGCGTACCTCCGTTCGCGATGGCGGCATAGCCGGCGGCCAGCTGCACGGCTGTGACCGACAATCCCTGGCCGAACGAGTTCTGCGCCGTCGTCAGGTCTCCCGATCCGCGCGGACCGGCCGGATCCCATACCACGCCACTCGCTTCGCCGGCAATCTCGATGCCGGTCGGCGCGCCGAAGCCGAAGCGCTTGAAGGCGTCATACAGCTTCTGGCCGCCCAGCGTGAGCCCGATCTTGGCCGCGCCAACGTTGTTCGACAGCTTCAGCACCTGGGCGGGAGTGATCTCGCCGTGACCGTACGGGTGCTGATAGCGGTCCGCGTTCTGAATGCGCACGTCGCCGACGCGCAGGTCGTTGTTATCCAGGAAGGTGTCGCTCGTGGTGATCGCGCCCGCATCCAGCGCCGCCGAGATGGTGAACGCCTTCATGACCGATCCGGGCTCGTACTGGCGGCTCACGGCCGGGTTGGTGAACAGCGACGGATCTGTCGTCGCGTAGTCGTTGGCGTCGAAGCTGGGGAAGTTGGCCATGGCCTTGATGGCGCCGGTGTGGACATCCATCACGATGCCGGTGACGCCCTTTGCGTGGTTCCGCTGATAGGTCTCCCACAGCCGTGCCTCAAGCAGGTGCTGCAGCCCGGCGTCGATGGTGAGCTGCACATCGGCACCGTTGATCGAGTCCTTGAGCTGGAAGACCGAGTCGGCGATGCGCCGGCCCGAGACATCCTCCTCGGCGGTGACCGATCCCGCCTGCCCGGCGAGCAGAGCGTCCTCCGCGTACTCGAGCCCGGCCTTCCCGGCGCCGTCGACATTCACGAAGCCGAGCACCTGCGCCGCGATGGTGCTGTTCGGTGACGCTCCGCCGACCGGATAGACGCGCTTCGTCTCGGGAACCATGCCGATCCCCGTCAGGTTCAGGGCGCGCACCCGACCGGCCGTTGCCGGATCGACGCGTCGCTTGAGCCAGGTCCACGGAGCCTTGGATGCGAGTCGCGCACCAAGCTCCACGGCGCTCAGCCCCAGCACCGGCGCGATCTGGTCGGCGACACGCTGCGCCTGCTCCGCACTGGTGAACGTGTTGGGCGTGGCGAAGATCGATTGCAGGTCGACCGATGTCGCCAGCAGAACGCCATTCGAATCGCGGATCTCCCCGCGCTCGGCGGGGATGGTCTGCTGCTGCGCCAGCTGGTTGAGCGCCATCGTGGCCAGCCAATCATGCTGAACGACCTGCCACCACACAAGGCGTCCCCCGATCGCCGATGCCAGCAGCGAGGCGACGATCAGGAGGAAGAGCGCCCTGGCTCGGCTATCGGTCCTGGCGAGCATGCGTGTCTCCGGTTGGTTCGATGTGCGAGGTCAGTTCGTGGCGTGATCGATGACGTCAGGCGAGGTCGCAAAGGTCACGGCGTCCTGGTCGATCGGGGTGAGGTGCAGCGTGTCCAGCGCCCGCGCCTCGACGCGTGCCGGCGAGCGTGCCGCACCGATGCCCAGGATCAGTTGCTGCTGCTCACGCCCGAGCCGCTCGACCTGGCTCTGTAGCGCGTCGATCTGGTAGCCGGTCGCGGCCACGTGGCTCGACTGCGACAGGTAGAACAGTGCGAGTCCCGCGGCGACGGCGATCGCCACCAGGAAGCCTGAGATGCTGCGCACCTCGCGCCGCGGTCGCAGCGCGCCTGACCGAACCCTGGTCGAGACCGGACGCGGCCGGGCACGCGGGCGTGGGCGTGGGCGCCTCCCGAGGACGCCGATGCCGGTGACCGGCCGGGCTCCAATGACAGCCATGGTCAATCAGTCGTTCATGCTGCGCTGGCGCGATCGCGAAGGCGAACGCCCCACGACGTCGGCGACTCGAAGCCGAGTCCCTCCTCGATCTCGATGGCTGCGACGCGGTCGCCCAGCCAGTAGCGCTCCTCCTCGACCACGCTGGTACGCCGCTCACGCAGCTCGCGCTGCCGCGAGCTGTACATGCGGCGCCGGCTGGCCTGATGCCGGGGTCGTCCTCTGCTCATTCCGATGCCTCCGTTGTTTCGGTTGCCTGGCTCGCGGATCACAATTTTTCGGCGACGCGCAGTCGGGCGCTGCGCGCGCGACGGTTGCGACCTATCTCGTCGGCGCCCGGGGTGATGCCACGCCTGGCAATCGCCTTCAGCTGCGCTCGGTGGCCGCAGGTGCAGACCGGCGGCAGCGAGTCCTCGACGCAATCGCGACTCTCGCGGGCGATGAAGCGCTTGACGATCCGATCCTCGAGCGAGTGGTAGCTGATGACCGCCATGCGGCCACCCGGCCGCAGGGCGGCGAGTGCCCCAGCAAGGCCAGCTCCCAGCACCTCGAGCTCGCGGTTGACCGCGATGCGCAGTGCCTGGAAGGTGCGGGTGGCGGGATGAATGCGCCCCATGTCGGCGCGACCCGGGCGCGGAGGCGTCGCGCGGGCGACGACCGCGGCGAGGTCTGCAGCGGTCACGATGCGGCCTTCCGCACGCGCCGCCAGGATCGCCTTCGCGATGCGGCCTGCACGGCGCTCCTCACCAAACGTCGCGAGCATGCTGGCAAGTTCTCGTTCCGAGGAACGATCAATGAGGTCGAGCGCTGAGAGACCTGCGGTTTCATCGAATCTCATGTCCGGGGGCGCGTCACTCGCGAACGAGAACCCACGCCCTGCATCGGCCAGCTGATAGCTGGAGAGACCGAGGTCGAAGAGGCAGCCGTCGAGCGGCACGAAGCCGGCATCGGTCGCTGCGTCGAGGACCGATTCGAAGTTGGCCCGGACGAGCACCACCCGATCGCCGAAGCGCTCGAGGTTACGGTGCGCCTCCGCAATGGCCGCCTGGTCGGCGTCGAGGCCGAGCAGGCGACCATCGGGAGACGTGGTCTCCAGCAGCCGCTCGGCGTGCCCACCGCCTCCGACCGTACAATCCGCGACGGAGCTGCCGGCCCTGAGCGCCAACGAGGAAACGACCTCGTCGACGAGGACCGCCAGGTGCCCTTCTCCCATCTGCGGTTGCACCTCACTGGTCGGATGGCGGGCCGATCGGCCCGGAGACGCATCAATGGCCAAGTCGCGACGTGCGTCATGGCGTCACGGCTGGCTAGATACCGAGGTCCGCGAGGTGCTCGGCGAGCGCCTCCGGCTCGTCCTCGATCTTCGAGCGGTACGGGGTCCAGGCGGTCGGCGACCAGATCTCGAGCCGGTTCAGCGCTCCGACCACCACGACTTCGCCCGCCTCGATCCCGGCGTATTCGCGCAGGTAGCTCGGCACCAGCACGCGCCCCTGCTTGTCGAGCTCCACTTCGACGGCGCCCGAGGACATGAATCGACCGAACTGGCGTGCCGCCGCATTCGTCGTCGGCAGCGCCTGCAGCTTCTCGGCAAGCTCCCCCCACGCGTCGGCCGGGAATATCGCCAGGCAGCCGTCCAGCCAGCGGGCCAGCGTCGCTCCCTGCGACAGGCGCGGACGGAAGCGCACCGGGACCGCGACACGTCCGCGGTCGTCCAGAGCGTGCCTGAACTCGCCTGTCAGAAAGGAAGTACGCTCCATCCAGCGCTCGCTTCACCATTCATCCCCATTTGGCCCCATTTGGAGCCATCGGCCGCCATCATACAGTCCATGGGTCGCTCGTCAAGGGGTTTTTCACGCGAGTTTTTAGCTGAGGTGCGGCGAGACGAGCCGTACAGTCGGTGCACGCGCGCGTCGAGTGGGGTACGAACGGGTCACTTTGCGCCGCCTCAACCGAGCCCGGCAGCCGCGGCAGATGCGCGGTGAGCCCGGCGGCTGCGGCGCATGCGAGGTGGGCCCGGCGGCACCGCGGATGCCCGGGTGCGCCGGCCGGCCGTCACCTACCCATGCAGCGGGTGAACGGCGAGCCAGCGACCGCGATCCTCGCCGGTCGCAGCACGACCTACTCGTCCCGCGCGTAAAGTGGCGCGCTCCGAGGGTCAGGGGTCGCCGTTCACGCGCCAAGCGAGTATCTGGCGAAACGTCACCTTGCGAGGCGCGGCACGTCCCGCGCGGTGGAGGCCACGGCGGCCATGGAGACCGCGGCGTTCAGGCGGCGGCGGAGACCGCGGCGTTCAGGCGGCGGCGGAGACCGCGGCGTTCAGGCGGCGGCGGAGACCGCGGCGTTCAGGCGGCCACGGAGACCGCGGCGTTCAGGCGGCGGAGACCGGTGCGTTCAGGCGGCGGCGCCTGCGAGCGACAGGACATTGAAGGCCCGGACCCAATCGCCCTTGCCCGCCAGGCGGAGGCTACCGAGGTCCTGTGACGTCACGAGGCCACCGACAAGCGTGTGGGTCCGCTCGTCGACCAGGATCTGGCCAGGACCCGCCATGGCCTGCAGGCGTGCGGCAACGTTCACAGAATCCCCGACCACCGCGTAATGCATGCGGCGCTCGGAGCCGATGTTGCCGGCGATGACTTCTCCGCTGGTGACGCCCAGGCCGGTCTGCAGTCGGATACCCGGCATGGACGGGATCTCAAGCCTGCCGACGACCTCCTGCATCTCGACAGCGGCACGAATGGCCCGTTCGGCGTCATTCGCGTGCATCACCGGTGCGCCGAAGACGGCGAAGACCCCGTCGCCCAACAGGTCCGCGACGGTCCCGTCCTGGGCCTCGACCGCATCGCTCATGGCAGTCAGGTAGCGGTTCAGGAGGTCGAGCGTGTCCTCGGGAGGTCGGTCGGCGGCCAGGGCGGTGTACCCGCGCAGGTCGGCGAACAGCGTGGTGACGGTGCGGCGATCGCCACCCAGGGAGACGCTGAACGGGTCGCGCAGCGCCTCGGCGGCCACGCTCGCGCTGACGTAACGGCCAAGCAGGTCCGCCAGGCGGTCCTGCAGAGCCTTGGTGCGCAGCAGCGAGCGCAGCCTCGCCGACAGCTCGGATTCGTCGAACGGCTTGGAGAGGAAGTCATTCGCGCCGGCCTCGAGGCCACGTGCCTTGTCCTCGGGACGATTCAACGCGGTGAGCAGGAGGATCGGCAGACCCGCATGCTCGGGCTGGTGGCGAAGGCGCTGGCACACTTCGACGCCGTCCACCCCGGGCATCATCACGTCGAGGCAGACGAGGTCCGGCTTGTGCTCGCTCACGGCTTCGAGCGCCGATGGGCCGTCGACCGCCTCGACGACGTCGTATCCCTGGTGTCGCAGCAGCTTGCTCAGCAGGACGAGATTCGCGGGCTCGTCATCGACCGCCAGAATGAGCGGGCGATCTCGGCTCACGACAGCAGCTCCTCGACGCTGGCGGCGAATGTCGCGAAGTCGATCGGCTTGCTCAGATACCCGTCAAACCCGGCGAGCAGCGCCCGCTCTCGGTCGCCGACCATGGCATGCGCCGTGAATGCCGCGATGCGAAGCGAGGCGCCATCTGGTGTTGCGCGCAGCCGCCGCAGCGCCTCCCAGCCGTCGATGTCCGGCAGGCCGAGATCCATGAGCACCAGGTCGGGACGCCGCTCGGTCGCGAGCGCGATGCCGGCCGCTGCGGTCGAAGCGCCGAGCACCTCATGACCGGCGGCATGCAGCAGCTTGCTTGCCAGTGCCAGGTTCGCCGGCGTGTCCTCGACGATCAGGATCGCAGACATCAGGGCTGGACCAGGGGCAGGTGGACGTGCTTCGCCAGCGCACGAAGCAGCGCCTCCTGCCTCACAGGTTTGCTCAGGTGCTCGTCGGCGGCTTCGGAAACGTCGCCGCGCTCGATCACCGACAGCACGATGACCGGGATATCCCTGGTGAGCGGGTCCGCCTTCAGCTCCGCAAGAATATCAAGGCCGCTGCGCTCGGGCATCAGGATGTCGAGCAGGATGGCCGCGGGTCGCAGTCGCCGCGCGTCGGCCATCGCCTCACCGGCCGACCTGGACGCCACGACCTGATACCGATGACCGTTCAGCATCTTCCGCAGGAGCGGAAGGACCGATGGATCGTCGTCGATGGTCAGCAGGAGATGCTCGCCGGCGACGGCCTCGACAGGCGTCGCGGCCTGCTCGGTGGCGAGTGTCGGCCGGCAGTCGAGCGGCAGGTCCAGCTGGAAGAGGCTTCCGCGTCCTGGCTCGCTTTCGACTGTGACATCGCCTCCCATGAGTCTCGCCAGGCGACGGCTGATCGCCAGGCCCAGGCCGGTGCCCGGAGCGGCGCCATCGGTGCGTCCGAATTCCTCGAAGATCGTCTCGAACATCTCGGACGCGATGCCCGGCCCGGTGTCCCGGACACCGACGCGGAAGGCGCCCTCGGCAGCCCCGCCAATCTCGACGGTGACCTCGCCGCGCTCGGTGAACTTCAAGGCGTTGCCGAGAAGATTCACCAGGATCTGCTGCACCCGCTGGCGATCCAGGATGACCTCGGCGGGCGCACCGTCATCTCGCGTCGAGAGGCGGATGCCCTTCTGGGCCGCCAGAGACCGATGCTGGGCAACGACCGATTCCACCAGCTCGAGCGGATCGAACGGCTGCGGGTCCACGGTCAGCTTACCGGCCTCGATCTTCGAGAGATCCAGGATCTCGTTGATCAGGTCGAGCAGGTCCCGCCCGCCGCGCTGCACCCATCCGAGCGACGCGCGCTGCTCGTCGTTGAGCGGCCCATCGACCCCGGCCAGCAGCGCATCGGTGAAGCCCAGGATCGCGTTCATCGGTGTCCGAAGCTCGTGGCTCACGTTGGCCAGGAAGCGCGACTTCGCGTCGCTGGCTCGCTCGAGC
Organism: Candidatus Limnocylindria bacterium; assembly: GCA_038248695.1. Taxonomy (GTDB): domain Bacteria; phylum Chloroflexota; class Limnocylindria; order QHBO01; family QHBO01; genus JAICUY01. The sequence continues at coordinate 779 of JBBRXE010000023.1, read as the reverse complement.
GACTCGTTCGTGACGCTCAGGCGGTCGCTCAGCGCATGCTGCTCGTCAAAGAGCTCCGAGAGGCGCTGGCTGGTGATGTTGAGATGTCCCGCCAGCCGCCCGAGCTCGTCCCGGTTCGGAACCTCCACCCGCTGGGCCATGTCACCGGCAGTGATGCCGACCAGCGCGCGCTCCATCTTGCGCACCGGCAGGATGACCGCCCAGGACAGCGCATACCCCAGCAACAGCGCGACGGCGACGCTCATTGCCGAGAATCCGACGACGATCAGCTGCAGCAGCATCCGATCCGAGCCGAACGCCGATCGCGCATCCGCCATCTCGGCGGCAGCTGAGTCCATGAGCGTATGCATCTGCGCTTCGAGCACATGTGAGATGGTGTGCTCCTCGTCGATGTGGAGCTGCGTGGCCGCCGGGATGTCGCCGGCGTCGTACAGCGAGACGACGTGCGCGCCGGACGCCGCGTACTGGCCGTTCGCGGTCTCCACCTGGCCGAAGAGCCCAGCCTGCTGCGGATCCGACTCCTCCATGGCGTTCAGCAGCTTGCCGAAGGTCGCCTTGGCATCGGTGATCTTCTGGTTCCAGCTGTCATCGAGGGTGAGCAGCGCCATGGCCCGGTAGTGGCTCTGTGCAGTCACCAGGTAGAGCATCTGCTGCGCTCGGTTCGCCCGGTCCTGGAGATCGTCGAGCTGGGTCACCCGATCGTTCATGCGCTGGATGATCAGCAGGCTGAGGATCGCCATGCCGATGAGCAGCACGGCACCCGCCAGGAATCCGAAGAG
>JBBRXE010000022.1:0-17347 GCA_038248695.1 Candidatus Limnocylindria bacterium | reverse complement strand
TGGGTCGCCCCGCTCAGCGCCCGCGAGCGCGAGGTTGTCCGCCTGGTGACCGACGGCCGCTCCAACGACGAGATCGCGAGCCGCCTGTCGATCTCACCCAAGACCGTCGAGTCACACCTGCGGCGTCTCTTCGAGCGGCATGGTCTTGCCTCACGCACCGAGCTGGCCACGCGTGCACTGCGCGACGGCTGGCTCGACCTGCCTCCGCCGTGACGGGTTCGCGGCTCGGCAATTCACGTACGGATGTCAGCGCCAGCGGCCGCGGCTCCTGATTCTCCAATGAATAGAGGGCGGATCCGCGAGGCGGTTGCGCCGGTGCTCATCCCCACCTGACTGACTCACGGCCCGTCCCCCGCCGCACATTCACAGGTGAATCCAGCAAGTGAGAAGGCGGGCGGAAAGCGGGCGAGAGCTGAGAACACCCGCATCGGTATACTCGCAGGCACATGGCTGACGATTCGATCTTCACCAAGGTGGAGCTGCAGACCCCGCAGATCGAGAGCGACCGTGGGCTAATGCGCGACGAGGACCTGCTCAATGCGGAGCACCTGCGGCGCATGGACCAGGTGCTGCTGCGGCGCAACCTCGACCACGCTCGCATGTTCAGCCGCAAGCTCAGCCTAGAGCTGCAGCAGTACGTCCACCTCTACACGCCGGAGGCAAATGAGCTGCGCCGGCGGATTGAGAAGTACATGGTCACGGAGCGCATGATCGAGCGCGAAATGGCCCGCCGCCACACGTACTGAGCACCATCCCCCGGACGTCCCAAGGCCCCGACTGTGGATAGTCGGGGCCTTCTGCGTCATGCGATGTGGAAAACTTTCAAAGACACTTTCAAAGACTCATGCAAACGCGCCATTCGGCGCGGACGCCCAGCTTCTGGTTGATCGCGGGGCGACCTCGAGTCAGGCGCCGGCGGGCTGCACCAGCGGCCGGTGACCAGGCTCGGGAGCGGTCTCAAGCACGATGCGCACCCAGGACGCGAGACGAGGCATCTCGAAGAGCGACAAGGTCAGGCCGCGTGCGGCAAGCTGGTCGTGACCCCAGCCCTTGAACTCGCGCCGTGCTGCAACGGCGCACATCTCATCGTAAATCTCGGGCCACCCCGTCGGACGTCGGCGGTGGCAGTACCGAATGAAGGCGGCAATCTCCGGTGGTGGCGCATCGCTGGAAACGTCGGACTGGAGAGGTCGTGCGGGCACCGCATTCGACCGCTCAGGCATGGTGAAATCCTCCGCAAGTGACAGGTGGATGATGAGATCGCGAGTCCGATGGGGGCACCGGTGACGGAGATGAGAATAGGCGTCGGAATCGAATGCTAGGACCCTCATCGGCGCATGTGAAGGGGTTCTGTCCACCAACTTGTCCACATTCTTTTCCACCACACCGCCGGAAACGCAAAGGTGGCGCTCCGACTCGGAGGCGCCGCCGCCCGATCACGACCCAGGCTCACCTCGTCGTGCCACCCGAGCCCATCTCCGCCGCCGCGCCAATCTCGTCTGCCACTCGGCCGTCCCTCAGCTCGATCACACGGTCCGCCTGGCCGATGAGCATCGGGTCGTGAGTGGCCACGATGGCGGTCACCCCTTCGCTGTGCACGAGATGCTGAAGCAGCATCATGATCCCGCGGCCGGTCTGGGAGTCGAGCTGGCCAGTCGGCTCATCGGCCAGGAGCAGGTCTGGCCGGTTGGCGAGCGCGCGGGCAATCGCCACTCGCTGCTGTTCGCCACCCGACAGCTCGTGCGGCCGGTGGTTGAGACGGTCACCCAGGCCAACCATTTCGAGCAGCTCCCGGACACGCCGGTCCCGCTCCCGAGGCTCGGTCTTCAGCAACCGGAGCGGCACCTCGACATTCTCCGAGGCCGATAGGATCGGCATGAGGCCAAACGCCTGGAAGATGAAACCGACCTTCCGACGGCGGAACTCGATGAGCTCGGACTCCGGCAGGTCCGAGACGGGCATCCCGTCAACCGACACGCTGCCGCGCGTCGGCCGGTCCAGGGCGCCGACCATCGAGAGGAACGTCGTCTTGCCCGATCCCGACCGTCCGCGGAGCGCGACGAGCTGACCGCGGCCAACCAAAACGTTCACCTCGCGGACGGCGTGCACGACTCCTCCGGGCATTGCGTAGTCGCGGGTGAGGTCTCGCGTCTCGACCATGGGGCTGACGTTCGGACCGTCGGCAGAGCGTCGCGGCGCGTACTGGAGATTGCGCATCACGCGCTCCTCCCGCCGTCGTTGCCGTCGGCGGAGCGGTCGCGATCCGGCCAGACGCTGATGTGGTCGGGCTCGAGCGCCAGCCGTACGCGACGCGCCATGCCCAGGGCTTCGACATGGGCTCGCGGCAGCTGGAGGCGCCCGACTCGATCGAGGACGGCGTACTCCTCGCTGATGACGTGGTGGTCACCCTGCTCACCCATGGCGTGGTGACGCAGCGTCTCGCTGCTCGTCCGCCCATCGCGAATGGCGATCGTGCGGCTCACCTGCTCGCTCACCAGCGGGTCGTGGGTGACGACCACGATCGTCACTCCCAGATCGTGGTTCACGGCCCGCAGCAGGTCGAAGACCTCACGTGCGGTGGCCGAGTCGAGCTCGCCGGTGGGTTCGTCCGCGAACAGGACCGCGGGCTGGTTGGCGAGGGCCACCGCAATCGCCACGCGCTGCTGCTCGCCCCCGGAGAGGCGCTCCGGCCGATGTTCGCCACGCGCCGCCAGCCCAACCCGCGCCAACAGATGGGCGCCACGCTCCTCCCGTTCCCGGCGACCGACCCCGTTGAGGAGCATCGGGAGCTGCACATTCTGGCTCGCCGACAGGTAGGGCAACAGGTTGCGCCCGGTCTGCTGCCAGACGAAGCCGATCACCCGGCGCCGGTACTCCGTGCGCTCCCGACGACCCATCTCGCCCAGGGCATGGCCGGCGACCACGGCCCGTCCGGCCGATGGCAGATCGAGCCCTCCGAGTATGTTCATGAGGGTGCTTTTGCCGCTGCCGGAGGCGCCAACCAGAGCGATGAACTCGCCGGCTTCCACGAGCAGGTCCAGCCCCTGGAGAGCCACCACTTCGAGATCCGCGACCTTGTAGATCTTGACCAGGTTGTCGCAGACGATCAGCGCGCCGTCATGCTGCCGACCACGACGCTGCAGCGTGAAGCTGGCGGTCGCGGTTGAGAGAGCGCCCTGAGGCAGGTCGACGATCTCGGCGCTGTCCTGGGTCATGAGTCCTCCATCAGGTCAATCATCACCCATGCGCAGCGCGTCCACCAGGCGCGCTCGACGCGAAAGCCAGGTTCCGGCCGCGACCGCCACCGCAGCCACCACGATCAGGGCGGCGAGCATGAGCATCAATGCAGGCCAGTCGACGAACAGCGGGACGCCCGGTGTCCCTACGAAGGTGGCAAGACCCAGGCCCGGCTCGCTCAGGATGGCCACGCCGATACCAAGAGCCACTCCGGGCAGAAGCGCCAACAGTACGGGCGGTGCGTGCTCCATCACTGTTAGCGCCAGGCCCTGGGGAGCGCTGAGACCCAGGGTGCGCAGGTAAGCGAGGTCCCTGGTCTGCCGCGAGCCGGCCAGGACCACGGCACCGATGATGGTGAGCCCCATGTAGATCGCGGCGATGACCAGGGCGAGCTCATAGCCGGTGGCGACGACGGCCCCAAGCGGCCTGTCACGGAGCGTCGCGTAGGCGTCATAGCGCGACACGATGCGAGCCGAGTCAGTCACGTCGGCAACGGTCGCCGCCAGCCGTCCGGCAACTTCGCCAGGCGCCCGCAACCACAGGACCGACGGTGGCAGCAGCCGGTTCCCGAAGGCGGCCTTGAGCCAGTTGAAGGGGACGACCGCGAACGAGGCCTGCTCGCCGATCCCCGGGAAGCTGGCCCGCTGCTGCACGAGCCGGAAGACCATCGATTGGCCGGACACCGTCATGTGGAACGTGTCGCCCGGCCCAAGGTCGGCACTTCCCGACGGCAGCCTCACCGACAGGAGGGCTGGAATGGGGTTCTCGTCCGTGCCGGGGACGGTGCCCGCCGGTTCGGCCAGGAATGCATCCGGCCAGCGCGGATCAGCGGGGGATCCGGCGGCGACGTCCTCGTAGGCTCGCGGGTCGACCGCCTCGAGGTGGATCGTGGCCCGCTGGTACCGCGTGCTGGCGAAGGCGGCGGAGTTGTCGATGATGCCGGGCGCCACCGCCTCGACGCCAACGATCGCGCCAGGATCCAGCGACGACGCCAGTGCGCCGATCCCGATTCGCTCGACCCTGTAGTCGGCGCCAACGTCCAGGTAGGAGGCCACCACCTGGCCTTGATTGACACTCGACGCGACCACTGACGAGAAGGCCCCGAAGGCGGCCGTCAGCATGAGCACCAGGAGCGGCAGGTTCGCGGCGGCCGGATGCCGTCCGATGGTCCGCAGGCCAAGCACGGGGACAACGTCGCGACGTTGCGCCGCAAGCCAGGCAAGACCACGGATGGGCAGCGGGTAGAGGCGCATGGCGACGATTCCTGCCGCCAGGCCGCTCAGCACTGGCACGGACGCCAACAGTGGATCGAAGCGAGCAACGCTGTCGGACGCACCGACCGTCAAGCCCCGCTGCCGGAGGAGCAGGGTTGCCGCGACGGCGATGAACACGATCGTCATCTCGATGACCAGGCGGCGCGGCGCCACGCGCAGGAGCGGGGTGTCGTCGCGCTCGAGCTGCCCAAGCGGGCGGCTGGCCGTTGGCCAGTTCGCGCCCACCAGGAGCACAACGGCTGCTCCGCCGATCGCGATCGCCAGCGCCGGGGAGAGCGCGCTGGCCCGCGCGGGGATGACGCTCACCGCGATCAACAGCCCCGCCAGCGAAGCGCCGCCAGCCAAAAGAATTGCTTCCCACAGTTGCGTCCCGAGTACCAATGAGCCGGATGCTCCACGTCCACGGGCCAGGGCGAGCGTAGGGCGCCGGCGCCTGACGAGCAGGATGGCGACCATGGCGATGGCGCCGCTGGCCAGTCCGAAGGGACCTATGGCGGCGATCGAGAGGACCGACTCGGACAGAGCACGCTCCGAGGCATAACGGTCGAGGATCCCGGGCAGGCCGGTGAGCACCACGATCGTGCCGGACGACGGGTCGGCGATAAGGCCAAGGCGGCGCAGGTCGACCTGCAGCTGGGCAACCTGCCCTGCGTCGAGACGCTGTGGGTCGATCCGAAAGCCCCACTCGTAGTGGAATGGCAACCTGCTGCTGTAGAGGCTGGGGTACATCTCCGCGGGGATGTAGGCGGTGGCGTAGGCGATCGGGTGGTCATCCGTTCCCGCCAGTGACACCTGCAGGAGGCTGGCGTCGCCATCCCAGTACTCAGCGTTCGGGTCGAGCGGCTCGTAGAGCCCTACCACCTGGAACTCGGTGGATGCAATCTGGTACGGGATGTTTCTCACGAACGGATCCCCGGGGTCCAACGCGACGGCGAGGCGGTCGCCCACCCGGACGCCCAACTCGGTGGCCTCCGCGGTTGAAAGTGCCGCCTCCAGGATGACCGGCTCGACCGTTGTCCCCTCATCTGGCGCGTCCGATCCGGTCCTGACGCTGACCATCGGAAGCGGTACGCCACGGTCGACCGGCCATCGTCCGGAGACGAGCCGGGTCGCATCGGGCAGGCCGTCCTGGTAACGCAGCGAGATGTGCGTCTCATAGATAAGCGGATCGGAGACGACGAAGCTGAGGCTGGTGATGCGCAGTGAGCGATCGGAGATCAGGGCAGCCACCGAGGTCGGGATCTGCTCAGCGAGCTGGTCGCCGTGGGCGCGTATTGCAGCGACGCCGCCCTCTGCATCGGGCGCGAGGCTGGTGTCGAGACGCAGCGTCAGGTTCCGCTCAGAACCCGGCGCCAAGCGCACCGCGTAGCCCAGCGCATCGTCGGAGACACGGTTGAAGAGGCGCGGTGCCGCCGCGAAGACGAAGCTCGTGACTGCGACGAGTCCGAAAATGAGGAGGATGATCCCCCGCTCGGTGCGCAGCCGGCGCAGGAGCAGTGCAGCAGCCCACAGCGATCGCACTTCTCAGTCCTGCCCCATGCGCAGGATGCTGCCCACGCCAAGCCGGCGCAGCACGGCGCCGATCACGACCACCGCAACGCCAAGCGCAAGCGCACTCACCACGTCCAGGAGGAGGATGTGGTCCCAGGGCACGTGAACGAGGACCTGTGGTACCGGCGCCGCCGCCCCCTGCGTCACGGTCACGAACGGCAGGACCATCCAGCCCATAAGGAGCCCCAGGCTCGTCCCAGCCAGGAGGCTGACGAGCACGAGGCTGCCGTTCTCGAGCCACAGCGAGGCTGCGAGCTGGCGTCCGGAGAGGCCCAGCGCGCGGAGGAGCGCGAACTCGGTGCGACGCTGGCGCGCCGAGACGGCTGCACTCACCGTGAGGCCAACGACGGCGAAGAGCCCGGTGGCCACGAAGCCAAGCGTCATGGCCCCGATGATCCCCAGCGCCACCGGGTCAGTGCTGAGGCTGCGGGTCCGGTCGACGACAGACACCACGTTGGCGCTGTCGAACGGGCTGCCGCGCAATGTGCTGGTCAGCGCCTCGGCGTCGCCGTCAGCTACGGCCATCCACCATTCGTCAGGACTCCGCGCGCTGCTCAGCCCCTGCAGGCGCAGCAGGCCCAGGGTCGGCTCGTCGATAACGAGCAGCGGGCGGCCCGGATCGGTGCTGGGGAAGGTGGCCACCACCGCCGTGATCGCGAGGAGTCGGACGCGGCCCTCCACCGCCGCCGTGATGGTGTCACCCAGCGCTGACACGGTGGCGGCCAGGAAGGCGCGATTGGCGATCACCGGCACCGGCTCGCTCAGGCTGGCGACGGAGGCGGGTACGAATCTGAACTGGGCGCTTGCGGTGGAGCCTCCGTTGCCGTAGATGCCGCCCTCCACTGGCCCAACGACGAGCTGCACCGCGGTGCCGCGCACACGGTTGGCGGGCACATCAGCCAGCACCCGCCGCCCCTGGGCCATCATCGCCCCCCAGTCGCCGATGGAGGCGAGTCGCACGTCGGTCCACGGACCACCGGGATGAACACTGGAGGACGCCTCGGCCAACCCGACGACGCCCTCTGATATCGCGGCCCGAAGGGACACATCGATGCCCAGCCCGGCGAGACTCAGCGGCCCGTCCAGCCGGGCGCCTGCCTGCGTCCCCAAGTCGGCGCCGCGCTCGCTCGTGGGCTCGAGGGGCAGGACGATGGCGGTCGCCGGCCATTTCATGGGCACCAACCCGGACTCGACGGAGTAGAGGAGGCCGTGCGCATCGCGAATGATGGCGCTGACGCTCACGCGTGCGCCGACCTGCGCGTCGATGTCGAGGCGCTGCACGATGCGCAGGTAGGCGGTGTCCTCCGGAAGCGTCGCGAGGCGCGGTTCCGGGCGGCCGTTGCGCAGGGAGCGCATCATCTCACCCAGGGGCTCGACGGACTCATCCGCGCGAAGGAGCACGACGCCGGCGGCGGTGTCCGCGTCGATCGCCAAGAGATCGGCGGAGGCGGAGGCGGCGAACATGATCCCATTCGAGATGCGCTCCACCGGCGATTCCTGCCTGATGCTCGCCAGTCCGGCGTAGGCACCGGGCAGTGCCCACGCCGGCAGTGTCCCGAGTGAGCTCCCGGGCCGCACCCGCACATCGGCTCCCGACTGGTACTCCGCCTGGTCGCGCTGAGAGCTCGACCAGGTGGCGGCGTAGGAGAGGGCGAAGACACCCATCGACATGGCGAGCATCAGCAGCAGGGCGGAGCGCGTGTAGCGCAGTGGCCGCCGCGCCAACTGTCGCGAGCCGAGCGACCCCACCAGATCCCGTCCGCGCGAGACCGCGGTCTCGACCACCTCGGCCAGGATGGGCAGGATCCGGAGAGCCAGAACTCCGCCTGCCACGAGGCCGATGGCTGGCGCCGCCACGAGCAGCGGGTCAAGCCCAAGGCTGCCCTGGACCGTCTTGGTCAATGGCGTGCCGTACAGGCGCAGCTGCCAGAGGGCAATGCCGGTGACCGCCAGGAGCGCGATGTCGAGTCCCATCCGCTGCCCGAAGGTGCGCGTCTCCTGCCGGGAGAGCTCGCCCTGCTCGGTCGCGAACCCGCGGGCTGCAAGCGCGGCGGGCAGCACCAGCAGCGCCACGCAGACGATCCCGGCGGCTGCGGCGGCCAGGTAAGCGTCCAGGGTGACCTGCGGCACGATGCGCAGGCTCACGTCGGCAAGCGGACCCACGACGTTGAGGAGGCCCAGCGAAGCGACGGCCAACCAGGGTGCCGCGAGCACGGCCGGAATCGCGAACATGAGCCCCTCCGCCAGAGCGAGCAGGAGCACCTGCCGAGGCGCCGCGCCCCGGGAGCGCAGCATGGCGGTGTCGATGCGCCGGTGGTCCACGATCAGCGAAGCAATCAGGATGATCGCGTAGGCGGCCAGGATCGCCAGTTGCGCCATGACCAGCCACACGCCGGTACGGCTCACCAGGAGCGAGCGCTCCGCATCTCGAAGAATCGAAGGCAGCCCGGTCGCGACCTCGAAGGGTTCGCCGGTGGCTGTCCGCAGGCGCCCACGGAGTGCCTCCACGCCGCTCCGCAAGTGGGCGGTGTCGTCCACGGTCAGTCTCTCGAAGTTCACGAACGTGCGCCATCGCAGGTGGACCGAGGCGTTGCCGGCATGCTCCAGGAGATCGTTCGCAGTGGTCAGGAACGGTCCGATCGTTCGGTAGTGCCCATTTACCGCGATCCCGGTGAGGAGCTGCGCGTCCCCGTTCCAGTACGGATCGGCGCTCGCGTCGGCAGCAAAGATGCCCACCAGGCGCGCGCGGATCACCGATGGTTCGTCCTCGGAGTGGGTGGCGAGAGACAGCTCGTCACCCACGCCGAGATGCAACTCGTTCGCGACCGCGTCCACGACCACGATCTGGATCGGATCGGATGGTCCGCTCCGCTCCGACGGCCAGTCACCATCGACCAGCGTCGCGTGGCCGGGCAGGTCGTCCAGGAAGCCGAGGATGGCCTGATCGCCCACCTCGCCCTCCGGCACGCCCGAAAGTCCGAGGGTTGCGCTGCCGCGCCAGTCGCGCACGATGCTGCCACCCAGGGGCGCCATGACTCGCTGCAACTCGGTCTGCACGCGGTCCTCTACGGCGGCGGCATCGGCCGACGCGCCGTAGAGCGAGACTTCGATGTTCGCCTCCCCAACGGGTACGTCCGCCAGCGCCCGGCGCAGGCCGGCCACCGAGGCAGCCGACGAGTAGATCGGTCCTGCAGAGAGGAGGACGGCGGCCAGGAGCGTGATCAGCGCCGCAGCCGCGACGATCGGCCAATCGGCGCGGGTCCGATGCAGGCTCACCCGCCACCCCGCAAGCAGCGAGCGCATCGGTCCAGGCGCCTCCGGTTATGTATTCGCGACGAAGACAGCATGACCGCGCGGCGCGGTCATGGGTGCACGGTCCAGTCGAGGGCCGCAGGGTCGGATCCCGAGCGCGGATCAGCGCCTCGACGCGGCGGATCGTACCGCATACCGCGCCGGTGCCTGTCCGTTCCGCGCTCGCCACGAGGTGGGCGCTGGCGCCGTCGAGGCGGATGGTAGCCCACTGGCAAGCATCAGCGGCTATGCTGGGGCGATGACGGACCTTACGTTGGCTGAGTTGGTCGAGCGCATCGTGCTGGCCGGCGTTGCGCTGACCACCCGCGCGTTAGCCGAGGCCGCGCCTCAATTCGATCTGAGCTTTCCACAGTGGCGGGTGTTGGTCGTGCTTGGCGAGTATGCAGGCGGCGCAACCATCAGTGAGGTAGCCGGGCGGATCGGCGTCACCATCCCAGCAACGAGCCGCCAGCTGCGACGCCTGCAGCGCCGCGCGCTGGTGGACATCAGCCCGGATGAGCAGGACCGGCGCGCAAGTCGGGCGCGGCTGACGCCGTCCGGACGCGCGGCTCGCGATGCGATCCTGATCTTCCGCCGCACCCACATCGAGACGAGCGTGGCCGACGTCGTGGTAGGTGAAGAGACCCTCATGGCACTGACCCGTCTGGCCACCGCTCTCGGCGCGTACCGATGAACTGGTTCAACCGGTTGCTGCTGGCGGCTCGTCGTCGACAACGCTCGGCAGCCTACCTCCGCAAGTGGGTCGTGCTCGGCGCGGTCATTGGCCTCATCGCAGGAATTGGCGCCAGCCTGTTCTTCTGGGCGCTCGGACAGGCGACCCACCTCTTCCTCGGCCTGCTGGCAGGGTTCGAGCCGGCCACTCCGGCCGGCGAGGGCGGGCTGCCGATCGTCGACGCGCTTCGCCCATGGGCGATCCCCTTCATCGTCGGTCTCGGGGGGCTGATCTCCGGACTGATCGTCTTCCGCCTGGCTCCCGAGGCCGAGGGACACGGCACCGATGCCGCCATCGAAGCGTTCCACCATCACCCTCGGGAGGTTCGGGCGCGTATCCCGCTCGTCAAGCTGGTTGCCTCGGCGATCACCATTGGGTCGGGAGGCTCCGGGGGGCGCGAGGGACCGACCGCCCAGATCGGCGCGGGTTTCGGCTCGTTCCTGGCACGTACCCTCGACCTCGAGGCACGGGATGCGCGGATCGCCGTTGCGGCTGGCATGGCCGCCGGCATCGGAGCAATCTTTCGGGCTCCCCTCGGCGGAGCGGTGCTGGGTGCCGAGATTCCGTATCGCGAGGACGTCGAAGCCGATGCACTCGTCCCTTCGTTTGTCGCCTCCGTGGTGGCCTTCTCCGTCTTCGGCGCGGTCGTCGGCTTCTCACCGATATTCGGGCGAATTGCTGGCGCCACCTTCAGCGATCCGCGCCAGCTGATCTACTACGCCCTCATCGGCCTGGCAGCCGGCCTGGTTGGCAGGCTCTATGTTGCCGCCTTCTACTCGGCGACGGCGGCCTTTGGAGCCTGGCGCATCCCACGCGCGCTCCGCCCGGCGGCAGCGGGCTTTGCGGTGGGTTGCATCGGCGTGCTGGTGCCCGGCGTGCTGGGGACCGGCTACGGGTGGGTGCAGGCAGGTCTCGACCGCCAGAGCCTGATGGCCCTCCCGCTGTGGATTGTCATCGTGCTGCCTTTCGCCAAGATCGTGGCGACATCGCTTTCCATAGGCTCCGGCGGATCCGGCGGGATTTTTGGGCCGGGCATGGTCATCGGTGGTTTGCTCGGCGCGACGATCTGGCGACTCCTCGTGGACGTCGCGCCCGCGGTGCCGCCAGATCCTGCACCATTCGTGATCGTGGCGATGATGGCGCTCTTTGGCAGCATTGCGCATGCGCCGCTGGCAGTCATGCTGATGGTTGCCGAGATGACGGGGAACCTGAGCATGCTGGCACCGGCGATGATCGCCATCGGCATCGCCACGGTGGTGGTTGGCGATCGGTCGATCTACCGGAGCCAGCTGAAGAGCCGGGTCGAGTCACCGGCACATCAGTTCCGGTTTGCGTTGCCGCTCATGGCCTCGATTCCGGCGGGCGACGCCGCTCGCGTCGCGCGTCTCGTCCTTCGTTCCGGTCAATCTGTCGAAGAGGGCGGGCGCCAGCTGCGCATGGCCCGCCTGCCGGGCGCACCGGTGATCGACCCCGATGGAAAGCTGCGCGGGGTGATCACCCTGACGGCCCTTGACGAGGCCGACCCGCTCGGCATCGTCGGTGACCTGGCGAGCGATCTGGCCGCCACCGTTTCGGCGGACGACGGACTGGACGAGGCGCTTGGAGCATTGGCGAACCACCATCTGGACTGGGTGCCCGTCGCAAGTGACGGACGTCTGGTCGGCATCCTCTCCACGCGCGACGCCATGACAGCCTACCGGCGCGCGCTGGCCGGCAACATGCGCCGACTTCGTGGCCTGGGAGGAGAGGGCGTGCTGCTCGAGGGCAAGCTGCCCGCCGACTCGCCATTGGTAGGAGCGTCCATCGCGAACGCAGGCTGGCCAACCGATGTCGTCGTGGTGGGTATCCAGCGCACTGGGTCCCTGATCATTCCGACTGGCACGACCACCCTCCAGGCGGCCGACCGGCTGACCCTCTTTGCCACGCCCGAATCGGAGAGGGCGGCGCGATCACTGATGGAATCCCCAGCCGAGCCAATCCGCGCTCGGTCCGTGACGAACGGGCCGGAGTGATCTCACGAACCGTCGCAAGCCCATTCGTCGGCGCGTGATCCTCGAACCAGTCGCAGCGGGTCAGTCCCCTGCCGGTGCGGTTGACTCCGTCGGCTCGGACGGCCGTGGGTCGAGGCGCACGTCGCGCAGCCCCATGCCCAACGCCCCCAGGGACAGCAACGCAGCGCCGGCCGTGATCACCACTCCGACTCCGAAGATGGCCGGGCTACCGCCTCGCGCGGCGAGATAACGAAGCACGTCGAGGGGATCGAGTGCCACAACCAGGTAAGCCATGGCGCCGAGGACGATCAGCACGCTGCCGAGCACAACCGGGATCCGGGCTCCCCACCCCGCGATCTCGGCGGTCCGCGCCCCCACGGTCTCGACACCCCGCCGCCAGGCGAGGATGGCCGCCACTCCAGCTCCCCAGCTGGTGGCCACGAACGTGCCGCCGATGGCATCGGCCATCCGATGCCACCCGGTCACCAGGGTGCTCACTCCGACGAGCGCAACGACGGCCGCCGACACGACGAGGATCGGGGCGCGAATCAGCGCAGGCACCACGAGAAGCAGAGCGACCGCAACCGACGCCACCGCGGTCGCATGCCCGCTCGGGAAGCTATTCGGCAGCGGATAGAACAGCCCGTCGAGCAGGTCGGTACGGTCGAGCACGATGAATTTGAGGAGCTGGGTGGTCAGGTTGGCACCGATGACGACGATGAGGGCTGCGATCGCCAGTCTCGTTCGGCGCTGGAGCAACGCGACCGCCACCACGGAGACAGTCCCGATCAGCAGCGCGGCACGCGAAAAGGTTGCGAGCACGTCCTCCGCGTTCAGCACGCGCTCCAGCCCCAGCACTCGGCCGCCGAGAATCAGCTCACCGACGAGCTGGCCGAGCGGCGTACCCACCGTGAACAGGTATACCGCGCCGGTGGCTGCGGCGGTCGTGAGGCTGAGCAGCGCAAGGTACCGGGTCGCCCTGCGCCCCTCCGCGCCTGCTGTTCCCCTCTTCACCGCCGCACGTGGAGTGCCCTCGCCACATTCGGGAGGAAGAGGGCCATGAGGATGGCGGCGACGGCTGCCCATTTCGAGAAACCGAGGGTGAGAACCGTCCCTGAGAAGAAGAACGAGGGCATGGCGGCCGCATAGACCGCGAACGAAACCGCCGCCAGGGCCGCAACGACGGCCTGTCGCCGGCGTTGCTCCCGCTTCGTCAGGTTCCCACCCTTGAAGGTCACGAACGGCAGGCTGACGGCCACGACCAGCCCGACGAAGAACACGATGAGACGAATGGTCACGACGTCCTGCGATGTTGCCGCCGCCGTTGGGTTCAGCAGGCCAAGGACCGCGATGTAGATCGCGACGGCCTCCGAGGGAATGTATGCGGCGACGAGGCGGAGGGCGCTCTGCAGCGTGGAGTCGGGCTCGGCCGAGTCCCCTTCGGCCAAGCGAGCCATTGTGGAAACGCTCATGGACATCCTCCTCCGTCTGGCGCGAAATGCGTTGCACGACGATACGCGCCCCCCTACTGGCGTCAAGAGGGTGTCGATCAGTGTGGTGTTCTATCGGGCCGATTCCAGCCGGCTGCGGCTTCCCGATGCGGTGAGCATCAGACGCGCGGGCGCGCGCCTGCGATAATCCGCGCGGCTCGACACCATGCGTGTCGCGGTCGCGATAAGGTCAGTCTCATGAACGCGTTCCCGCTCCCCGTGTTGCTCGCGATCTTCGTGGCCGCCGGCGCGGCTGTATGGATGGCCGGCGGCAGGCTCGTGAGGGCGACCGACGTACTTGATACGAGGCTCGGCCTCGGCGAGGCCTTCGGTGGGCTCATCTTGCTCGCGGTCGTGACCAACCTGCCCGAGATTGCGATCGTGGTCAGTGCTTCACTGACCCACCAAGTGGGCATCGCCGTCGGAAACATCCTGGGCGGTATTGCCCTGCAGACGGTGGTGTTAGTGCTTCTGGACGCCGCAGGATTGCCTGGAGGCGTGGCCCTCAGCTATCGGGGGGCCTCCCTGCTGGTACTGCTGGAGGCCGGGGTCGTGGTGGCGGTGTTGAGCGTCACGGTGATGGGCAGCCAGCTCCCATCGAGCCTCATGCTGTGGCGGATCGACCCAGCCGCTCTGCTCATCGTCGTGGTCTGGGTGGCGGGACTCTTCCTCGTCTACCGTGCGCGCAGGGGGCTGCCCTGGCACCGACAGGGGCAGCCCCCTGATGGTCAGGAACGACCTCGCGGGCACTCAAAGAAGGCCCGTGCGGAGCAGGCGGCGAAGAGCGGCGTGAAGACGACGAGCGCGGCTGTCGCGTTCGTGATCGGAGCGGCGGTAACCCTGGCAGCTGGCGCCCTGCTCGAGTTGAGCGGCGAAGGCATCGCCACGCAGCTCCATATGAGCGGCGTCCTGTTCGGGTCCACCGTGCTTGCGGCAGCGACCTCGCTCCCCGAGGTCTCGACGGGCCTCGCCTCGGTTCGAATGGGCGACTACCAGTTGGCCTTCGGCGACATCTTCGGCGGCAATGCCTTCCTACCGGTCCTTTTCCTGGTGGCGGGCCTGCTTTCGGGCCAGGCGGTCGTGCCTCAGGCCAAGGTGACCGACATCTACCTGACCGGGCTTGGGACGCTTCTGAGCTTGGTGTACATGTTCGGGATCGTATTTCGGCCCTCACGAACCATCGCGCGTGTCGGTCTCGACTCAGCGCTAGTCATCTCTTTGTACCTGCTGGGGATGGCCGGCCTCGTCGCCATCGGCACCTCCTGACAGGGCGAAATGCCAGGAGCCGCGTCGGACGCAGCTGTCGCCACGACCGAGATCGGTCGGCTCCCGCCGGCTCAGCTCTGCGGCACCCCTCGATGGCGGAAGCCGACCGCCGCGGCGACGCCGAGGACCGCGGCGATGGCGGCGAGGACGACGAGCGGCAGTGCCTCGACGGTGCCCACCGGAGGGTTGCCGACGTGGGTCATCGGGGAGAGGTCAAGCACCCACCCGGCCAGCTGGAGGCCCGGACCGACGAGGGCGATGAAGGCAACGAAGGCGAAGGCCGCCCAGCTCGCCGCGAACACCCTGGGCCGCAGTCCGAACAGCGCGAGTGCCAGCCCGCCCACGAGGAGCTCAGCCGGCAGGTATGCCGCGCCCGCCCAGAGGACGCGACCCAGGTGCACCGCGGTGCCCATCGACCACGCCGTCCCCGCGGCCAGCTCGACCGAGGAAAGGACGACGATGATGACGACGCCGGTGACGATGACGAGCCCATGGGCGGCGAGCCAGCGCGTGCGGGACAGGGTGCCTGACAGCCGGATCTCGAGACGCCCGGCGGTCTCCTCGCCGCGCAGACTGCCGACGGCCTGGACGGCATACCCCGTGGCGATCATGGCGATGTAGAGCTGGGTGACGGCGACGAGCCCGTCCTGGGGCTGCGCGGCCGACATCCCGATGGCCTGAGCCATGGCCGGGTTGCCGGCGACGGCGTCGACGAACTGCTGCGCGAGCACGCCCATCATGCCCGCGAGGATCAGGGCACCGGCGAGCCAACCGAGGACCGCCGGGCGGTGGATGGCGGTTGCCAGCCCGAGCGGGCTGCGCAGCCATGTCGTCGCCCGCGCCGGTCCCGCGCCGCCGCGGACGAGGGAGCTGCCGAGGTCGCGGCGTCCGGCGACGATGACCGCGAGTGTGGCAAGCAGCCCGCCGACAGCGAGAGGGATGAGGAGGGTCCACCAGCGCATCGGCCCGAACGGCGCGGCCTTCTCGGCCCAGCCGAGCGGCGAGAGCCAGGTGACCCACGTCTTCGTCACGTCTCCGACGCCCCGCAGCAGGTAGGCCACCGCGAGGACGAGCAGGCCCCACATGTAGACGCCCCTGGAGTGCAGCGTGACCTGGGCGACCAGCGCCGCGAGCCCGGCGAAAACGAAGGCGAGGGAGGCGAGGGAGGCGGCGTAGAGGACCGATCGTGTGGCGGGCACCCCGAACGCGATGAGGCCGAGGGCGAACGCGATGGCGGTGACGAAGATGGCGGCTGAGGCGATGATGAGCCCGGCCAGCACCGGGACGTGGCGCGCGACCCGGCCCGCGAGGACCGTCTCGAGCCGCCCGGCTTCCTCCTCACGCCGGGTGGCCTGTGCGACGAGGCTGATCCCGAGCAGCGGAAGGAGGAAGGCAGCGAGGAAGCCGAACTCGTCCTGGATGATCCCGCCGAGACTGTCGATGCCCTCGACCCTGCCGTTGATCGCGACGAGGGCGTCACCGACGGTAACGGCCTGGGCGTAGGTGTGGATCTTCTCCGGGGTGGTGTAGAGGCCGGCTACCGCCCCCGCCGAACCGACCATGGCGGCGATGAGCGCGA
This sequence comes from Candidatus Limnocylindria bacterium, assembly GCA_038248695.1. GTDB lineage: Bacteria > Chloroflexota > Limnocylindria > QHBO01 > QHBO01 > JAICUY01. Next base: position 935 of record JBBRXE010000022.1, on the reverse strand, counting down.
ACATCCAGATGAGCGTGCCGCGGCGGTGCGTCCGCCATTGGACGGCGAGCATGGCCCCCAGGCCGGTGGCGCTCATCGGCCTGCCTCTTCCGGCTCTCGGAGTTCGTCGGCGTCGAGGCGCGGGGCCTCCCCCTCATAGGTGCGCAGGAAGAGTGCGTCCAGGCTCGGCGGGGTAACGGTGAGGGTGTGGATCCCTGCAGTGTGCAGCCGGCCGACGACGTCGTCGAGGTGCTCGGCGTCTATGGTGAACCGGCTGTCGACGTGGCCGTCGAGCCGCTTGGAGACGTGGTCCGCGACACCCGGGGCGTCGGCGAGGCCCGCGGGCGCGTCGACGGTGACCGCGTGAACGTGCGTGCGGGTATGCCGCCGCAGCTCGGCGAGGGTTCCGGTCGTCACGGTCCGGCCTCGGCGGATGATGCTCACGCGGTCGGCAAGGGCCTCGACCTCGCCGAGGATGTGACTCGACAGCAGGACCGTGCAGCCCTCCTCGCGCCGCTCGCGGACGACCTCCTGGAAGGCCTGTTCCATGAGCGGGTCCAGCCCGGAGGTGGGCTCGTCGAGCACGAGCAGCTCAACGTCGGCGGCGAGGGCGGCAATGAGGGCGACCTTCTGCCGGTTGCCCTTGGAGTAGTCGCGCACCCGCTTGGTCGGGTCGAGGTCGAACCGCTCGATGAGGGAGGCCCGGCGAGCCTCGTCGAGCCGGCCCTGAGTCGCGCCAAGGACGTCGAGGCACTGCCCACCGGTGAGCCCCGGCCAGAGTGCGACATCGCCGGCGACATAGGCGAGCCGTTCGTGGAGCGTCGCGGCCTGGCGCCACGGGTCGCCGCCGAAGAGCTCGGCGTGACCGCCGCTGGCGCGGATGAGGCCGAGGACGACACGGATCGTCGTCGACTTGCCCGCTCCGTTGGGACCGAGGAAACCGTGAACCTCTCCGG
>JBBRXE010000021.1:0-17493 GCA_038248695.1 Candidatus Limnocylindria bacterium | reverse complement strand
CGAGGCATTCCTCTTCTTCCGCGCACCGGTGCTCGAGGCAATTGCAGCACATCTGCGTCGGCGCTCGGCCGACGTCAGCGACGTGACCTCCGCGTTCCGCGACGCATCGGCGGCCATCGACCAGGTGCTCGTGGCGCTGGTTTCCTCGCACCGCGACCGGCAGAGGTAGCCGCGAGACCAGGGCACCTGGCCACGGGTACCTGGCCGCGACACCTGCCGTTACCCTCGCGGTGACGCCTGGCCCATCAACCGGCCGTCCTTCACCGAAAGCCGATGCCGCGCGCGGTTTGGCCGACGTATCGGTCAATGCCGAGCGTGAGCCGCACGCCGACGCGCAGCCCGTGCGCAACTGACTGATGTATCGGCCAAGCGCAGCCCCACCGGCCGCCTGCTCGTGCTGCGAGTCAATGCGGGAAGGACGGCGGCTGATGGGGCAGCTCCTTCCGATTCGACTCGCCCCACGCCATGGTTCGGGAAGGAGCTCGGGCTGCTTCCCGCATTGACGCGTGCTGCGAGCTACGGAGCCACCAGCGGCCGTTCTTCGCCGGAAGCGGTGGCCGCGCGCGGTTTGGCCGACGTATCGGCAAATGCTGAGCGCGGGCCGCACGCCTGCGCGCAGCAAGTGCGGCTGACTGCCCGATGCATCTGCCACACGCAGCCCGGAGGCCGTCCGATGATGTATGACCGATGCATCGGTACTACGGCTGCCAACACGGGCCGTCGCGTCGCCGCGTCCGCTGGCGCAAGCGCTGCCGACTATTCGACCAGATAGAGCTCGGTGCTGGTCGTGTTCAGGCGCTCGCCACCGGTCGCGGTGCAGACCACGATGTCCTCGATGCGCGCGCCCCAGCGCCCGGCAAGGTAGATCCCCGGCTCAATGCTGAAGGCGTGGCCGGCCTGCAGCGGCTCGAGATTCGACTCGACGATGTACGGCTCCTCGTGCGTCTCCATGCCGATGCCGTGCCCGGTTCGATGGATGAACGCCTCCCCGAATCCCGCCTCGTCGATGATGCGTCGTGCGGTCCGATCGATGTCGCGCGCGGCAACTCCGGGCGCTACCGCGGCACACGCCGCCGACTGTGCCACACGCAGGACGGCGTACAGCGCCGCGAACTCCGCCGGCGGCTCCCCGACGAACGCGGTGCGGGTCGTATCGGAGCAGTAGTCGTCGCGGGTGCCGCCGATGTCGAGCACCACTGCGTCGCCGGGGGAGATGACCCGATCGCCTGCCTCGTGATGCGGGCTGGCGGCATTCGGCCCCGACGCCACGATGGCGAAGCCGGCGACCTGGTGTCCGGCGTCGAGCAGCAGTTCGCGGATGTGCAAGCTGACCTCGGCCTCGGTCCGGCCGGAGAGCCGCTCAGCGGTGATCCGCAGCATCGCCTGGTCGGCCGCGGCGGCCGCGGCGCGCAGCCGATCCACCTCCTCGGGCGTCTTGATGCGGCGCAGGGCGGCCATCGACGGGCCGGCCTCGACCAGCTCGATCGGATCGAGTGCCGCGCGCAGACGCAGCACGAAGCGGGCGAACATCTGGTCCTGGACGGCGACGCGCATCGGCTCGGCACCTCCGCTGAGATGACGGCGCACCAGGCGGAAGGGATCATCGGTCTCGTCCCACATCAGGATCTCAACCTCGTCAGCCAGCTCGCCGAGCTCGTGACGCGCCAACGGCTCCTCCAGGCGCGGAACGACAAGCGATGGGCTGCCGTCAGCCGGAATGATCAGGCAGGTCAGCCGCTCGAGCGCCGGTGGATGGTAGCCGAGCAGGTAGGCGTAGTCGGACGACGGCGTGATGAGGAGCGCCAGCACATCGCGCTCGGCCGCCTGCGCGGCAGCTCGCCGGAGACGGTCGGCATGGACCGATGCACTGAACCCCGATCCGGAACTCATGCGTAACAGGGTACCCGAACGAAATCGCCATCGACCGGTGGACGTTGGCGAGCACAGCATTGCGATAGACTTCGAGCGATCGATAAGTATGACATTGTCATACGGGAGAGCGCCATGCAGCGCGGCGACGGCTCAGGGCGGAGGCCTCGACAGCGCGCGCCAACCGCGGCGGTGGCTCTCGTCCTGGTGCTCGCGGCAACGCTCGGCGAGCCATCCGTCGTCGACGCCACGACTCCGGATGCGTGGGCCGCTGCCCAGCACTTGGCGGAAACGGAGGGTGGCACACCCGACGAGTACCACCTCGTCTACCAGCGCCCGACGACGCTCCCGGGATCCGGCGCTCAACTGTGGGCCGGCAAGTTCGTCGGCCCCGACGGCGACGTCAGGACGGTCTACCGCGATGCTTCAGGCGCCCTCGGCGGTCCGGAGCTGCTCGATGCCGGCTCGCGAGCGTCCGCTGCGGCAATGCCCGCCTTTGATCGGAAGGCCGACTTCGCGCTGCGGCGCGCGGTCGCGGCGGCTCCCGGCCAGGAATCGCTTCCGGTGGCCGTCTGGCTCGCCACAGACGCGAGCTCAGGCGTGCAGGCCGTCGTCGCCCGACATCCTGAGCTGACCTGGATCGGCGACCGGCCGCTGGTCGACGACCTTGCGACGGTTCGTACCATCCGCGCCGAGCTGTGGCAGGCGCGGCACGACGCATATGCATCGGTCCAGTCGAAGGCGCAGGTGCAGGTGGAGGCCCTCGGCGGCACGCTCGCCTATGCCAGTACGTCGGCGCCGCTCGTCTTCGTGGACCTTGCCGCCGGACGCGTCGCCGAGCTGGCGGACGAGAAGGGCGTGACCAGCATCGGTCTCGAGCAGGCGTGGGAGCCGACGATGACCACCGCAGGGCGGACGGTCCAGGCCGACTGGACCTCGGGGAGTGGCGACCAGGGAACCGGAGTGCGTTATGCGGTCGTCGAATACCACAACGTGCGCAACTCGGGCGACCTGGCGGGCAAGGTCGTTTCCTCGCACAGCACCAGCGGCACGCTGGCGTACACCGGAACGGGAGCGTTCGACCATCCGACCTGGGTGGCCGGCGCGGTCGCCGGCAAGAACGCGACCTATCGAGGCGTCGCGCCCGGCGCCCTGATCATCTCTTCCGGAACGGGAGGCTACACACCGTCGCTGACCTATGACCGCGCGGTGATTGCCGCCGCCGACTGGGCCATCTCGCCGGGCGGTGGCGATGCCGACATCGTCAACACCTCGCTGGTGCAGGACACGGCGACCGGCGCCGAGGAGGCGCGCCGCTACTTCGACTCGATCGTGGCCGAGGATGGCCGCCTGGCGGTCTCGGCCGCCGGCAACTACGTCAACTTCTCGAGCTGGACGGTCGGTTCGCCCGGTCGATCCTGGAATGTGCTGACCGTCGGAGGGACGGACGACCGAGGCACGGCGGCACTCGACGACGACGGGATCTGGTACGTGCCCGGCTCGAACGGCAGCAGCTACGTCGACCCGAGCGGCACGGCCTGGAACGCACACGGCGATTTCAACAAGCCGAACCTGTCGGCTCCGGCCGTCTCGGTGCGGACCGCGAACGGCCTCGCGGCAAGCGGGACGAGCGTCGCCACCCCGATCGTCGGCGGGATCGCTGCGCAGCTCATCGCCCGTGCGCCCGCACTGGCGATCTGGCCGGAGGCGGTTCGCGCGCTGCTGATGGCCGGGGCGTTCCAGCACGCGCACATGCCGGATGGCTCACGCAACGCCGATCATGAGGGCGTTGGCGTGCCGTCCGCCCTCTGGTCGAACCGGATCCTGGGCAGCGGTGACGGGCAATATGGCGGCTACCAGATCGGCGCGACCGATGGATCGCCAACCGTGCAACAGCAGATCAGCGTGCAGGCTGGCGAGCTGGTGCGGGTCGCCGCATCGTGGAATAGCCACACCTCCGGATCGAGCGACCTCACCAAGTCGGACGCGCTGCTCACCGATTTCGATCTGCAGGTCGTGCAGCCCGGCGGCAAGCTGGTCGGCAGCTACACCTTCGACAACAACTATGAGGTCGTCGAGTTCACCGCCGCGTCGTCCGGAACGGCAACCATCCGGCTGCCGGCGGATCCGCTCGCGGCCGGAGGTGAGCGGTACGCATTGGCCTGGTCAAAGATCCCCGGTATATCAGCCAGCGGTCCCTTCACCGACATCAACTCCAGCAGCTTCCGCAACGACATCCTGTTCATCTACAGCCGCGGCGTCACGGCGGGCTGCACGGCGACCACCTACTGCCCCGATGCCAACGTGTCGCGTGACCAGATGGCCAGCTTCCTGGTGCGTGCCCTGAACCTGCCCGCGACCAGCACCGACTACTTCGATGACGATAACGGCAGTATCCACGAGGGCAACATCAACCGCCTGGCGGCGGCGGGCGTGACCGTCGGCTGCGCAGTGCGGCGCTACTGCCCCAAGGATCCGGTCAATCGCGACCAGATGGCCAGCTTCCTGGTGCGTGCCTTCCACCTGCCGGCCAGCAGTATCGACGCCTTCACCGATGACAACGGCAATCAGCACGAGAACAACATCAACGCGCTGGCCGCATCGGGCATCACCGGTGGCTGTGCTCCTGGCAAGTACTGCCCGCAGATCGCGGTGACCCGTGGCCAGATGGCGGCCTTCCTGCACCGCGCCATCTTGAACTGAGAGCATAAGCGTGCGGAGATCAGTGCTTCCGTCGGCAGCCCTGCAACCTCTAGACTCGGGGCAATGCGATTCCTGGTTCGAGCCGCCTGCGCGACGGCGCTGCTCTTCGTGGCCGCCTGCGGCGGCCCGGCGCCATCGCCGGCGCCGCTCTCGTCCGCCTCGTCGTCGGGGACTGTTACTCCGCAGGTGAGCGGGCCACCGGACGCTTCTCCGAGCATCAGCCCGTCGCCATCTGCTTCGGCAAGAGCCGCCGCGCGACCGTACGATGCGCCGGCCGTCCTGGCCGCCATGAAAGCTTCACGGCGCCCGGGCGGCGTGCCCCAGGCGCTGCAGACGGTTGCGATCGCCGAGCAGCTCGCGACCGCCATGTGGACCTTCGACGGAGCGCCCTGGCCGACGCTGACGGTCAGTGCTTCGTGCGGCGCCGAGGAGTGCACCATCGATCTCTCCGGCACCCCGGACGGCGCCGCCGGCGAGGACCTCTATACCTTCTCGGTCACGCCCGCGGATGGCACCGTCGAGCTGCTGGTGGCCGACCTGCATGGCTATCCGGCCGCCCTGGACGGCGCGCTCGACGGCATCGCGCGTGCCGGCGTGACTACAGAACAGCTGAGTGGACTGGCGCTTGTCGGGGGGCGCTGGTTGCCTCCGCCGCGGGACGGCCAGTTCGTGCTCAGCTACCGTTCCGGGGGCGAGGAGGGCAGCCCCGCGCTCGACGTCACGGTCGACCTGCAGGGCAGTCGCGTGCTGGACACCGCGAAGCCGGCGACCTGAGCCGCGGCCGCTCAGCGGATGTGGAGCCGCACCTCATGGCCTGCGGCATGGCGCAGTGCCGCGGGGGTGATCGGTTGCAATGGGTTCAAGTTCGCAGTCGGGACCGATGCGGTCGGTGCCTTCTGCACGTGGTCAGCTCAAGACCATCGGCAGGAATCGAGGGTCCCGGGCGTCGTCTGCCAGCCATTGCTACTCCGCAAGGCGGAGTGCTCTGCCGTCGGTCGTCGTTGACCCGCCGGGATTGGAACCGCCCCACACCAGTACCGCCTGTCCCGTCCACACGGTGCTCCAGAACTCACGAAACCGGTCGTCTGCGATCGGCATGGCCAGCCACCGATCGTCGGCTGGCGAGTACGCCCAGCTCGGTGCGCCATCGGGCGCGTAGTAGATCACCAGGTTGCCAGCCAGCACCGGAGGCCCGTACGGCAGAGCATCGGGTGGTGCTGCAACCGAACGCCAGGCCATCTGCGTGGGTTCGTACAGCCACGCGGCAGGACCCGCCTGAACGCCAGCCGAAGTCTGGATCGTCCCGCGCGTGACCAAGAGACCACTATCCGTGGAGGTGGCGAAGGGATAGCCCTGCAAGCCAAGCTCCTGGTTGTCGGGGATGGGCGTCCAGGTGTCCAACTGTGGGTCGTATTGCGCACCGCCGCTCGGCCCGGCGTTGGCGAAGCGGATCACGGTCAATGTGGTGCCGGTCCAGGTCGCGGTGGCCGCCCACCCCGGCTGCAGCGGTGCATCAGCGATCTGGCGCCAGGTGTCCGTGGTCGGGTTGTAGGCAGCAGCCTTGCCCGATGGAGATTGTTGCTCGTCAGCGGCATTGGCCTCGACCAGCAGCCACTCTTCGCCCGTCCATGCGCCCACGAATTCGGCGCCGCCGCGCAGTGGGGAGGGTGCCAGCCGGCGCCATGCGTCGGTCGCGGGATCGTAGGCCGCTCCGTCCGCGAGCTCCCCGTCGGGGCCGAGCCCGCCCCAGATCAGCACCTCGCGGCCGGTGAAGGTCGCGTTCTGCGCCCAGCGCCGTGAGATGGATGCCTGCGGCAGGACGCGCCAGTGATCGGTCGTCGGATCGTAGGCGGCGCCCATGGCCTCGTCAGGCTCATCGACCGGGTAGGTTCCTCCGCCCCAGATCACCATTTCGTGGCCCGTCCAGACGGCCGTGTGTTCGACACGCGCAGAGATCGGCGCGGCCGCGATGGGGCGCCACGAGCCCACAGGAGTGCCGATCGCCGTGGGACTCACCAGAGGCGTGGGACTCGCGAGCGCCGTGGGACTCAGCTGGCTCGGGGTCAGCGCCTCAGCCCGGCAGCCGCCAAGGAACAAGATCATGACGGCGATATAGGTCCTCCCGCGGCCTAGCACGTTCAGCCCGCCCGATCCTGCCTGAGCGCCGAGATGGCGTCTGCGGCGATGATCCGCGCCCGAACGTCGTCCGCCGGCATTCCCTCCAGCTCCAGGAGGAATGGCTGATCTGCAGCGAATGCCGGCGCCACTCGTCCGTCAAAGATTCGAAGCAGACCGTCCGCGATCACCAACCGATAGAACGGTCTCTCTTCCTCGATTCTCTCCGACGAAAGGCCGAGTCGGCGAGCTTCGTCACCCTTGCTCCGCAGGAAGAAGAAGCCGTCTTCAGTAGGCAGGCTCGATCGCAGAGAACCCGTCTCCTCGCTACCCACCATGACTTCGAGCGCCACGCGCTCCATGTCCTCTCGACGTAGAGCTCCCGCGAGTAATTCGCTGATCTCAACCGTGATCGTCGCGTACTGGACGCGTGTCCATTCTGGGTTTGGCAGCATGTCGTCCCGCCACCCGAATACACGGCCCGCTGCGATATCGGTGATACGTCCTTTGACGACTGCATCCGCAGATCCGGCCATCGACTCCAGGTTGTCGTACTGCTCGATCTCGGATCCATTGACGTGCAGGTGCCGCCAGAAGTCATCGGATACCTGCCTTGGCGAGACCCACTGCAGTGGGGCAAGCGCCACCACCGCCACTGCTAGTGCGGGGATCCAATACCTCCGAGTCGTGAAGGGGGGCATCGTCAGTACCAATTGTCGATGTGGTAGACATCGTGCTGCGCCAGGTTGGACGGGTAGCTTCCTGAGTAGTTGAGCGGTAGGTCATGCATGCAGCCACCGACACTCGCAGTTTCGTGATGCAGTCCCAGGGTGTGACCGACCTCATGGCAGACCACAAATCGGCGCTTCGCGGAGCTGTTGTACTCGCTCGGGTAGGCCCCACTGTTGAATTTGACGAGTTGCGCCTTGCACCATCGTCCGACTCCCGAGCCACCGTACGTCGCGTTCGTATCACATTGCGTCCAAGCACGGTATCCATTCAAACCGTACGAGCCCTCGGTCAGCATGATGTCAGCGGTGCTAGTGGAAGTGGTTTCGGACATCGAGATAGATTGAATCGGGTTGTAGACATTGCTGGAGACCCAAGCCGAGTCGCTTTTCAACCCCGCGCTGAGGCTAACCACGTAGTAGTAGTGGGCCCAGTTGTTAGCGACGCACTGCGAGTCGAGTGACGTGTCGCATGTGACGGCACCAAACGTATTGGCGCGGACAATGGAAGCCCGCGCAGACAAGACCAACACCAGAACAAGCGCCACCCGAACCGCTCGCATTCCGACGCCTTCCAAGCTCCGCCAAGCCGCTCCGGGCAGGAGAACCCAATATCGGAGTTTGCTCTGCAGTCACATTGTTGTCAATCTTCTCGTCGACTCGGTCTCGTCGACAGTTGTGGCCCCTCGCTGGTTTTGGGTGGGGCGCGTGCTTCTGCCTGCGTGCGCGTTTTCCGCAGCGTGGGGGTTGCGATGTGGAGCTGCGACCGAACGGTGTCGGGCCGGTGGGGGACCGACGTCTGCCACGTCGGGAGCAAGGTCCTTCTCGCCAGGACTGCGCCGACGTCACGGCGGTTGGTCGGATCTCGCTGTGATCAGCCGTAATCCAGTCGGCCGGGCGGGCGACGGCCAGAAACGGTCACCCTGAGCGTGGGGGGCCTCGGTGCGGTCGCCGCGGAGCGCTGGAGGTGACGAATGCGGATGACATCGACTTCTGGCCAATCGGCGGTTGGACTGGAGCCGGGAGCGGAGCGGCTACGCCACGCTGTCTACCCGCACCACATAGCGAGGAGCCACAAATGTGGATGGCCAGCCGCTTCTCACGCTGACGATCCTTTCGTTCGTTCTGGTGCACTGCTCATCGCGGAATCGATGCGACAATCTTCAGCGGCACCTCGAAGGCCTGCCCGCCGTGAATGCGCCAGGCGCGCAGTGCTCGGGCGGCCGACGCGGAGGCATCGGCCAGGGTGGCGAGCACATAGAAGACGTCGGGGTACTGCGCCGTGCGGCGGTCGGTGGCCGACGGCACGGCGGGCGAGCGGGTGTGGGAGTGAAAGATGGCGACAAGGTCCTCGCCGGCATCCTCGATGGCGAACGTGATGCGCACGAGGTCCTGCGGGTCGACGTTGTAGCGCAGCGGGCTCGCCTCGCTGTTGCGCGCCGGGTGGACGCGCTGCGCGACGTGCTCGGTGAGCGATCCCGACAGCAGTGCGCAGGCCTCGTTCGGCAACTCAGCACGGGCATGCGCCAGCAGTCCCTCTGCGACGGCGGGCGTCAGGGTCAGGCCGATCAGATCGGCGCCGTGGCCTGCGGAATTCACCAGAGCAGCGACCCTTCGAGCTCGTCCTCGAGGTCGTCGAGGTCGCGCGTCCACAGCTCGGTGGAGAGGTACTTCCAGCCACCATCGGCCAGCAGCACGACCACGTTGCCGGACGGCAGGTCGCGCGCCACGCGGACCGCCACGGCCAGCGCCGCACCGCTGGACAACCCCGCGAAGATGCCCTCCTCGCGCAGGAGGCGCCGCACGCCGATGACCGCGTCGCGGTTGTTGACGAGGTAGCGATCGTCCAGCAGCGACTCGTCGAGGACTGGGGGCACGAAGCCCTCATCGAGAGAGCGGAGCCCCTGCACCAGCTCCCCTGGGAGCGGCTCCGCGGCGATAATCCGTACGGACGGCCGCGCGGCCTTCAGGCAACGACCAACGCCGGTCAGCGTCCCGCCGGTGCCGAGCCCAGCGACGAAGGCATCCACCTCCGGAACAGCCGCCAGGATCTCGGGACCGGTCGTCTCGAAGTGCGCCGCGGGATTTGCCGCATTGCCGTACTGGTACGGCATGAACAGCGACGGATCCGCGGCGGCGAGCGACTGAGCCAACCGGATGGCGCCGTTCGAGCCCTCAGCCCCCGCTGAGTGGACGACCTCGGCGCCGAACAACGTCAGCAGCTGCCCGCGCTCGGGCGTCGTGTTGTCTGGCATCACGATCCGTACCGGGTGGCCCAGGCGCCCCCCGACCATGGCCAGGCTGATGCCGGTATTGCCGCTCGACGGCTCCAGGATCGTCTGCCCCGGCCGCAGCGCGCTCGATGCGCGCGCATCGAGCAGCATCGCCCGCGCGACGCGGTCCTTGACCGAGCCGGTCGGGTTCATGCCTTCGAGCTTGGCGAAGATCCGTACGCCCGTATGTGGCGCCAACCGCGGCAGCTCAACCATCGGCGTATGGCCGATGGCATCCACGATGTCCGCGTGGGCGCCGCGCGCCGTCGGACGCGCCAGCGTCGACATCGGCCTAGCCAGCGCCTCCAGCCATGGCGGGAAGCAGGATCACGGTGTCGTCGGGGCCGACCGTGGTGGCCAGCCCGTCGCGGTAGCGCACGTCGCGATCGTTGACGTAGACGTTGATGAAGTGCGACAGCTCGCCGTCCTCGGTCACCCGCTCGCGCAGCGCAGGGTAGCGGGCAAACAGGTCGTCGAGCACGGCACTGACCGTGTCGCCGGCGGCGTCGACTTGGCGCGTGCCGCCAACGGCGTCGCGCAGCACCGGTGGGATGCGAACGCTGCTCACGCGGGCACCTCGACCCGCGTCTCCGCGGCAGCGGCGAATGGGGAGTCGACGCCGCAGACCGGACAGTCCGGGTCGCGCCAGACCTTGACCTCGTCGAAGGTCGTGCCCATCGCGTCAAACATCAGCAGCCGTCCCGCGAGCGTCTGGCCGACGCCGAGCACCAGCTTGAACACCTCGTTGGCCTCCAGCAGGCCGATGATGCCGGGCAGCACGCCCAGCACGCCCGCCACCGAGCAGGCCGGGGCAAGCTCCGGCGGCGGCTGCGTCGGGTACATGCAGCGGTAGCACGGACCCTCGAACGGCACGAAGGTGGTCACCTGCCCATCCCAGCGGTAGATCGAGCCGTGGACGACCGGCTTGCGAAACTTGATCGCCGCGTCGTTCAGCACGTAGCGCGTGTCGAAGTTATCGGTGCCGTCCAGGATGACGTCGTAGTCCGCAATCAGCCGCTCGACGTTGTCGGCGGTCAGCCGCTCGCGATGCTCGACGACCCGCGTCTGGGGGTTCAGCGCATTAATGGCCAGCCGACCCGACTCCGTCTTGAGCATGCCGATGCGCTCGGTGGTATGCAGGATCTGGCGCTGCAGGTTCGACTCCTCGACCACGTCGTCATCGACCAGGCCAATAGTGCCCACACCGGACGAGGCGAGGTAGAACGCCGCGCCCGAACCCAGCGCGCCGGCACCGATGAGCAGGACCTTCGCGTCGAGCAGCTTACGCTGGCCCTCCTGGCCGATCTCCGGAATCAGCATCTGGCGGCTGTAGCGGATGCGCTGCGCGTCGGTGAGCAGCTGCTTCGGCTCTTCCCAGGCGCCGCCGAGCTTCTTCCAATCGCCGATATGGCCGGCCATGTTGACAACGTCCCCGTAGCCGAGCTGCGCCAGCTCGGCGCTGGCACGCGCCGAGCGGGCGCCAGACTGGCAATGGATCAGCAACGGCGTCGACGGATCCGGCACCAGCTCCTGGATGCGCTCGGCCACCTCTCGCAGGGGCAGGTGCGTGGCCGTGGGTATATGGCCCTCGCTCCATTCCGACGTCTCGCGAACGTCGATGATGCGTCGGCCGTCGCCCGCCAGGCGCAGCGACTCGACGACGCTCGCCTGCCGAATGTACGGCTGGCCCATGTGATTGGTCATGGCGTGTGGGTAATCCTCGAGAGCTCTGGGGGTCGGGAAAAGAGGGAGCTAGCCTGCGACGTCGGCCACTTCGGGCCACGCCGTCTCGCCGCCGCGCACGGCCCCCTGGAGCACCTTGTACGAGAGCAGCGCACACTTGAGCCGCGCCGGACCAATCGGTACGCCGATGCCCTCAAGCAGGTCCTTCGGGTCCATCTCACGCGCCTCGTCAAGGCTCATGCCGCGCAGCTCATCGGTCAGGATCGAGGCCGACGCCTGGCTGATCGCGCAGCCACGTCCGTCGAAGGCGACGTCGACGATGCGCTCGCCGCCGGAATCGAGCACGAAGGTCATCGAAAGCTCGTCGCCGCAGGTCGGATTCGAATCGGCGAACTGCAGGTCATGCGGTTCCAGCAACCCCTTGTTATGCGGGTTGCGGTAGTGCTCGAGAATGAAATCGCGATAGAGGTTGTCCATGCGTCCTCAGCGGGCGAACAGGCGCTGGACCGCGCGGATCGCATCGGTCAGGCGGGCGATGTCGTCCGGCGCGTTGTACACGTAGAAGCTCGCCCGAGTGGTGGCCGGGATGTCGTAGTGCAGCATCACCGGCTGTGCGCAGTGATGGCCCGCGCGCACGGCAATGCCCTCGTGGTCGAAGACGGTGGCCACGTCGTGCGGGTGGATGCCGTCGAGCACGAAGCTGATCACGCCGGCATGCGCGTCGGGATCGGACGGGCCAAGCAGGCGCACGCCGTCGATCGCGGAGAGCGCCCCCCAGGCCTTGACGAACAGCTCGCGCTCGTGGGCGCGCACGTTGTCCATGCCAAGCGCCTCGAGATAGTCGATCGCCGCGGTCAGGCCCTGCGCCTCGGCGATGGCCGGCGTGCCGGCCTCGAACTTCCAGGGCACCTCGTTCCATTCCGTGCCTTCCAGCGTCACGCGCCGGATCATGCTGCCGCCGGTCATGAACGGCGGCATGGCGTTCAGCAGCTCGCGGCGCGCCCACAGTGCGCCAATGCCCGATGGGCCGAGCATCTTGTGGCCTGACAACGCGGCGAAGTCGACGCCAAGCTCCGCAACCGAAACGGGCATGTGCGGCACGCTCTGCGCCGCGTCGAGCAGCACCAGCGCGCCGGCAGCATGGGCCTGCCGCGTGATCTCGGCCACCGGGTTGATGGTCCCCAGCGCGTTGCTGACCTGGGCGATCGCCACCAGCTTCGGCCCCTTGGCCAGACGGCTTGCCAGATCGTCGGGATCCAGGCGGCCGTCATCGGTGATGCGCACGTATTCGAGCGTGGCCCCCGTTTCGATGGCGAGCTGCTGCCAGGGCACCAGGTTGGCGTGGTGCTCCATCTCCGTCGACAGGATGAGGTCACCGGCGCGCACGTTGGCGCGACCCCATGAGTAGGCGACCAGGTTGATCGCCTCAGTGGCGTTGCGCACGAAGATCACTTCGCGGCTCGACGGTGCGCCGATAAAGCTCGCCAGCCGCTTGCGTGCTCCCTCGTAGCGCGCCGTTGCATCCTCGGACAGCTCATAGATCCCGCGGTGCACGTTGGCGTAGTGATGCGCGTAGGCATCGGAGAGCGCATCGATCACGCTGCGCGGCTTCGGCGCGGAAGCGGCCGAGTCCAGGTAGACCAGCCGTTCGCCGTTGCGCGCCGGCGTGTCGAAGATCGGGAAGTCAGCGCGCAGCGCGGCTCCATTCAACCCTTCGGAGGTCGTCGTCGGAATTGCCTGCTGCAGCGCCATGGGTCGTGTCGTCCTTCTGCCCGGTCAGGCGTGCGGAGCGACGGGCTCGGGCTCGGCGGCCTCGTCACCGACGCCCAGCGGCGCACCCACCTGCTCGCGAACCCAGTCGTAGCCGTTGGCCTCCAGCTGGTGCGACAGCTCTTCGCCGCCGGACATCACCACGCGGCCATCGAGCATGACGTGCACGAACTGCGGCTTGACGTAGTTCAGCATGCGCTGGTAGTGGGTGATCATCAGCACGCCCATCTCCGGGCTGAGGGTGGCGTTGATGCCCTCCGCTACGTTGCGCAGCGCGTCGATATCGAGGCCCGAATCCGTCTCGTCCAGGATCGCCATCTTCGGGCTCAGGATCGCCATCTGCAGCATCTCCAGGCGCTTCTTCTCGCCGCCGGAGAAGCCCTCGTTGACGTAGCGCGTGGCGAATACGGGGTCCATGTGCAGCAGCTTCATCTTCTCGCCCATCAGCTTGCGGAACTTGGCGAGCGGGATGCCCGTGTAGCGCGGCATCCTGCCGGCCTCCTCGGTCGATGGCTGCTGCGGGTGGTGGACGGCGTTGTAGATGTTACGCAGGAAGCTCGCGACGGTCACACCCGGGATGGCGCTCGGGTACTGGAACGCCAGGAAGATGCCCAGCCGCGCGCGCTTGTCCGGCGCCATCTTGAGCAGGCTCTCGCCGTTCCAGGTAATGCTGCCCGCGTCGACGCGGTACTCGGGATGGCCCATCAGGGTGTAGGCCAGCGACGTCTTGCCGGAGCCGTTCGGCCCCATCAGCGCGTGGACCTCGCCCTGCCGCACGGTCAGGCTCAGGCCCTTGAGGATCTTCTTCGATCCGATACTGACCTCGAGGTCGCGGATCACCAGCTGTTCAGTCATGAACTCCCTTTACGCTTGCTCGAGGACCGATGCGGTCCGGTTGGTCAGTTCGGTGTTCGGCGCGCCGGCGGCGGCCACCAGCAGCGCGGCGTGTTGCTGCGCCGCGCGTCGGCGCACCGTCGGCGGATACGGTGGCCCGCCCGCGGTGGCGGCCACCTCGGCCAGCGTCGTCGCGGTCAACGTGCCATCCAGCGCCTCGTGGACGCGTTGGAACAGCTCGTGCACGCTGCACGGCTGCGGCCGGTCGCAGATCTCGAGGTTGTCGGCGCCGGCGCACGGCATCTCGAGCAGCGGACCTTCGAGGGCGCGCACGACCTCGGAAAGTTGGATCTCCTCTGCCGGTCGGCTGAGCTGGTAGCCGCCCGCCTGGCCGCGCGTGGCCGTCAGCAGGCCGGCACGCCGGAGGTCTCCGACCAGCTGCTCCAGGTAGGCGTGCGGCAGCTTCTCGGCCTTGGCGATGCCGGTCAATGACAGCGGCCCGTCAGAGCCAAGTCGCGCCAGCGACACCAGGACGCGGACGCCGTACTCGGTGCGCGTGCTGATCTTCATGTCGCTACAGCTCCACCATCACGTCGTCGCCCTCGACGTGGGTCTGGTAGGCGCGCACCGGCCGCACCGGTGGCAGGGCGAGCACGCGTCCGGTGAAGAGGTCGAAGCGGCCGCCGTGGCGCGGACACTCGACGGCGTTGTCGTCCAGCTCGCCCTCGCCCAGCACGCCGCCGTCGTGGGTGCACACGTTGTCGATGGCGCCCCACTCGCCGTCCTCGGTCAGCCCGATGCAGAGCGACCGGCCGTCGACCTCGACGACCTGCACCGTGCCCGGTGTGACGTTGGCCGCCCGCAGGCCGGTGACGAATCCGCTGGTCGCGCGCTCGATGGTCATCAGGCGGCCTCGTCGCTGACGTCGGCGGAACCGATGCGCGCCGCGAGTGCCTCCAGCACGCGGGCCTTGATCGGCTCGGAGTCGATCTGTGCCACGACCTGTTCGAAGAAGCCGCGCACGATCATGCGTTCCGCTTGCTTTGGTGGCAGGCCCCGTGACTGAGCGTAGAAGAGCTGCACCGGGTCGATCGCCCCGGCGGTGGCGCCGTGGCCGCAACGCAAGATGTCGTTCGTCTCGATCTCGAGCACCGGGATCGGCTCCGCGCCAGCGTCCGGACTGAGCAGCAGGTTGCGGCATTCCTGGTACGAGCTCGTCGCCTTGGCGTGCGCGCGCACCTTGGTCACGCCGTAGAAGGCGGCGCGGGCGCGATCGTAGAGGGCCGACAGGTACAGCAGATCGCTCGTCACGTGGCTGGCCGACAGGTCCTGGAAGGCATTGATGTCGATGTGCTGGTCCTCACCCGCCGCCAGTAGGCCGAGCAGCCGCGAGGTGCCGCCGTCACCGGTCATGCGCACGTCGAGGCCGACCTTGGTGACGGCCGAGCCGACCTCCGCGTTGAGCGTCGTCACGTCGGCGCCGGGACCGACCTGTACACGCTGCGCGCCGATGTTCCAGGTCGCGTCACCCAGGCGCTGCAGGTTCGCGTAGCGCACCCACGAGTCACGCCCGGATCGGATCTCGACGATGCCGCCGAACCAGACCGGCTCACCGTCCGGCGAGCGGTGCTCGTCGAGCAGGCTCACGCGCGCCCCGCGCTCCGCCAGCACCAGCGTCAGCGGAAAGTACGCGACGTTGCCGCGATCGATCACCGACCGCGCGAGCAGCGCATCCTCGATGGCGACATCGGCTGGCACGTACAGGAAGGTGCCGCCCGTCCAGGCTGCCTGTGCCAATGCCCAGAACTTGTCATGTGAGTCGAATTCGGTGGCGCCCGGGCCCCACTCACCGGAGCCGACGCTGCGCGGCTGCTCCGCGGCGACGCCATCGGCTGGAGGCCCCGGCATGGCCGCCGCGGCCGGGGCGACCGTCTCGCTCAGCGCGCGACGCACCAGGTCGGGATGCTCGCGCAGCGCGTCGCGCAGGTCGCCGAAGACGACACCGGTACGCAGCAGCTCATCGTCCACGTGGCATTCCACGCGGGGCGGGTCCATCAGCAGCTCGACGTCGCGTGGCAGCTTGTCAAGCGAGGTGCGGCGCCACTCCTCCTCGTCCTTGGGCCACGGCGTGGCCTCGGCGCGCTGCCACCACGTGCGGCGCAGGTCGCGGAGCCAGCCCGGTTCGTCGTTGGCCTCGCTGATGGCGACGATGGCGGCCAGGTCGAGCCTGGTCGCCTCGCTGACGATCGTCACCCGACGGAGCCTTCCATGGACAGCTGGATGAGGCGGTTCATCTCGACCGCGTACTCCATCGGAAGCTCCTTGACGATGGGCTCGATGAAGCCGTTGACGATCATGCCCGACGCCTCTGCCTCGGACAGGCCGCGGCTCATGAGATAAAAGAGCTGGTCGGAGCCGACCTTGCTGACCGTCGCCTCGTGGCCGATGGTGACGTCCTCCTCGTCGATCTCCATGTACGGATACGTGTCGGAGCGCGCCTCGTCGGAGAGGAGCAACGCGTCGCATCGGACGGTCGACTTCGCGCGCTTGCACCCGGGGTAGACCTTGACCAGCCCGCGATAGCTGGTCCGGCCGGCGCCCTGGCTGATCGATTTGGAGGTGATCAGCGAGGTCGTGTTCGGCGCTGCGTGGATGATCTTGCCGCCGGCGTCCTGGTGCTGGCCGTCCGCCGCGAAGGCGATGCTCAGCACCTCGCCGTGCGCCCGCTCACCGAGCAGATAGATGCTGGGGTACTTCATGGTCAACTTCGAGCCGAGGTTGCAGTCGACCCATTCCATCACCCCGTCCTCTTCCACGGTCGAGCGCTTGGTGACGAGGTTGTAGACGTTGGAGCTCCAGTTCTGGATGGTCGTATAGCGGACGCGCGCGCCCTTCTTGACGATGATCTCGACGACCGCCGAGTGCAGCGACGCGGTCGAATACGTCGGCGCGGTGCAGCCCTCGACGTAGTGCACGCTGCTGCCCTCATCGGCG
Source organism: Candidatus Limnocylindria bacterium (assembly GCA_038248695.1). GTDB lineage: Bacteria > Chloroflexota > Limnocylindria > QHBO01 > QHBO01 > JAICUY01. The sequence goes on along the minus strand of JBBRXE010000021.1, from coordinate 524 downwards.
ATGATCAGCGTCCGCTCGAACTGGCCCATGTTCTCGGTGTTGATGCGGAAGTACGCCTGCAGCGGCAGCTCCACGTGGACCCCGGGCGGCACGTAGATAAACGACCCGCCGCTCCACACCGCGGTGTTCAGCGCCGCGAGCTTGTTGTCGTTCGCCGGAATGATCGTCCCGAAGTACTGCTTGAAGAGCTCCGGATAGCGCACCAGGCCTTCATCGGTCCCCACGAAGATGACGCCCTGCTTCTCGAGATCCTCGCGGATATTGTGGTAGACGACCTCACTGTCGTACTGCCCGCCGACGCCCGCCAGGTACTTCTTCTCTGCCTCGGGGATGCCGAGCTTGTCGTAGGTGCGGCGGATGTAGTCCGGCACGTCGTCCCAGGACTGGACCGCTTTGTCGGTGGCGGTGACGTAGTAGTAAATGTCCTGGAAATCGATCTGCGACAGGTCACCGCCCCAGGTCGGCATGGGCCGCGCCTCGAAGTGGCGGTATGCCTTGAGGCGCAGCTTGGTCATCCACTCCGG
>JBBRXE010000020.1:0-17895 GCA_038248695.1 Candidatus Limnocylindria bacterium | reverse complement strand
GGCAAAGCCAGCCACATACTCCACGATCAGATCGATGCCCATTGCCAGGCCGAGGGCCCCGGTGATGGCACCGGCTACGATGATGCCGGTCGCGTCACCGGCCAGGCAGTGGATGGTGGAGCCGACGGCCTGCTTCCAGAGGGGGGCCACCCATTCCTCATGGCGCTCGCCGCGAGGTTTGCGGCAGGAGGCGACGTAGGCAACCAGGCCGATCGGGCCTGTATACAGCGTGACGACGACCCAGCCCCACTTCATCACGCCCATGGCCGGGGTGCGGGCCAGAAGGTCCCAGGCCACGTAGGCGACCGAGACGGCGACCGATCCGAACCAGAACGCCAGCAGGCCATCAAGCACGGGTCGCGCTCACATCTCCGTCGAAGGTCGATGGTCGGGGAGATACGTACCTGGCAGGCTCGTCCTCGAATTCGAGCTTGCAGCCCCTGCCGCAGACGTAGTAGGTCAGCCCGTCGTGCGCGGCGGTGAGTCCGGCGGCGCTGGCCTGCGCTGTGCCGACCGTCATCCCGCACACCGGGTCGCTGGCGGTGCTCGGCTGGATGGTCATGGTTCAACGCCTCCTTGTGTTTCCCTACAATGGACTCCTGTCGTGGCCGCCTCGCGCCTCACTGAGTACACCCGGCCCCCATCCCGCGGCAGGATCACGCGATCGCCTGGCCTTCGCCGATCCGCGTTTCGACGATGGAGTCCCTAACGCGATCGCCTCCGGCGCCGGATTGGGGTCGAGGCCTTCGCGGGTAGCGTGTCGATCACACGATAGGACCGTAGTCAAGTCAGGACCCTGGGTGCACCACGGAGGCGGCCCGGCGGTATCGGCCGAGAATGCGGCACCGGGTGGGAGTTCATGATGGAAGGCTTATCGCACCGAGCTGCACACCTATGCCCGCCGCCGGGGCGCCAGTTCAGCCGATGCCGAGGATGTGGTGGCTGAGACTTCCGTAGTCGCTTGGCGGCGCTTCGACGACCTTCCCGGGGACCCCGCTCGGGCATGGCTGTTCCGGATCGCTCGCCGCGCGCTCCGGGACCAGCTGCGCGCTGCTGCACGACGAGCGTGGCGCAGCGCCACGCTGCCGGATGCTATTGTCCTCGTGGGCGACGCCATGCTCCTGCTGAAAGTAATCTGACATTGTCATCGTCGGACGGACGCTCGAGGGCGGTCGCTGTGGTCCGCTGGATGCAATGCTGGTCGTTGTCGTCAACCAGAAGCTGAAAGGAACGCAACCATGCTGGACCAGCAAACCGTGACCGATCCCGTATGCGGCATGAAGATCAGCCCGGCCGACGCCGTGACCAATATCGAGCACGACGGCACGACCTACTACTTCTGCAGTCAAGATTGCGCGGACAGTTTCCGCGACTCGCCGGCGGACTACGTCTAAAGCCCAGGGCCCCATTTCGCTGGGAGAGTACGGATGAACCTACTCGGGCCACTGGGTGTGACGCTGACGGTTTTCGTGAGCGCGGTGGTCGCCGTACTGGTCCTCTGGCGGCTGGGCCGCGCGAACCGGACAGCGAGCGCCTCCGAACGCGTACCGTTCAGCGGTGGCCTGTCGCCATCGGTCCACGCCTGGAGCCGATACCACGCGCGCTACTACGTCATGTCCCTCCTCTTCCTCGCCTTCGACATGGAGATGGTCTACATGTATCCGTGGGCGGTGGTATTCATCTCCGAGGGGCCGATCGCCATGGTGGAGATGGGAATGTTCATTGCCATCCTGCTGCTCGGCATCCTCTACGCATGGCGGGAAGGGGCATTCGAGTGGGCCTGAGGCAGGCGCTCGCACAGCTGGCCGCCGGAGCACCAGTGCCGGTCTTCGCCGTCGCCGGCGCAGGAGCGCGCGAGCGAGTTGCCGACCTGCGCCTTTCGCGCGAGATCGAGTTGGTCGACGAGCCCGCTGCGGCGCAGCTCCTTCTGATCGGCGGCCTGGTGCCGGATGTACTGTCAGCTCCGCTCGCCGCGGTCCACGATGCCATGCCGGGGCCGCGCTGCACCGTTTTCTGGCCGCTCGGTGCGTCCACCATGCCGGCGCTGATGGTGCCGCACGCGGTGCGGATCCCGGACAGCGAGGATCCAGTGGCCATCATCGTGCAGGCGCAGCGTGCCGTATTGACGGGCATCCGGGCATCGGACCCTCCCCTGCTGCCAGACGTCGATCCGAACCCATGGCGCGGGATCGGACCATACGGGCAGGGTGGCAGCGGGATGACCGGCGGAACGCCGTACGGTCGGCCGATGGCTGAGCTCGGGCCAGATCGCGATGGGCTGCGGCTCGACCTGCTGCCACTGGCGATCGGTCCCTTCTTCCCGCGCTTTCCCACCGGCCTGATCGTAGAGGTCACGATGGCCGGCGATCTGGTGGTCGAAGCTGCTATTGCGGGCAGCCCGTTCGCTGCATTGGGGGCAGACGCCACGGCACGCCGCGGACTGCAGCCGTTCCTGCGAGCCCTTTCCGAGCCTGTTTCGATCGCGGAACTGGAAGTCGCCCGCGCCCGCGATCATCTGCGCTGGGCGGCCGGCACACTGCTCACGCAGGGACTCCGGGCCCTCGCGGCGCGCGTATTGCGCCTGGCGCGCTCCGCCACGCCGGCCGAGGCCTCAGCCGTTGCTTCGCTGACACGGCACCTCGAGCTGGTGAGGGTGCCGCAATGGTCGGGCGCAGGGATCGGCTGCCTCGACCGGGGCCTGCTTGCTGGGCTGGGCGTCGGTCCGATCGGCCGTGCCGCAGGACTCGCGGAGGACGCGCGAACCGAAGACCCATCGTACATGGCACTCGGCTTCGAGCCAGTTGTGATGCACGGCGGCGATGCCGCAGCTCGTTGGCGGCTGCGGATGGCTGAAGCCGTGCAGTCCCTCGAACTGGCGGGGCGCGCTGGCGCGCGGCGCACGCGGACGACCGGTCTCGTCGAGTCCCCGCGTGGCCGGCTGGCTGCCGGCGATGCACCGTTCGAGCGTCTGCGGCCGCTCCTCGCGACGCTGCTCGCCAACCTCGAGTGGGGCGATGCGGTCACCACGATCGTCAGCCTCGATCTCGATCTGGAGGAGGCCGGCCTCGTCAGCTCCTCGCGGGTTGGGGCGGAGGCGGCATGAGCGAGTTCCCCTCGCCACAGCTCGCGGTCATCGTCATCGGGGCGGTAATGGTCGCCGCCGTGTACCTGGTGACGGTCCTCGAGCGCCTCGTCGGCTCGGTCGTCGCCGGCACGCCATGGCAGCTGCGCCATGGGCTGGCGTTTCCGCTGCGAGCTGCCGCCCTGCTGCTCGTCCAGCGCCGAGGGACCACGGAGCGCCCTGACGCCGCCGGCTGGGCGTCGGCTCCCGCGCTGCTGACGGCGCTGGCTGCCGTCGCCCTGGCCATGGTCCCGCTGGGAGCCAGACTGGCGGCCGCCGATCCGAAGACAGGCTTCGTCGTTTTTTCGGCGGCCATCGCGTTCGTCATGATCGCCGTCTACCTGCACGGCTGGTCGTCGAACTCGGCGCTCGCGCTGCATGGCGCATACCGCTACGCGGCGCAGGCGCTCTCGTTCCAGATCCCATTCCTGCTGGCCACCCTGGCCACCGCGCTCCCCGCGCGATCCCTGTCGATCGTCGATATCGTCACTGCCCAGCAGCCGCTCTGGAACGTCGTGCGCCAACCGCTGGGTCTGCCGCTCTACCTCATCGCCGGGCTGGCCGTCAGCTTCTGGGGCCCGCTCAACCTGCCCGATGCGGCCGATCTCGCCGGCGGGACCTCTGTCCAGGATTCCGGCGTGGCGCGTCTGCTGTGGAAGGGAGCGCGTGCCGCACTGCTGGTCGCCGTCGCGGCCATGGGTGCGGCCGCCTTCCTAGGTGGCTGGTGGGGACCTTGGCTGCCCGGACCGATCTGGACCGTGCTCAAGACGCTCATTCTGCTGCTGGTGCTGATCGCCGCCGGCCATCTGTTGCCGCGCGTTCGGATCCAGCGCTTTGTGGTCGTCGCCTGGGTCGTCCTCATTCCACTGGCGCTGGCCAACATCTTCGTCTCGGGTGCCCTGCTGCTGCTATGACCGATTCGTTCCTCGTCGACGCCGTCTTCTGGCTCTTCGCCGCTGGCGCCCTCGTCACCGCGTACCGCATCTTTCGCACCGATTCAATGGTGCGCGCCGCCTTTTACCTGCTTGCCTCGTTCGCTGCCGTCGGGGGCGTCATCGTCCTGCTCGGCGGCGAGTTCCTGGGCATGGTGCTGATCCTGATGATGGCCGGCGAGATGTTGATCATGGCCATAGTAATGGTCATGTACATGATGAATCCCGCTGGACTCAACCCGATGTGGATGGTGCACCAGCACCGCGTGGCGGTCGCTGCCGGGATCCTGGCATTCGCGGTGCTCGCCGCCCCCGCCTTCCTGGTGGACTTTCCCGACCAAGCGAACCGTGAGCCGGCGACGGCGACCGCCCAGCTCGGCGAAGAGCTGCTGGGCAACTCGATGCTCGTCTTCGAGACCGCCGGCGTGGCGCTGCTGGCGACGATGGTCGGCGCCGTGGCGATCACCAGCCGGCGCGGTCGTTACGGCGTGGCGGACGACGGTTCGGAAGAGCCAGCAATGGACCCGAACGACGCGGAAGTCGCATGACCCTGCAGACCGTGCTCGTGCTGGCGGCAGCCGTGTTCGGCATCGGCGTCTACGGCGCCCTGAGCCAGCAATCCTTCGTCATGCTCATGATGGGCCTCGAGCTGATGATCAACGCCGGCATCCTGGCCGCCGTCGCCTTCTGGGCACTGACCGCAGCAGGCAACCCGCAGGGACAGATGCTGGCGATCGTATTCATGACCGTGATGGCGGTCGAGATGGCGCTTGGCTTCGGCCTGATCACCAACGTCTACCGCATCCGGCGCGCTGACATCACCGAGAAACTGCGGCGGCTGAAGGGGTGATGGCTCTCGCACTACCGCTGCTGCCGATCTTGGGTGGCGGCGGCCTGTTGCTGCTGCGCCGGCGGCCTCATCGCGTCGCCCTGGTGGCCGTGACCGTTGTGCTGGTCACCCTGGCCCTGGGCCTGTGGGCTGCCTTCTCCGAGCCGAGTATGAGCTGGCGCTGGAGCCCTCGCATCGAGCTCAGCCTGGCCGTGACAGGCTTCACACGTGTAATGGTCGTCCTCGTGCCGCTCATCGCAGCGCCCGTGATGGCCTATGCCGCCGCAACCGAGCGGGAGGGACGGGTGCGCCTGCTGGGGCTGCTGCTGACCTTCGTCGGGGCGATGCTGCTGCTCGTCTCGGCGGCCGATTTCGTGACGCTATTGATCGCCTGGGAACTGGTTGGCTTCATCTCCTGGGCGCTCATCGCGCATCGCTGGCGCGATCCAATTGCTGTCCGATCAGCGGCGCAGGCGTTCGTGACCACCCAGCTCGGCGATATCGGTCTGTACGTTGCCGCTGGCGTGGCGTTCGCTGCCACGGGCAGCTTCGCCTTTGCCGACCTCCACCGGGCTGACGCGACGCTGCTGGCGGTCATCGGCGGCGGCGTGCTCCTGGCGGCCGCCGCGAAGTCGGCGCAGCTGCCGTTCTCGCCGTGGCTCTTCGCTGCCATGGCCGGTCCGACACCCGTCTCCGCGCTGCTGCACTCAGCCACCATGGTGGCCGCCGGTGCCTACCTGCTCATCCGCCTGGCGCCGACTCTCGCACCGATTCCCTGGTTCCTGCCGAGCGTAGCCGCCGTCGGCTTGGCTACCGCCCTGGCCGGCGGACTCGTCGCCACGCTGCAGACCGATGCCAAACGCACCCTGGCCGCCTCGACCTCCGCGCAGTACGGCCTGATGTTCGTGGCGGTCGGGGCTGGCTCGGTGGCCGCGAGCGGAGCCCAACTCGTGACCCACGCTGCCTTCAAGGCGCTGCTGTTCCTCGGCGCCGGGATAGCGATCCACGCCGCCGGCACGGGACGCCTGGCACGGCTGCACTTGGGTATGGCCCTGCCCCGCGTGGCACTGCTGTCCGGCCTGGCGGCACTCGCGCTGGCCGCTCTGCCGCCGCTCGGCGGGGCGTGGACCAAGGAGCAGATCCTGGCGGCGGCGGTCACTGCGTCGCCGTGGCTGGGTGTGGGCGTCGTGGCCGCCGGCTTCCTGACCGCACTCTATGCGGCGCGCTACCAGCTGCTGGCCTTCGGGGCGCTCCGGCCGCTGGACAACGCCAATCGTGACAGCCTTAATCCGCGCGACGGCGTCGGTCGTACCGAGCTGGCAAGTCTCGCCGCGCTCGCGTCGCTGACGCTGCTGCTGTCGGCGCTGTGGCTGCCCGCTGCGCATGGCCTCGTCGAGGCTGCGGCACCCGGACGCCTGCCCGCCGGAGCGGACTGGGAGCTCGTGGTCGGCGTGGCAGCCATCGTGCTCGCCTTCGCGCTCGCCTGGTGGCTGCTGCACCGTGGGCTGCTGGGCACGCTGGGGCTGCCGGGCGCGCGCCAGGCGGCTGCGGCCGACTGGCTGGGGCTGCCAACGGCGACGCGGGCGCTGGTGGTTGGTCCCGTGCTGGCGCTCTCGCGGACGCTCGCCCAATTCGATGATCACGTCGTCGACGCGGGGGTCCGCGGCGTCGCCCGGCTGGCGCGCCGCGGTGCGGCACTGGTTTCGCTGCGCGGCGAGTGGACGTTCGACGGCGCCGTCCGTGCATTGTCGGTACTGACTCTTGGCGCGGCGCGGGCCTCGCGCCTCGGCGACGAGCTGGGCATCGACGCGGCTGCCGAAGGTAGCGCGCGCAGCATCGGTCTGGCGGGACGGGCCAGTCGCAGGTTGCAGACGGGCCAGACGCAGCATTACTACGTCATCCTCGCGCTCGGCGTGCTGCTCATGCTCGCCCTGCTGGCCATGGCACGGTGAGGCGAGGGTCGGCCCTGAGCAAGGTGCCATGCCTGAGTATCAAACGGTGCTGAGCGCCTCGATCTTCGTCCCCATCATCGCGGCTGTCATCATCTTCGTACTGGGTCGCCCAGCGACGCAGCGCGTGGCGAACGAGCACCGCCTCCAGACCTTCGCTACGCTGGCCGCGGCGCTGCCGCTGGTGCTGCTGGTGCTCAGCTGGCTGGCGTTCCGCGGAACCGGCGGCTTCGAGCTGACGGAGAACTTCGACTGGATTCCGACGCTCGGCGTCGGCTACCGGGTCGGGATCGATGGCCTGTCGCTGCCGCTGGCCGCGGTGACCGCCCTGATCTTCGTGGTGGCCACCGCCTACCCGGTCGATCTGCGCGGCCGTGCACCCGCCTACTTCGCGCTGATGCTCTTCCTCGAGGGGACCTCGATCGGGTTCTTCCTGGCGCTCGACCTGTTCCTGTTCTTCGTGTTCTGGGACGTCTCGCTGGTGGCGATGTACTTCCTCATCGGCGCCTGGGGACACGGCGACGCCCAGCGATCGGCGCTCAAGTTCTTCGTGTACACCTTCGCCGGCTCGCTGCCGCTGCTGCTCGCGATCCTGGGCCTCTACCTGGCCACCGAGCCACGCACCTTTGACATGGCCGAGATCATCCGCCAGCAGCCGCTCGCCGGTGCGGGTCCGTACGCCGTACTCGTGTTCCTGGGCTTTTTCATCGGGTTCGCCATCAAGACACCGCTGGTGCCGTTCCATACCTGGCTGCCGCCGGCGCACGTCGACGCGCCCGCGCCAGCCTCCGCGGTGCTCGCCGGCGTGCTGCTCAAGATGGGCACCTACGGCTTCGTGCGCATCCTGATGGCCATGCTGCCCGACACCTTCGCCCAGTTCGCCTTCCCGCTGGGCGTGCTGGCGGTGGTGGCCATCGTCTACGGCGCGCTGGTCGCGCTGGCGCAGACCAACCTGAAGCGCCTCATCGCCTACACCAGCATCAATCACATGGGCTACGTCATCCTCGGGCTGGCGGCGGCCGGGGCGGCCGTGGCCGGCAAGGCGGATGCGCAGGCGATCGCGCTGACCGGCGCCACCGTCGAGATGGTCGCCCACGGCCTGATCACCGGATCGCTGTTTCTGATCAGCGGCTCCCTCCTGGCGCGCGGCTCCACCTACGACATCGACTCGTACGGGGGACTCCTGCAACGCGCGCCGGCGCTGACCACACTGACGCTGCTCGCCGCCTTTGCCAGCCTCGGCCTACCGGGCCTCGCCGGCTTCGTCGCCGAGGTCCAGATCTTCGTCGGCACGTTGGCGGTCTATCCGTGGCTGGCCGGCACCGCCCTGCTCGGCATCGTGATCACCGCCGCCGTGTTCCTGCGCATGCTCGGCAGGGTTTTCCTGGGCGGCCTGCCAGACCGTTGGAGCGCGTTCAGTGACCTGCGCCGGTCGGAGGTGGTTGCGCTGGCGGCGCTGCTCGGGATGGTGGTGCTGATCGGCGTCTTCCCGGCCTGGCTGCTCGACGTGGTCGACTCCTTCGCCGGCACCTTCGTCGGGCGCTGAGTGTTCCCCACCGCAGAGCCGCGGCCGATTGACATGGTGTCCATGGTCGGCGACATCGTGCCCGAGCTGATCCTGGTGGTCGGTGCAATCGTCATCCTGCTCTTTGCGCTCCTTGCTCCACGACGAGCGCAGAGCGGCGCGGCGCTCCTCGCACTGGTCACGATCGGGCTGGCCGTCCTCGCCTCGCTTCAGATGCTCCCCGCCCTCGGCGGGCGCGAGTCGCTGACTTTCTTCGACACCTACGCGCGCGACGGGGTCGCGGTCTGGGCGAAACTGATCATCCTGCCGGCAACCGCTGCGGTGGTCGGACTCTCAGTGCCGTGGTTCCGGAACGACCCGCGCCAAGGCGAGTACTACACCCTCCTTCTGTTCGGCGCGCTCGGTGCGATCCTGCTGGCCGGCGCCTCCGACCTCAAGGAGTTCGTCGTCGCCATGATCCTGTCGTCGGCGACCGGCTTCGTGTTGACCGCCTTCCACCGGCGCTCGCCGATTGGCGCCGAGGCGGCCATCAAGTACTACCTCATCGGCGCTTTCGCCAGCGCGGCGATGCTCATCGGCGTCGCGTACCTGTTCGGCCTCGCCGGGTCGACGACGCTGTCAGGCCTCGCCTCCGGCCTGCCAGCGAGCGGCGGTCCGGCGCTGGCCATCGGCGCCGGGCTGGTCATCCTGGCGGTGGCATTCAAGATCGGCGCGGTGCCCGCGCATGCCTGGATGCCCGACGTGGCGCAGGGAGCGCCGGCGCCGGTGGCCGCCTTCGTGACCAGCATCCCCAAGGTCGGCGGGTTCATCTTCCTGGCCAGACTGGTGCTGGCCTTTCCACCCGGGGCCCTCGACTGGCGCCTGCTGGCAGCCTCGCTGGCGGCGGCGACCATGAGCCTCGGCAACCTGGCCGCTCTGTGGCAAACCGATGTCCGCCGCCTGCTGGGCTGGTCCGCGGTATCGCAGACTGGCTATGGACTGATGGCCATCGTGGCCCTCGGCGCGAGCGGCCTCGCCGTCCCATCGCTGCTCTTCTTCCTGCTGGCGTACGTCATTGGCAACGTGGCCGCCTTCGGCGTGGTCGTCGAGCTGCGGGGCAGGACGCAGTTGGCCGCCTATCTCGGGCTGGGACGTGTGCGGCCGTGGCTGGCGAGCGTCCTGCTTCTCGCCTTCCTGTCGTTCATCGGCGTGCCGCCGCTGGCGGGCTTCTTTGCCAAACTGCTCCTGTTCGGTGCCGCGATCGAGGCCGGCTACAGCTGGCTCGCGGTGCTCGCCGCGCTCAACACCGTCGTTTCGATCGTCTACTACATCCGCGTCCTGGCGCCGGTGTACTTCGACGATCTCCAGGCTCCAGTGCCGGTGCTCGGCCGGTGGGCCGCAACGGCGACGCTGGCCATGGGTGGAGCGCTGATCGTGGTCGGCCTCGTCGCCGAACCGTTCTTGCAAGGCTTCGCCTCCACGAGGCTATTGCCCTGACGGTCGATGCGCACGGTCACCGCATGCCGCCGTCGACCCGGTACCGATGCGCCTGGACTAGCGAGGCGGCGGGAGTCGCTAGAGCGCATTGAATCGGCGCCTGATCTCGCCGGATTCCGGAGCCCACCGGCCGATGACACGAGCCTCGACGGCAGGCGCTATCGTCACCGATTCGTCCCGCGCGGTCAACTTGAGCCTCGAACAGGCGCAGGCCAGCTTCCGTCGCCATCTGCGCGCCACTAACAAAGCGCCACACACGATCCAAACCTATCTCGACGCCCTGGACCATTTCGGCCGCTACCTGAGCGCGGCGCGGCTCCCCTTGGACGTCGGCCTCATCGATCCCGAGCACGTCGAGGCCTGGCTCGTCAAGCTCCAAGATGACGGCCGTCGAGCCGCCTCGGTCGCCAACCGCTACCGCTCGCTCCAGCAGTTCTTCCGCTGGTTGGCCGATGAGGAGGAGATCGCTCGCTCCCCCATGGCTCGCATGAAGCCGCCGGCGGTGCCGGTCCAGCCACCGCCGGTGCTCGGGGAGGAACAACTGCGACGCCTGCTCAAGGCGGCCTTTCCGAAGGTTCGGGGAGGGAGGATCGGCCAGGCCCTCGCCTGGGGACCGGCCGCCCGTCCGGCGGGCAGCGGGAGCGTGCTTCGCTGCCACAAACGCAGGCTGTTCTGCTCGCCTGAGACGCGGGAGAGAGTGGGCTGAGAGCCCCGAGTCTCGTTTGGTCGCGCCGCGCCCGACACAGGCACGCTCGTCAGATGGTGAAAAGCAGGCCGAAGCTCATGGCCATGACCGCCACAGCCAGCCCGGCCTTGACCCACGGCGAGTTGGATCGGTTCCAGCGACCGAGCTGGCCGAGCACCCGCCGGTTGCTGACTGCGAGCAGCAGCGCCACCAGTGGAACGATAAATGCCAGGTTGTAGAGCGCTAGCAGAGCGAGGCCGGTGATACCGCCACCCGAGGCGTGCAGCACCGCGATGATGTCGAGGTAGATCGCGCCCGAGCAGGGCACCGTGCAGATCCCGACCAGCACACCGGCGATCAGCATCCCGCCCAGCCCACCACGCTCCATGGCGCGATGCATCCAGCCGTGGGTGGCGTGCGGCGCGGCGATCGCCGGGCCCCAGCCGGGGAGCAGCACGTCCTTGAGCATCCACAGGCCCATGGCCAGGGCGAGGATCGCCGCGATGCGCGCCACCAGGTGGTCCTCACCCATCCAGGCGAGGAAGCTGAAGATACCCAGACCGATCAGGAAGTAGGTGACCACCACGGCACCGACGTACAGGGAGCCAGCGCCGAGCAGCCGCTGCCGGGCCACCGCCGTCGGCGAGCCATCGGCCGTCACGCCGTTCACCAGGGTCAGGGTGTACGTCGCGAACAGCACGAGCAGGGCGAAGGCGCACGGGTTGAGACCGTCGAGCACTCCTGCACCGAGCACGGCAGGAACCGTAAGACCGCCGAAGGCGGCCGCACCGAACGGGAAAGCGATGACGATGGCGGAAGCCACCACGGCCACCCCGCCGAGGCCCAGGGCCAAGGCCATGGCCGGTCTGGGCAGCGTCGCACGGGCGCGCACCGTCACCTCACGCCTCCACCCGCAGCGTCGCGTGCATGGTTGAGCTCGCCTTGCCGCCGCAGCACGTGTCGCAATAGATGTCGTAGTCTCCCGGCGTCGCCGGCATGGTGATCGTGAGCGTGCGCCGCGACTCGGCCGGCAGCTCCTCGCGGAAGCCGAGCTGGTCGCTGATCATGGTGTGCACCCCACCCTGGAGGTGCGGTGCCGCGTCGGTCGTCCACAGCTCGAGGCTGAGCGGCTGACCGGCCTTGGCGGTGATCACCTGCGGGTCGAAGCCGGCCATCGAGAGACGCACGGGCAGCGCATGGTCTGCGGATGCGGTCGCATTCGGCCGGCCCAGGAAGTCACCGAAGCCAAGGACGAGGCCGGCGCCCAGGACGCCGACCACCACCAGGCCCATGGCGACGATCCGCCACCAGCCCGCACGGGGCGCTTCGGCGGTCCCCGAGGGCCGGTGCTGAGGACGCCCGGTGCTCCCTCGTGGGCTCATTGCCCCGCCCCCGGCGAGGCGTCAGATGCGGCAGCGGGCGATGCGTCGGGCCACCCCATGTGGCCGCCCATCTGGTTGAGCATGTCGTCGTAGCTCCACGAGCCGCTCATCATCCCGTTGCCGGTGCCCCCCATCATCGCGTAGCCATACTGGCCGTTGCCACCCATCATCCGGGCGTAGATCGCGTTGTCCGCGGGGCTGCCGGCATGCGTCAGGACCGCGCCGGCGGCCCCGACCAGCAGCCCGACCGCCAGGGTTCCGGCGGCGATCGCCGCGACCACTCTTGTCTTCATCGTGAACCTCCGTTAGGATCGGCGAGCAGCTCCCGCGCGTGGCGGTACTCCTCGTCGCTCAGCTCGCCGCGGGCATAGCGGGTGCGCAGAATCTCGAGCGGTTCCTCCCGCGCGGGGCGGCGTCCGGACCACACCAGCAGCCAGACCATCACCAGCAGGGCGACGACCCAGACGAGCATCCAGATCCCGCCACCCAGAGTCATGCCCCAGGTCCCCGTCATCATCGTCACGCCTCCGTGAGTGCAATTCGGGCGAGTGCCCACTGCACCGAAGACTAGGGACGCATCCTCACAGGTCTATGCCTGCTGGAGGCAAGCTCACCTCAAGATTGGGTCAAGACCTCAAGGTGCCGCCGGCAGGGCCACGTAGAAGGTCGAGCCCGTCCCCGGTCCGTCGCTCTCCGCCCAGGTGCGACCGCCCATCGCCTGCGCCACGGCGCGGCTGATGGCGAGGCCGATGCCAGAGCCGCCGAGGGCGCGCGAGCGCGAGGCGTCGATCCGAAAGAAGCGTTCGAACACCTGCGAGCGCTGGTCCGCCGTCAGGCCTGGGCCGGCGTCGGTGACGCTGAGGAGCGCCTCAGCCCCATTGCGGCGACCCGCGATGCTCACCGTGCCGTCGGCGCCCGAGTAGCGCAGGGCATTCGACAGGTAGTTGCCCAAGATCTGCGCCAAGCGGTCGCGGTCGGCGAGGAGGCGAGGCGCATCGTCGCGGACGGTCAGGGTGATCCCCCGCGCGGCGGCCTGCGGCCGGTATTGCTCAACCACCTCCACGATGAGCGGCCCGGCATCGAGTGGCTCAAGGTTCAGCGGCAAGTCGCGCGCCTCGGCCCGCCACAGCTCCTGCAGATCGGCCACCAGCCGGCTGAGACGTCCCGTCTCGCGTCGCAGGAGCTCCCAGGTCTGTGGCTCGGCGGCGATCACACCGTCCTGAAGGCCCTCGAGGTAACCGTCGATCGTCGTCAGCGGCGTGCGCAGCTCGTGGGCCACGTCGCCGACCAGCTGCATCCGGCGGCGCTCGGTCCCCTCCAGCGACCCCGCCATCTGGTTGAAGGCGCCGGCCAGGTCGGCGACCTCGTCGTCGCCGGTGGCCGCCACGCGCTCGGCGTAGTGGCCCCCCGCGATGCGCCGCGCGGCCGTCACAAGGCGGCCGATGGGACCGGCCAGCCGGGAGGAGAGCGCGACGCTGACGACAAGGGCGGCCCCCAGCGCGGCGAGGGTGGCGGCGATGAGCGAGGTGCGAATCGCCTCTTGGAACGCCGCCAGGGTGGCGGCGTCCATCAGCGAGCCCATGGCGCTGTCCGGCGCATGGCCCATGGCGGCCTCGAAGTAGCCCGGCCCGACCAGACTCACCCCGACGAGGACCGTCCCGAGCGCAACGCCGGCGACGAGCAGGTTGGCGATGAGGAGTCGACCCCGGAGACGGCGCAGCCACCGCATTAGCGCGACTCCAGCAGCCGGAAGCCGACGCCGCGAACCGTCTCGACGAAGCGCGGGTGCGCTGCGTCGCCTCCCAGCTTGCGGCGCAGCTTGCCGATGTGGACGTCGAGGAGATGGTCGTCACCGATGAAGTCGGCCCCCCAGACCCGGTCGAGGAGCTGCTGGCGGGTGAGAACAATGCCTGGATCGCGGGCCAGAGCAGCCAGAAGCCCGAACTCGAGGATGGTGAGCTCGATGGGTCGTCCATCGACGCTGACTCGATGCCGTGCCGAATCGACTTCCAGCCCCAGGCTCGGCGACACGGGGGCGAGCCCGTAGCCATTCCGTGGCCGACGCAGGAGTGCCTTAATGCGAGCCACCAGCTCGCGCGGGGAGAAGGGTTTGACGAGGTAGTCGTCCGCGCCGACCGACAGCCCCACCACCCGGTCGATCTCCTCGCTGCGGGCGGTGAGCATGATCACGTAGGCATCCGAGAAGGTCCGCAGCCGGCGGCAGACCTCAATGCCGTCAAACCCCGGCAGCATGAGATCAAGCACGACGACGTCGGGATGCGCCGACGCGACGGCCTCGAGCCCGGAAGGTCCGTCGGCGGCGGTGGTGACCCGATACCCCTCGCGCTGGAGGTAACCCCGCACCAGCTCGATGATCGGCTGCTCATCGTCCACGACGAGAACGTGGTGCACGGTCCCCGAATGTCGCTCCGCAGCACCCTCGCTCATACGGTCCCACGCCACGCGTTCAACCGCGCAGGCTGAGGTCGATCGCCGGGACCTCGGTATCGGCCTCCTCGATGGCGAAGTAGTGACGCGCGCCGAAACCCATCATGCCGGCCATCAGCACCGCTGGGAAGCGCTGGATGGCGGTGTTGTACCGCCGCACGGTCGTGTTGTAGCCCTGGCGCGTCGCGGCAATCTGGTTCTCGGTGGTGGTCAACTGCGCCTGCAGCTCGAGCACGTTCTGGTTGGCCTTCAGTTGCGGGTAATTCTCCACCAGCGCGAACAGCTGGCGGAGCATCCCGGTCAGAACATTCTCGGCCTGGACCGACTGCGCCGCGTTGGCGGGACCGGCCGCCTGGGCGGTGACAGCGGCGTTGCGCGCCTCGACCACCTTGGTCAGCGTCTCCTGCTCGAACTCCATGTAGCCCTTCACGGCGTTGACCAGGTTCGGGATCAGGTCGTGGCGGCGCTTGAGCTGGACGCTGATCTGATTCCACGCCTCGTCGACGAGGTTCCGCGACCGAACGAGCCCGTTGTACATGAGTCCGGCAACCAAGCCGATCACCACGATGGCGATCAGGATGATCCAGCCATAGAGCGGCATCGCGACGATCTCCCCTCACAGTGGTTCGTGCAGGATAGACCGCACCTCGCGGAATCACCAGTGCCACCCCCACGGCCGGACCGTTGGCAACCCACCTAGTACTTAGTTGCGTAAGCCAGCATAACGTCGGCTGAGGGTCACTTGGTAACGCCTTGTAAGGTGCGAAGGTCATGGAGCCGGTCGATCAGAGGCGGCGAGATGCCCACCGCCGGCTTTCGACCGGGTGGGTCGTGTCCCAGATGATGGTGTAACAGCCGAACTAGCTGACGAGCGAGTCGGCCATCGCGTCATCCTCGCGTCGTTGGACTGAAGAACCGACGACGACAAGGAGAACGACGATGGCCGAGGACAGGATGGCCGTGCTCGACATGCTCCGCAAGGCGACCGCCGACGGCAACGTCGACGTCCTGCGCGAAGGTGTCCGGGTGCTGGCCGAGGTGATCATGGAGGCGGAGGTCTCCGAGCTCACCGGCGCGGCCAAGGGCGAGCGCGCCCCGGACCGCCGGAGCGAACGACGCAAGAGAAGGGCGGATACCGCCTAGTGCGTCAGCTCGGATAGAGCTTCGGATTCGGCCCAAAACGGTCGCGGTTCCACGCTCGAAGCACAGCGCTATACGCCGCGCGAAGCCACAATCCGATGCTCTGCCTATTGAGCTAAGGCCACCACGAACTCGACTCTGCATGCGCAGCTAGAGCGCATGACTCGGGGAGGAGAAGCCGTCTACTCCGAAGCTCTATCTCAGCTCTTCAGCCGATCTATGTCAACCGAACAGCTTCGGATCCCCGGCTCTTCGTGGCTGTATCGTCGCCGATCCACGGCCTTAGCGCAACCAACTTCACAGCCAGTAGTACCACAAGGGTTGGGCAGTCACGGAAGGAGGTGACTGCCGCCGGTCGCCGGAACGAGCTAGCACCATTGCGCGGGATCCCCGGGGAAGTCACCCGCGAAACTCGCCGCCTCCGCTGGCGTAAGTCGGATTCGCCCGACGTACAGGGCGAGGCGTCGGATGAGCGCGATCCAAGCCGGATACGACAGAGCAGCCACACGACGGTCGCGTCGCAGATATGCGCGGTCAGCGGTCGTGATCGTGCGCAGATCGACCGCCCATTCGGATTCCTCGTCCGACGGATCGGTCCAGGACGGCGACCAAACGGAGTGAACGACGTTGCCAGAACGGACGAGCCTGCGTCCACCGAGCTCCCCGACCGGCCTCAGGCAGGCGACGGTGCGCCAGCGCGACACCTGTCCCTTCTCTCCCTCGAAGAAGTTGCAGGGATGTGGGATGACCATGGCGTACCCGCCCTTAATCGCCAGCGTCGCCCGAATCTCAGCCTCAGTGGGGGTCCGGATGGCCTCGTCGGGCAATGGACGGTCGTCGAAGAGCGCCGCAGCAACGTCTGGGTGCCCGACCGCGACGGTCGGGACACCCCGGAAGATATCGCCCTGAAAGATCGGCCGCTCCGGATCCGGCGGTCGGCCGAGGAAATACGCGAGTCGGTCAGGATACCAGTCGCCCACGCTGCTCAGCGAAAAGCCGGGGCGTGCGAGGCTGCGGCCACCTCAACCTCACGCGCATCCGCATCCCATGTCGAGCTGTACGAACGGCGGATCTCGTCTCGATACTCGGCCAGTGTCTCCGTCTCCAGACTCGGTCGATCCGTCGGCTCGAGACCGCTCTCGCGCAGCGCTCGCAATCGAGCGTTGATAGCCGGCAGGTCGGCGAGGAAGTAGCGGCGAAGCGCCTCCGTGCGAGAGCCGACTCCAATCAACGCCTGGAACTCGTCCAACGCAGTTCGTTCCTCGGGCTCCAGTGAGAAACCTGTCGTAGATGCACTTCGTACCATGATCTCGCTCCTGCATACGGTATGCAGCAGCATGGCGGCAAGGGCCGATCCTGTCAAGCGCCCGTTTTCAGCACCGGTGCTTCTGTGATCGTCACCATGCCGACCACCCGGGCCCGGTGACGTCCAAACCTGCTGGAAGAGGTTGTCACCGTCAGCATCGGGTGGGGCCCCGCCCCGCGTGGGTTGAACCCGACGATCCCGAGTCCGACCCGGCCCGGGCTTCCCCGCCACCCGTCCGTTCTAAGCCCCCCCCCCGCTGAGCCCCGCGCGAGGCCTCAGACCCTCCCTCCTGCGCGCGGTCCAACTTGCGCCGGCGCCCTCCTTGCCCGCCTAGGATGTTCCCGCCCCATACTGCCGGTCATTACCGTTGGTGCTCTGGGCGAATTTGGCGACAGGCCCTCAGTGACCTCCGTCGTCGTCCCCGACGGTGGAACCGAGAGCGGATAGCATGAACAGGGCATAGCGCCGGACCACGACACGCTCGACGCTTGATTCATGAAGCCCAGGCCGGCAGCCCTCACGCACAATCGCGACCTGCTATCGGACGCACGACTTCGCCCTGCCGCTGTTCCGCAGCTTCAACCGCCGTCGCCAACTTGCAAGACTGACAGATTCTGTAAGAAGCAGCCCGAGGGCTGAAGGCAACCGTGACACCTGAACAGCGCGCCTTGCCTGGCCGGCTGGGCGCCGCGTTCTTCATTCTCGCTACGACTCGCGCTATCTGACCCAGGCCGCCGCCGGAAGTTCTTGGAGCGCTTCATCAATGAAGTCGTTCCACATCGACGGTAACCCGCATCCGAGCGGCTCCGTCGAGCCGAGCAAGCGCGCCGCGCGCACTTTGTCCGGCTGGCGATGGCCTCAGCTAAGGCGCGAGCAAGCCTGAGCGAACGACGCACGAGAAGGGCGGATACCGCCTAGTGCGTCAGCTCGGATAGAGCTTCGGATTCGGCGCAAAACGGTCGCGGTTCCACGCTTGAAGCACAGCGCTATACGCCGCGCGAAGCCACAATCCGATGCTCTGCCTATTGAGCTAAGGCCACCACGATTACGCTCAGTTAGAGCGTCTGACTCGCCAGAGGCTTGACTACACCGCTGATAGAGC
>JBBRXE010000019.1:0-17906 GCA_038248695.1 Candidatus Limnocylindria bacterium | reverse complement strand
TGGTCGGCGACGTTCCCCGCCTCGAGCGGGAGGTGGCGGAATACGGCCACGGCCGGCCAGCCAGCGTGCGCTTCGTCGATGCGCCCGAGGTGATCGGCATGAGCGAGGCTCCGGCCGCCGCGCTGCGAACGAAGCGCCGCGCCTCCATCCGGGTCGCCACGGACCTCGTGCGCAACGGTGAGGCCGATGCCGTCGTCAGCGCCGGCTCGACTGGCGCCCAGATGGCGGCTGCCATTCTGCGGCTCGGCCGCATCGAGGGGATCGACCGGCCGGCGCTGCCGGCGCACATGGTCACCGCCACCGGACCGATCATGCTGCTCGACGTTGGTGCCAACGTCGACTCGGACGCTGCCAACCTGCTCCAGTTCGGTGCGATGGGAGCCATCTTCGCCGAGCGCGTGCTCAAGGTTGAACGACCGCGCGTCGCGCTGCTCAATATCGGTGAGGAGGCGGAGAAGGGCGACGCGCTGACCCGCGAGGCGCATGTGCTCTTGTCG
This sequence comes from Candidatus Limnocylindria bacterium, assembly GCA_038248695.1. Classification (GTDB taxonomy): domain Bacteria; phylum Chloroflexota; class Limnocylindria; order QHBO01; family QHBO01; genus JAICUY01. Next base: position 17,409 of record JBBRXE010000019.1, on the reverse strand, counting down.
GCCGCAGACCTGAATTTCGTGGGGAACGTCGAGGCACACGAGATGATCGGCCATGTGGCGGATGTGGTCGTATGCGATGGGTTCGTGGGCAACGTGGTGATCAAGCTCTTCGAAGGCCTGACCGGCTACATCTTTCGGGCGCTACGTGCCGACCTGCAGCAGGGCCCCATTGCCCCGTTGGCGCTGTTGGCCCTGAAGCCTGGCTTCGAGCGCATCAAACAGCGCTTCGACTACGAGAAGTATGGTGGCTCGCCACTGCTCGGCGTGCGTGGGGTGAGCATCGTGACCCATGGGCGCGCCAAGGCGCGCATGCTCGAGCACGCCATCGGCGTTGCATCGGATGCTGCCACCGCTCGAATTCCCGAGGTCATCGCTGAGTGGAGCCGCAGCCACGCGGTCTTTCACGTGACCGACGCGAGGGCGGAGCCCCTGGCCGGCATCGAGACACTGGCCACCGGGCCTGGAGCCGAGAGCTGAGCTCGGTGACGATCTCGCCGCGGCCGCCTGCGGAGCATGGCTCGGGGATGCGCGCACGCCGGCTCGCCCTGCTGGCGCTGTTCGAGGCGGAATTCCGCCCAAGCCAGGCCGGGGCGGCGCTCGAGCGCCTGGCGCTCGAGCGTGACGTCGGCGAGGCGGTGCTGTGTCACGCCCGCCTGATCGTGGCCGGCGTCGAGCAGCACCGCCCCGAGCTGGACCTGCGCATCACCGAGACGGCACCCGCCATCCCGGTCGCCGAGCTGGGCAGAGTCGAGCGCACGATCCTGCGGAGCGCGCTGTACGAGGTGCTATACTCCGCCGCGACCCCGAGCGGGGAGGCGATCAGTGATGCCGTGTCCCTCGCCCGGATCTACGCCGGGGATGCGGCCCGCCGCCTCGTGAACGGCGTCCTAGGAAGCGTTTCACGATCATCCGGTAGAGGTGTCTGACAGTGACCGACGGTACGATTTACGACCGCCTGAAAAAGCTCATCGTCGAGCAGCTGGGAGTTGACGAGGACGAGGTGAAGCCGCAGGCATCCTTCGTCGAAGACCTCAACGCCGACTCGCTCGATCTCGTCGAGCTGATCATGAGTCTCGAGGAGGAGTTCGGGATGGAGATCTCCGACGAGGACGCGGAGAAGATCCAGAAGGTGCAGGACGCCGTCGACTACATCGAGGAGCATCAGCAGTAGCCCCGGCCAATGGTCATTCCGCGCATCGACGAGCTGGGTGACCGTCTCGGCATCAACCTCCGCGACCCGGCAGCCATCCGACAGGCGTTCGTCCACAGCTCGTATCACAACGAGAATCCGCAGGTTGTCGCGGGTCATAACGAGCGCCTGGAGTTTCTCGGCGACGCCGTCATCGGCCTCTTCGTCAGCCGATTCCTGTACGAGCGCTATCCCGATGAGGATGAAGGCTTCCTGACCGCACGACGTGCCTCGTTGGTCAACCGCGACGCCCTGGCGTCGCTGGCACTGGAGCTTGAGCTCGACCGCTACCTGCTACTCGGGCGCGGCGAAGCCGAGGCCGGTGGGGCGACCCGCCCGTCGCTGCTGGCGGCGACGTTCGAGGCGCTGGCCGGAGCGATCTTCCTGGACGAGGGGATGGAGACCACCCGCGACTGGCTGCGCCCGCTGTTCGCCGAGCGGATGCCGCTGGCCGGCGAGGAGGCCGGGCCGCCGAAGTCGGCCAAAAGCCGGCTGCAGGAGTGGACGCAGCGTCACCGGCACACGAAGCCGCGCTACGAGCTGGTCGGTAGCTCGGGCCCGCCGCACGACCAGACCTTTACCGTCACCGCGCTGCTCGACGGGCGGCGCCTGGCATCGGGCGAAGGCACCAGTCGCCAGCGCGCCGAGGAGACCGCCGCCGCCGCGGCGCTCATCGAACTCGCCCGCGAAGTGCCGCCGCCGGCCAACTCGTGAGCCGCCTGCGCGAGCTGCGTCTGCACGGCTTCAAGACGTTCGCCGATCCGACGCGTTTCGTATTCGAGCCCGGCGTCAACGCGGTGATCGGCCCGAATGGCAGCGGCAAGAGCAACATGGCCGATGCCGTCCGCTGGGTGCTCGGCGAGCAGTCGAACCGATCGTTGCGCACTCGCAAATCCGATGACGTCATCTTTGCCGGCTCGCAGCAACGCAAACCGCAGGGAATGGCCGAGGCGATCCTGACGCTCGATAACGCCGACGGCTGGCTGCCCATCGATTTCAGCGAGGTGAGCATCGGCCGTCGGGCGTACCGCTCCGGCGAGAGCGAGTATCTGATCAACGGCGCACGTGCCCGGCTTCGCGATGTCGTCGAGCTGCTGGGAGAGGGCCGGCTGGGCGCCAACGAGCTTGTCGTGGTGGGCCAGGGAACCGTCGATGCCGCACTCTCGCTGCGACCCGAGGAGCGGCGGCAGCTGTTCGAGGAGGCGGCTGGCGTCAAGAACCTGCAGGTACGCAAGAACGAGGCGCTGTCGCGCCTCGCCAGGGCACGTGACAACCTGACGCGAGTCAACGACCTCATCGGGGAGCTCAAGCCGCAGGTCCGCCGCCTGGGCATGCAGGCGCAGCATCAGCAGGAGCACGACAGCCTGCTGCGACGCGCACGGACTTTCGTGGGTGAGTCGCACCATCGCCGTGAGCGCGTCGCGCGCGGACGCCTTGGCGATACGCGTCGCTCTGCGGCGGCCGCCGAGGCTGCGCTCGAGGCTCTGCGGGCCGATCAGCAAACGAACCGAGCGGCCGTCGAGGAGGCGCAGCAACTCTACTGGCGAGCCGAGGAGGAAGCCCGCGAGGCTGGACGCCGTCGCGAGACGACGCGTGAAGGGCTGATCCGGGCCGAGAGCCGCCTGGAGACGCTGACATCGCGCCGCGATGAGCTCGCCGCAGTCGGGCAGGACGATGAACGCGAGCTCGCCGAGCTGCTTGCCGTCCTGGAGCAGCCGGTCGTGGGACTGGATGCGGAGCTCGAGGTGGCACTTCAGGATGCCGCGGCCGCCGAGCGCGACTGGCAGGCGGCGATCGCCGAGCTGGCGGCCGCCGATGGCGCTTTGCTTGCGGCCCAGGATGCACTGGCCGAGGCGCGTCGCGGTAGCGGGGAGCGGCTGGCGGCGGAGGCGCGGCTGCAGGAGACGTTGATCGCGGCGCAGGTTCGTCGGCAGCGGCTGGAGCCCGAGCTGGTGGCCGCGCGCGCGGTGTTTGAGCGAGCAACCACCGACATCGAGGCAGCGAGCGAGGAATGCGCCGCCAGCTTGGCGCGCCGTCAGATGGCGGCACAGGCGCTGGCAAGCGCGAGCAGTGCGCTGGCCGTTGCCGAGGCAGCGGCCGCTGGAGCGCGGCATGCGGCCCGCGAGCTCATGGCGCGTGGCGAAACGATGCGCGTCGAGCTGGCGGCCATCGAGGAGCGCCGCGACGCCGACGGCCGGCTGGCGAGTCTGCTGGTCGCTTCCGGCTGGCGGTCGTTGCTCGACGCGCTCGACGCTCCGGAGGCCGCCTGGCCGGCGATCGAGGCGATCGTCGGCGGCGAGCTCGGCGAGGCGATGCTGGCGAGTGATGGGAATCCTGAGGCGCAGCTCAGCGGCGCCCGCGGTAGCGCGCGCCTCCTGCGCCCCGCCCAATTCGAACCGCCTGGACGTGAGGAGGCGCTGCGCGCGGTCGGCGGCGAGCGAACGCTGGCGGAGTGGATCGCGGCCCCCGACGTGCCAGAGGTTCTGATGCGCACGGTGCTGGCGGCCGATCTCGCCGCGTTGCGTGATGGGTGGCCTCGGCTGCCGGCCGGCTGGTTCGCGGTCACGCCCCGCGGCGACGTCGCTGACGGCCGTGGGCTGCTGATCCTGCGTGGCCGGGCAGATGCTCCGGGCGGCCGTGCGGCACGGCGCCATGCACGCCATCGTGAGTTGGCCGAAGCCCTGGCGCTCCACGACGACGAGACCTCCCGGGCAACCGCAGGCGCCGAGGCGGCCCGTCTGGCGTTGTCGGCGGCCGAGGACGAGTTGCGCCTGAGGCGTCAGGCGCACGTTGACGCCGAGCGTGCCGAGCGCGATGGCGCGGATGCTCTGGATGCGGCCCGGTCCGCGCGGGCGAGAGCCGAGCGTGAGGCCGGCGAACTTGAGTCGCAGATCACGCGTACGCAGGCGATTGAGGCGGCCGCGAACGACACGAGCCTGCCGGCTGCTTCGCCGAATGGTCCCGACCTCGAAGGGCTGGCGGCCGGGGTAGAGGCGGCACGCTTGGTCCGTGATGCCGTCGCGGCAAGCCGCGACGAGGCGCGCGCCGCATGGTCCGCGTGCCGTGAAGCGGCCCAGCTGGCCGAGGCCGCCAGTGCCGGCCAACGCCAGGAGCGATCACGCTTGGAGGCTCGCCAGGCTCAGCTCGCCGTGGACCTTCCCGCCCGGCGAGCGACGGTCTCCTCGCTCGACGACCAGCGTCGCCTGGCGGCTGAGGCGCTGAACGTGGCTCGCACCGCCGACCAGCAGGCGGCCTCCGAGCGGGCGGCCGCGGATGCCGAGCGCGAGCAGGTGCGAGGTCAGCTCCTGGAGCTGGAGCGCGGCGTCGGCGGGGGAGGCGCCAGGCTGGGTGAGCTGGAGCGCGCAGCCCAGGCGGCCGCGATCGAGGCATCGCGCCAGGAGGAGGCGCTGGGGGCATTGGCTCGCGAGCGCGAGCTTGCTCTCGATGGCCTGCCCGACGCGGGGGACGCTGAGGCGGCCGTGCTGGGGGCAACCGACGCCGACGAGGCGCTCACGGTCGAGCTTGGCGCGCTCGACGATGAGCAGCTGGAGACCGAGCTGCGCCGGGTACGACGCACGCTGGCGCAGATCGGATCGGTCAATCCGTTTGCCGTCGAGGAACACGCCGAGCTCTCGGCCCGGCTGGACCAGCTGACCAGTCAGGATACCGACCTGGCCGAGGCGATCGCCTCGACCGATGAGCTGGTGGCGCGGCTGGACGTGGAGATCGGCGAACGATTCAATGCCGCGTTTGCCGCTATCGGCGAGCGCTTCGACGAGTTCTGCCAGCTGCTCTTCGCGGGCGGATCGGCATCACTGCAGATGAGCGACGGCGGCGATGGCGAGGCGCCCGGCGGCATCGAGATCGTGGTCCGCCCGCCGGGGAAGCGGCTGCAGCGACTGGCGATGCTCTCCGGCGGCGAGCGGGCACTGACCGGCGTGGCACTGCTGTTCGCCATGCTGAGCGTCAACCCAGTGCCGTTCTGCATCCTCGATGAGGTCGACGCGGCCCTCGACGAGGCCAACATCGGCCGCTTCGCCGACGCGCTGCGCAAACTCAGCGAGTCGACCGACTTCGTGGTGATCACCCACAACCGCGCCACCATCGAGGTGGCCGACACGATCTACGGTGTGACCATGACCGATGCGGCCGTCAGCCGCATCCTGTCGCTGCGGCTTGTCGACGTGCCGCTGGAGGTCAGCGTCTGATGTTCCGGCGGCACCACGACGACACCGCCGCGGACGAACGGACCGAGGTGGCCCCGGACCTCGTCGCGGCGACTGTCGCGCGGCCGTCCCGGCAACCGAGTGGCATGGGTCTGCGCGCGCGTCCGAGCGGGCTCGGCGCGCGGCTGCGGTCGATCCTGGGGGTCGGGGCATCGGCCAGTGATGCGACCTGGGACGAGGTCGAGGAGGCGCTCATTGCCGCCGACGTGGGTGCGATAACGACCATGGAGCTCATCGACGCCGCCCGGGAGCGGGTTCGCCGTGCTGCGGGCCGCGGCGGGGACGACGTGCGCGGCGCGCTGGCGGACGAGGTGCGTGAACGCCTGGAACGCGTCGGCTCCGGTACGTTCGAGCTGGGACCGGCACCGTCGGTGATCCTGTTCGTGGGCGTCAACGGCAGCGGCAAGACGACGAGCATCGCCAAGCTGGCTGCCCGTCTGAAGGGCGAGGGCCACAGCGTGCTGCTGGCCGCGGGTGACACCTTCCGCGCGGCAGCGATCGAGCAACTGCGCATCTGGGGGGAGCGGGTCGGTGCCGCTGTCGTCGCCCAGCGCGCCGGTGCGGATCCGAGCGCCGTCGCATTCGACGCCATCGCCGCCGCCCGCTCGCGCGGTACCGCGGCAGTCCTGATCGACACTGCCGGACGCCTGCAGAACAAGACACAGCTGATGGCCGAGCTGGCCAAGATGCGCCGTGTGATCGCTGGCCAGGCCGAGGGGCAGCCCCGCCACGTCCTGCTGGTGCTCGATGCGACGACCGGCCAGAACGGCCTGTCGCAGGCCGAGGGATTCAGCGCCGAGGCGGGTGTCACCGGCATCGTGCTGACAAAGCTCGATGGGAGTGCCAAGGGCGGCGTGGCCATCGCAGTGGCGGATCGGCTCGGCGTGCCCATCGTCTTCGCCGGCGTCGGCGAGGAGCTCGATGGCCTGGCGCCGTTCGACCCGGCCGCCTACGTCGAGTGGCTGTTCGCCGCTTGACCCGTCGCTGCGGCGCGTTGCCCACCCACCCCGCGGGGAGTAGCATGGGCCGCTCCGCGCGCCGTCACGGCGCCTGACACCTCACCCGCACGGTCTCCGTTCATGTTCGAATCTCTGTCCGCGCGCCTGCAGAGCGTCTCTGATCGCCTGCGCGGCAAAGCGAAGATCACCGAAGCCGATCTCGACGTCGCGCTGCGCGAGATCCGGCTGGCGCTGCTCGAAGCGGACGTCAACTTCAAGGTTGTCAAGGAGTTCGTGGCCCGGGTTCGGGAGCGAGCACTCGGGGGCGAGGTGCTCACCGGCCTGCATCCCGGCCAACAGGTCGTCAAGGTCGTGCATCACGAGCTGGTCGAGATCCTGGGCGGCGAGCGTCATCAGCTGCAGCTGTCCGGGAAGCCCTCGGTCCTCATGCTGGTCGGGCTGCAGGGATCGGGCAAGACTACGACCGCCGCCAAGCTTGCGGTTCGCCTGCGCAGGGACGGCCGCAAGCCGCTGCTGGTCGCCGCCGACGTCTACCGGCCCGCCGCCGTGGACCAGCTGGTGCAGCTTGGCGATCAGATCGGCATCGAGGTCCACAGCCGACCGGTCGGCACCCCGGCACTCGAGGTGGCGCGCAGCGGTCTGGAGGCGGCGCGTCAGCGTGGACACGACCTGGTGCTGCTCGACACCGCCGGTCGCCTGCACGTCGACGAGCCGATGATGGAGGAACTGGTGCGCATTGCCGGCGCCGTCACGCCGGCCGAGACGCTGCTGGTGGTGGATGCCATGACCGGCCAGGAGGCGGTCAAGGTAGCCGAGGCGTTCCATGCTCGGCTGCCGGTCACGGGGCTGGTGCTCACCAAGATGGACGGCGACGCGCGCGGTGGCGCTGCGCTCAGCATTCGACAGACGACCGGACTGCCGATCAGCTTCATCGGCACCGGTGAGCGGACGGATGGTCTCGAAGCGTTCCACCCCGATCGCCTCGCGCAGCGGATCCTGGGCATGGGCGACATCCTGTCACTCGTCGAGCGCGTACAGGAGAACGTCGATCAGGTCGAGGCGGAGCGCGTGGCGCAGCGAATGTTGGAATCGCGCTTCACGCTCGACGACTTCCGCAATCAACTGCAGCAGATCAAGAAGATGGGGCCCATCGGCCAGGTACTGCAGATGATTCCGGGCGCCGGGCAGATGGCTGGCGCCGCGCAGCAGGCCGTCGACGAGGGACAGCTCAAGCGCATCGAGGCGATCATCGACTCGATGACGCCGGATGAGCGGCGCCACCCTGAGCTGATCAAGGCCAGCCGCCGTCGCCGAATCGCGCTCGGCAGCGGCACCTCCACGCCTGACATCAACCGGCTGCTCAAGCAGTTCACCGAGATGCAGCGCCTCATGAAACAGCTCGGCGGCGGCCGCCTGCCGAAGCTCGGGGGCGGCCTCGGCGGCCTGCTCGGTCGCTAGAACCAGATGCATCGGCTCGTCATCGCCCTGACCACCCTGCTGACGCTGGTCGGCGGCACGATTGTCGGCGGCTACCTCCTCTTCTTCAGCGCTTCAGTCGACCGCGCGGCATCAGTCGTCCCGGCCGATACGCCGATCTACGTCAATGTCTACCTTCAGCCATCGACCGCGCAGCGGATGAACCTTGGCGGCCTGCTCGGCCACCTGCCAGGGTTCGGCGATCAGGCCACGCTCGACACCAAGATCGACGAGGCCGTTCAGCAGCTGCTGGCGGGCTCGGGCGTCGATTACCGGCGCGACATCAAGCCGTGGCTCGGCGATCAGCTGGCAGTCGGCGTGACGCCGGGCGGCGCGAATGCCAACGAGCCCGCGATACTGCTGGTCGCCGACGTGAAGGACCGCGCGCTCGCCGACCAGGCGCTGAGCCGGCTGGTGAGTCAGGAGGGCGGCGCGCCGAGGCAGGAAACCTATCGCGACGTAGCCGTGGTCATCGGCGTCACCGAGAGCCACGCCTTCCTCGATCAGGGGCAGCTGCTGGTCATCGGCAGCGACGCGGATCGGGTGCGTTCGGCGATCGACGCGAGCTCGGGTGCGGCGCCGGCGCTCGGCACCGAGACGGCGTTTCGTACGGCGATGAGCCGCCTGCCTGCCGACCACATCGCCTCCGCTTACCTCGACCTCGACCGGTTGGCCGCTGCCGCCGGCCTGGCGACGCAGCTCTCTGGCTACTCAAGCGCCAGTCTGGCCCTGGTCGCCGAGCAGGACGGCCTGCACCTCGTGGGACAGGCTCCGTTCGACGGATCCAACGCCGGCGCATCGGCGCGTGCCGGCTTCGCACTGTCGAGCGAGCCCTCCAGCCTGTCCGAATGGATGCCGGCGGATACGCAGGCGGAGGCGGTCGTCTTCGGACTGCGGCAGCTGCTCGAGGATGCCGAGTCGCAGATCGGTCAGCAGCCGGGCACCGATCAGGTGGCGCAAGCAATTGCGCAGCTGCGTGCCGTGGTCGCCTTTGGCTTGGGACTGAATGTCGACAATGACCTGCTGCCACTGCTCGATCGCGAAACGGCCGTGGCGATCACTGGCCTCGATGCAGGCATGCTTCACGGCCAACTTTTGCTGCGCCCATCCGATGCCACCGCGGCACAGGCTTCGCTCGAGCGCATCCGCGGCGCACTCCAACAGCGCGGTGCCGAGGTATCCAGCAGCGAGCTCGGCGGGGTGCGCATAACTACGCTCGACGTGCCGAACATTGGCTCCGTCTCGTATGCGATGAGCGACGGGATCGTGATCATCGGCCTCTCGGCGGACGACGTGGCGGCCGCGCTGACGACCCACGCGTCGGGCGCGTCGCTGGGCGCATCCGCCGGCTATCAGCATGCGTTCGCCACGGCGGGCGGCCGCGGTGGCAACGAGCTGTACATTGATCTGCCGCAGTTGCTTGATGCCGTGCAGACCATGGTTGCGCTGCCTGCGGAGACGCGCGATATCCTGCAGCATGTCACCGGAATCGCCGTGACCGTGCCAGCCCGCGAGGATCGCATCGAATTCCACGCGGTCTTCACCATCGAATGATCGCTTCAATGACGCAGCAGCAGCGCTGACAGCACAGAGAGGTAGAGAGACACTTTGGCAGTACGCATTCGACTGACACGGGTGGGGGCCACCAAGCGCCCCTCGTACCGGGTCATCGCCATTGACAGCCGCCGGGCGCGCGACGGGCGGGCATTGGAAATCCTGGGTTTCTACAACCCGTTGACCGATCCGGCCACCGTCCAGATCGATGCTGACAAGCTCAACGCCTGGATCGAGAAGGGCGCAAAGCCGTCGGAGACGGTCGCAAAGCTGATGCGCCAGGCCGGCATCGGTTCGGCGGCATCGGACGTGCCGACCGCGGCGGCAAAGAAGGCGCCGGCCCGCAAGGCCAAGCCGGCCGCCAAGGCCAAGCCGGCAGCCACGTCCAAGCCGTCAGCCACGGCCACCGAAGCGACGGTCGCCGAGGCGTCCACCGAAGCGACGGTCGCCGAATGAAGGAGTTCCTCGACTATGTCGCGCGCTCACTGGTCGACAACCCCGACGCGGTCCATATCGAAGTGGAAGAGCAAGGAGACGAAATCGAGCTCGTCCTGAGCGTCGACGCGGGTGACATGGGCCGCGTGATCGGCCGTGACGGGCGCATCGCCAACGCCATCCGCAGCCTGCTGCGGGTCATGGGCTCACGCGACGGCCGCCGCGTCGAGCTGGAGATCGTCCCCAACGACTGAACGCCTGGCGGTCGCGCGCGTGACCGGGGCCAAAGGGCTGCGCGGCGCGATGCGCATCGAGCCGCTCACCGACTGGCCGGAGCGCCTGGGAACCGGCGAGCAGCTCTTCGTCGAGGACGAGGCGGCGCCGCGGCGCGTGATGGCCATCGAGTGGGGTGGCCGCATCCCGGCGATCACGCTGGACGGGATCGTCAGCCGCGAGGCGGCCGAGGCGCTGCGCGACCGTTACCTGGAGGTGGAGGCCGCCACCCTGCCAGAGGGCAGCTACTACTGGCACCAGCTCGAGGGCCTGGCCGTGACCGATCCGGCCGGCGCGCCGCTGGGAACGCTCACGAGCGTCGTTCGCGTGGGGGAGAACGAGGTGTACTGCGTCGAGGACGACGCAGGTCACGAGCTGCTCATCCCGGCGCTGCGCGACGTCGTCCGCGAGATCGACCTCGAGGGGCGCCGCATGGTCGTCGACTACGAGCTCGAAGATGTCTGAACCGCTGCTGCGGGTGGACATCGTGACCCTCTTCCCGGAGCTCTTTGACGCGGCGCTGTCGACTTCGATCATCGGGCGAGCCGTCGAGCGCGGGATCGTGCACTTCGACATTCACGACCTGCGCGAGCATGGCCTCGGTCGACATCGGTCCGTCGACGACTACCCATACGGCGGGGGAGCGGGGATGGTGATTCGGCCCGAGCCGCTGTATGCCGCCATCGAGCCGCTGCGCACAGAGCGCGTGCAGATCATCCTCATGGATCCCGCCGGCGAACGACTGACCGATGCGCTGGCGCGTGAGCTGTCCGGCGCTGGCCGCCTGGCGCTGGTCTGCGGGCGTTACGAGGGCATCGACGAGCGGGCGCGGATGCTCGCCGACCGCGAAGTCAGCATCGGTGACTATGTGCTCACCGGCGGAGAGCTGCCTGCGCTGGTGCTTATTGATGCCGTGACGCGCCTGGTTCCGGGCGTCATCGAGGCCGAATCACACGAGCACGACTCGTTCGCATCGGGCCTCCTCGAGCATCCGCACTACACGCGCCCCGAGTCATTCCGTGGCATGGACGTGCCGCCGGTGCTGCTGTCGGGCAACCACGGCGAGGTGGACCGCTGGCGACACCGCGAGGCGCTGCGGCGCACGCTGGAGCGGCGACCGGACCTGCTCGAGACGGCGCAGCTCAGCGACGAGGATCGCCGCACGCTGGCCGGGCTCGGGGACGTGGGCCGCTGACCTCGCCGCTGGGCGCGTCCGTCGGCGCATTGCTATACTGCGCTGCGTCGCGACCGGTGCGGTCGCGATTTCGAATGTGTGCATCGGCCCGGCGGCAGGTACGCCTCGCCAGCAGTAAGCCGCCGGTAAGGCCGCAGTAATGAGGATTCCCTACCATGAACGTCATCGAGGAGCTTGAGCGCGAGCAGCTCCGGACCGACGTCCCCGAGATCGCCCCCGGCGATACCGTGCGCGTCTCGGTAAAGGTGGTCGAGGGCAACCGGGAGCGGATCCAGGTCTTCGAGGGCACCGTCATGCGCATGCGCAACGGCGGCCTCAACCGGTCGATCACCGTCCGTCGCATTGCCAGCGGTGTCGGTGTGGAGCGCACCTTCATGGTGCATGCACCGCGGGTCGACAAGATCGAGGTGGTCCGTCACGGTGTTGCTCGTCGAGCACAGCTGTTCTTCCTGCGCGATCGGGTCGGTAAGGCAGCCACGCTGCGCGAGCGCCGCGTCGGCCGCTGACCCTGGGCGTAACCGATCCTGATGGGATTGGTTGAGATCGTCGGCCACCAGCGACGCCGCAGCACCAAGCCACGCGACGCGCACATGCGCCACGAGCGCGAACTGCGCCTGGCCGGCTTCAAACGCATCGCCGGCCTCGACGAGGTCGGACGCGGATCGCTGGCTGGCCCGGTGGTTGCTGCCGCGGTGGTCCTGCCCGAGCGGCATCGGATCAAGGGTCTGCGCGACTCGAAGGTCGTCCCGAGAGCCCGCCGCGAGGCCCTCTATGAGCTGATCCTCGATCGTGCCGATGCGGTCGGTGTCGGCTGCGTGGAGGTCGATGTAATTGATGCCATCAACATCCTGCAGGCCACCAAGCTGGCAATGCGCCAGGCGCTTGACAGGCTCGCCGAGCCACCTGATCACCTGGTCATCGACGCGCTGACCCTGCGCGAGGTCGAGCTGCCGCAGCGCGCGATCATCCGCGGCGACGCGATCTCGGCGTCGATCGCCGCCGCGTCCATCGTGGCCAAGGTGACCCGTGACCGCATCTGCGATGAGCTCGATGCTCGCTACCCGGCCTACGGGTTCAGGCGCAACAAGGGCTATGGCACGCGATTTCACTATGACGCGCTCATGAGCGAGGGACCGTGCGCCTGGCATCGGCGCAGCTTTGCGCCCATCCGCCTGATGCTTGCCGGGCAGCAACTGTCGCTGGAGCTGATCCCGGGCGAGCCGCTGCTCGAGGACGAGATCGACCTGATCGACTGACCACCGTCCATACCCTCGCCTCCCGCGAAGGAGCAACGTACCGATGCCTGATCCGCGGCATGACCTCGGCCTGCGGGCGGAGGCGGCCGTCGCCGCCTGGCTGGAAGGCGACGGCTGGACGGTGCTTGACCGGCGCTGGCGCGTGCCGGAGGGCGAGCTGGACCTCGTCTGCCTGGATCGGGGTGGCGTCCTGGTCGGTGTGGAGGTGCGCGCTCGACGCACGCCGCGCAGCGGCAGCCCGCTGGAGAGCATCGACCGTCGGCGCGTCGGGCGCCTGCGTCGCGCGCTGGCGCACTATGCCGCGGCGGCGACAGGCCGCCATATCGGCATGCGCCTCGACCTGGTCAGCGTGACGCCGGCGGCCGAGGGGCGCTGGCGCCTCGTCCGCCACCCCGCGGTTGATGCCTGGTAGCTCAGTCGAAGAGTTGCTCGAGATACAGGATCGAAGCGACATACGGCCGCGAGACGGCGAAGATGCCGTGCCGATCGACGGCGGTCTGACCCTGGTAGTAGGCCGCCAGTACGCGAGCCTTGTCGCCGTGGTAGCGGTCAAGGTAGTGCCGCAGCAGCCGGACGCCGGCGCGCACGTTCTGCCGCGTGTCGCGCAGGTTGACCGCGTAGCCGAGCATGCCCGGTCCGACCCAGTCGCCGGTAGCCGGTAGTAGCTGCATGACGCCGATGGCGCCGGCCGAGCTGACGAGTCCCTCCCGCCAGCCCGACTCCTGCCAGCCGACGGCAAGAGCGAAGGCAGTCGGGACGCCAAAACGAGCAGCCTCCTCGGTGATGACGCGGCGCACGGTGGTACGCCCGGCGACCAGCCGAGCCATCGCAGCGGGCATTGCCTTGCGAGGCGCGCTGGCGCCGGCAGTCGAAGCCGCGCTGCCCGGGATCCGGAGGACGGTCCCGGCGCGCACCAACGACGGGTTGGCGATGCCGTTGGCTCGTGCGATCGCGTCGATGGTGATGTCGTAGCGGCGCGCGATCGCGGTGAGCGTCTCGCCCGACTGGATGCGATGCGTCCGCGGCGCCGCCGCGACCGGAGCCGCCGAAACGGCCGGCTGCGGCACGGCTGCCGATGCCGCCGCCGCGCCCGGGACGGCCAGTCGCTGGCCTGGGTAGATGCGGTTGGGGTTTGGCAGGCGGTTGGCTGCGGCGATCGCCTGGACCGTCGTGCCGTAACGCCGCGCGATGCCGGTCAGCGTCTCACCGGGGCGGACGGCATGGCTGCCTGTGGCCGCCGACGGGCTGGCGGGCGTGGCCGAGGCTACGGGCCTCAGTTGCAGCGTCTGCCCGGCGTAGATGCGGTTCGGATTCCCGATCCGATTCAGCTTCACCAGCTGCTCCACCGTCACGCCGTGCCGCACCGCAATGCCGCTCAGCGTGTCGCCGGCCTGAACCACCACGCTGTCGCTGGCGGCCACCTGTCGGGTCATGGATGGCCCGACCGCCAGCACCGCGGCAATGGCGCAGCCTGCCAGGAGCCCCTTCAGTCGGCTGTGCATCATTCCTCCTGTGGGCGACAGCCTGAGAACGCCGTCGCGGACGATAGCGATGCTATGGGAGGGTGCGGAGCGGTCAAGGTACGGGCGGACCAGCCTGTGGTACTTCGGTACTGCCGCTCGCGAGATATGGAGGCAGCGAGTGCAGGCGTAGGGGAGCGTAGGCGCTCGCATGCTATACTCAACGTCGGCCCAATCCGCATCCGGCGCCTCGTCGTGCGCCCAATCGGGCCGATCACCCATCACACACGCTCGCTGATCCCGCGGTCATCGGTGCCCGGCGCGACAGATCGGTCACGCTCGGGTCGACCATTGGGAGCCGAAAGTGGGCGGAGGAACAACCGGAGGTATCTCGTCCCATGGCTGCAGCCACCATGAAGCAGCTGCTCGAGGCCGGTGTCCATTTCGGGCACCAGACCCGTCGCTGGAACCCGAAGATGCGCGACTACATCTTCGGTGAGCGCAACGGCATTCACATCATTGATCTGGCGCAGACCGTCACGCGTCTCGACGCCGCGCTCGAGTTCGTGCGCCAGACGATTCGCCACGGCGACAGCATCCTGTTCGTCGGCACCAAGAAGCAGGCGCAGGAGTCGCTGCGCGAGGCAGCCGAGCGCAGCGGTCAGCACTACGTCAACAATCGTTGGCTGGGCGGCATGCTCACCAACTTCACGACCATCAAGCGACGCGTGCAGCGTCTCGACGCCCTCGAGGCGCGGCGCGATGCGGGCGAGTTCGAGCGGCTCACCAAGAAGGAAGCCAGCAAGCTCACCGAAGAGATCGAAAAGCTGAACCATGTCCTCGGCGGCATCCGGCGCATGCGTCGCGTCCCAGGTGCGCTGTTCGTGGTCGATCCGCATCGTGAGACGATCGCCGTATCCGAGGCTCGCCGCCTCGAGATACCGATCGTGGCCATCACCGACACCAACTGCGACCCGGACCTCATCGACTGGGTGATTCCCGGCAACGACGACGCCATCCGCTCGGTCAGGTTGATGTGCACGATGGTCGCCGATGCGGTGCTCGAGGCCCAGCAGGAGCGACAGTCGCGCCTGGACGAGGAGTTCGAACAGGCCGAGGCGCTGCCACCGGTCGACGAGGCTACGCTCGGCGTGGAGGCCGACTACAGCGCGGCGCTGGCATCGGGCGAGGCGCTCATCTTCGAGCCGGAGCCGGAGGATGACGAGGACGAGGAGCGTCGCGCACGCGCCCGCCGAGCAGCCGACGGCGAGGAGGCCGAGGAAACCGGAGAGAGCGGCGAGAGCGGCAAGAGCGGGGTGCGCGAGGAATCAACCGAGACCAGGGAGCAGTCCGCCTGAGAGGCGCCGAACGGGCGCCATCGGTCAGGTGGCAGGAAGGAACATGACTCAGACGATCGTCAAGCCGGCGGATGTCAAGCGGCTGCGTGAGCAGACCGGGGCCGGCATCATGGATTGCAAGCGAGCGCTGGAGGAGTCCGATGGCGACTTCGCGCTGGCACAGGCGTGGCTGCGCGAAAAAGGCGTGGCAACCGCGGCCAGGAAGGGCGGCCGCGACGCCCGCGAAGGCATCGTGACCAGCTACATTCACCACGGATCCCGGTTGGGGGTTCTGTTGGAGCTCAATTGCGAGACTGATTTCGTGGCGCGTACTGACGACTTCCAGCAACTGGCGCGCGACCTTGCGATGCAGGTCGCCGGACTGGCGCCGGTATACGTCTCCCGCGACGATGTGCCGGCCGACGAGCTCGCCGCGCGCCGTCAGGCATTCGCCGACGACGCCGAGCGCGAGGGACGTCCGGCCGATCGCGTGCCGACGATCGTGGAAGGCAAGCTCAACAAGTGGCTCGAATCGGTCTGCCTGCTGGAGCAGCCGTACCGCGACTCGGACAAGAAGATCGCCGACCTCATCACGGAGAAGATCGCGCTCCTGGGTGAGAACATTCGCGTGGCCCGCTTCGCGCGGATGGCGGTCGGCGAGACCGGCGCAGCGGCGCAAGAGGATGAGGAGGCCGCCTAGGTGACCGATGCCGTCGCCGCTCACGAGCCTGTCTATCACCGTGTGCTGCTGAAGCTCTCGGGAGAGGCGTTGATGGGTGCGGGGCAGTACGGCATCGATCCTGAGGTCGCGCGGTCGATCGCGCTGCAGATCGCGGAGGCACGCGAGGGCGGCGTCGAGATCGCCATCGTGGTCGGCGGTGGCAACATCTTTCGCGGCCTCGCCGCGGCCGCGCACGGCATGGACCGCGCGACGGCCGACTACATGGGCATGCTGGCCACGGTGATGAACGGCCTGGCCATCCAGGACGCGCTCGAGCAGATCGAGTGCCCGACCCGCGTGCTGAGCGCGATCGCCATGAACGAGATTTGCGAGCCGTACATCCGGCGGCGCGCCGTGCGGCACCTCGAGAAGGGTCGCGTGGTGGTCATGGTGGCCGGCACCGGCAATCCGTATTTCACGACCGATACGGCGGCCACGCTGCGCGCCGTCGAGGTGGGAGCAGAGGTCATTCTGAAGGCTACCCGCGTCGACGGGGTGTACGATGCCGACCCGGAAAAGGAGCCGAACGCACAGCGGTACGCGCAGATCGGCTACACCGAGTTGCTCGCGAACCGCCTGGAGGCGTTGGATGCCACCGCCGTCAGCTTGGCCATGGACAACCAGATGCCGATCGTCGTCTTCGACATG
Source organism: Candidatus Limnocylindria bacterium (assembly GCA_038248695.1). Lineage (GTDB taxonomy): Bacteria > Chloroflexota > Limnocylindria > QHBO01 > QHBO01 > JAICUY01. The sequence continues at coordinate 680 of JBBRXE010000019.1, read as the reverse complement.
ACACGCACCGGGAATATCGTTCGCGCGGTGCGCGGCGAGCAGATTGGGACGCTCATCGGCGGGGAGGTCACCTCATGACGCACGAAGCGCTCGTCGCCATCGAACCCAGGATGCAGCGTGCCGTCGACGCCATGGAGCGCGACTTCGCCGGGATCCGAACCGGACGGGCGTCGACAGCGCTCGTCGACCGGCTCTCGGTGGACTATTACGGCAACCCGACGCCGCTCAACCAGATCGCCGGTATCTCGACGCCCGATGCACACCTGATCGTGATCCAGCCATGGGACCGATCGGTCCTGTCGGCAATCGAAAAGGCAATCACCAAGAGCGACATCGGACTCACCCCGAACGTCGACGGCACGGTGGTACGCCTGAACGTGCCGCCACTCACCGAGGATCGGCGCCGCGACATGGTGAAGCAGGTTCGCCGGCGCATGGAGGAGGCGCGCGTCGAGGTGCGCAATCTCCGCCGCGACGCCGCGGACGAGCTGAAGAAGGCGCTGCGCGATGGCGATCTGTCCGAAGACGAGGAGCATCGCGAGCTCGATGGGCTGCAAAAGCTGACCGACCGTTACACCGACGCGATCGACTCGCGTGGTGAGCGGAAGGAAGCTGACGTGATGGAGGTCTGACGCGCTGCTGCTCCGTGATCAGCCGCGACACGTCGCGATCATCGTGGA
>JBBRXE010000018.1:0-18410 GCA_038248695.1 Candidatus Limnocylindria bacterium | reverse complement strand
CCCTCGCCCGCGGTCACCTCGCCCTCGTAGCGCCCGTACGTCGAGTCGTACTTGAACAGGTGCGCGTTCGTGGCCGTGGGTGCCAGATCGTTGATACCGACCACTTCGAGATCGTCGGGGTGACGCTCCAGGATCGCCTTGAGGGTCTGTCGACCGATGCGGCCGAAGCCGTTGATTCCGATGCGCGTCGTCACTCAGGTCTCCTCCAGCTTGGGCGGAACGATCCGGCCGAACGCCGGATCGCGGATGCGTTCATTCCACAGCGGCAACCAGCCGAGTAACGAGACGTCCTCGGAATGGTGCGCCAGCTCGAGTCGCACGCGCCGTGCCGGGATGGGAAAAGCACGCCGCGCGAGCTCCCCGCGGACGGCCGCGAGCATGTCGGGCCGATGCACGCTGATGCTGCCGCCGAACACGATGACTTCAGGATTCAGCAGGTTGACGAGCGTCGCCACAGCGGCGCCGATACCGGTCCAGGCTCGCTGCAGGATGGCTCGGCAGGCGGGATCTCCGTCGTCGGCTGCGCGCGCGACCATCTCCGCGTCGATCTCCGGCGCGTGCAGCGCCAGGGCGGCCAGCGGCGCCGATGCGTCTCGTTCGAGGAGCGCGCGACCCTCTCGCGCGATGGCCGTGCCGGACCCGATCGCCTCGACGTGACCCGGCTGCCCGTCGCCGCACAGCGGCCCGTCCAGCTCGACGGTCATGTGCCCGACCTCGCCCGCCGCTCCGTCGATGCCGAGATGCTGCCGGCCGTCGATCAACAGGCCCCCGCCGATCCCGGTCGAGACGGTGATGTAGACCGCGGTCCCCGTCCCGCGCGCCGCTCCGAAACGCCACTCGGTGACGAGGCCGACATTCGTGTCGCGCTCAAGGAAGGTAGGGAGGTCGGTGACCGCCTGGACGCGATCGGCGAGCGGAACGTCATGCCAGCCCATCAGGTTCGGTGGCGCGACCACCACGCCGCGACGAGAGTCGACCGGGCCGGGTGACGAGATGCCCACGCCGTGCGGAGCGGGTAGCCGCGCAGCATCAGCGTCATCGCGGACCGTGCGTGCCAAGTCGCAGATACGGCGGACGACTGCATCGACTCCGTCCTCATCGTCGGTCGCCACCGCGCGGCGGCACGAGACGGTCAGATCAGGGCTGATGTATGCAGCGCGGATCTGGGTGCCACCGAGGTCGATCGCCAGGATCGGCTGAGCGGCAGGATCCTCCACGGGGTCATTCTAGCCGCCTGGCACGAAGAAAGCCGCCCGACCGGGCCCATCGGCGAACCGAGGACGCGGCCGGACGGCCGTGTGTGTGACGCGAGCGAGACGCTATCCGCCGATCTTGAACATCTTGGTGCCGCACACCGGGCAGGTGCCCTGGGTCGCGGGCTTGCCGTTCTTCATCGTGATCTTGCTCTCGCTCTTCATCTCGCGCTTTGCCTTGCACTTCACGCAATAGGCTTCGGTCGCCATCGGTCAGTTGCCTCCTTGTTCCGGCTTGTGGTGCCGGTTGCCATTGTTCGTCACCCGCCCCGCCTCCCGATCAGCGATGACCAGCGAGCGTGTGCGTCGCCTGCATCGGCCTGATCGATCGTCCAGAGCAGGTGGATGCCGGCCAGCCCGGCATCGATACAGCGTGCCTCCGCGGCCTCCTTTGCCGCGCCTTCGAGGAACGTCCCGTCGGTGCGCTGCGCGTAGGCCGCGCAGATCGTTCCCGATCGGAGCCCTGCCAGCCCCGTGAGGATGAACAGAGCCGAAGATTCCATTTCGAGGTTCGCGACGCCCTCGCGCCGCAGTTCCTCGGCGAGCTCAGGATAGCGAACCGGGAGCGTGCGCATCTGTCTTCCCTGCGGGGCGAAGAAGCCGCTCGCCGTCGCCGTCAGGCCGATGTGGTGGGTGAACCCCAGCTCACGGCAGGCCGCCTGCAGCGCCCACACGACATCGCGATGGGCGATCGCCGGGTACCCGTCGCGAACGTAGAACGCCGTGGTGTTCTCCAGTCGGACGGCGCCGGTCGAGATGACGAGGTCGCCCAGCGCGATCTCGGGCTGCAGCGCGCCGGACGAGCCGACGCGGATGAAGGTCGGCGCATCGGTGATCTCCATCACCTCCGCGAGCACGATCTCGACGTTATCGGTGCCCATCCCCGTCGACATCACGCTGAGGGGCATGCCCTTGTATGTCCCCGTCGCCGTGGTGATCTCGCGGTTGCTGCGCTCAAGCTCGATCGCATCGAAATGCTGCGACACCTTGGCCACGCGCCCCGGGTCACCGACCAGCAGCACGTACTCCGCGAGCTCGCCGCGCTCGAGCGCCACGTGGTACTGGCGCTCGCCGCTGCGAGGTGCGTCGGCGCGGGACAGATCGGCGACGGGTTGTGTCAAGCGGCAGTCCCTCCGGGCTACGTGAACCTGTGGTTCTCCGGCACGCTCGCCGAAGGACCTCAGACCGGCGGGAGTATACGCGTCGCTGAGCGTGGCGGCAGGTCAGTTCACGCTCATGGCGCCTCCGGCTCATGCGGGATGCGAATCACGCTCATGCGCGACATGTCGCGGGCCGCGTCCTCGAGCGCGTCGAGATCGGGCACGCTGGCGCCATGCTGAGCATCCCTTTCTGCCGGTGTTCCGCCGCGAGCCAGCGCAAGGAGGCGCCGCAGCGCGCCGTTGCGCCATCCGACCAGCGCGAGGCCGGCCAGCGCCGCCAGGGCCAGGCAGAGAACGGCCGCGGCGAGGAGCGGATCACGCGCCGCACCCTCTGCGGTGAAGCCGACCGCGTGGGAGTTCGAGGCGGAGGCTTCCCTGCTTCCTGCCGCCGCACCAGATCCAAGGCCCGCGGTGCGCCCGGTCGGCAGGTTGCCCGACATGTCGACGCCCATGGCGCGAGCGACGGTCCGCGGCCGCACGCTCCCGGAATTCGACGCACCCGGTCGCGCGCCGGCGCTGCCATTCTTCGTCGTGCCGGTGGCTGCACCGGCGGACGGCGGCGCCGCGAGCACGTCGAGGTCCGCGCCGTCGCGCGGCCAGATGCGATAGCCGAGCAGCGGTTGGCTGCCGTTCGTCTCCTGTCCGAGCGCCCCGCGCACCTCGATCCACGTGCCGGTCGCCGGAGTTCCGAGGCTGATGCCACTTGCAGACGAGATCATCACCCGAATCGCGCCGCTGCCGTCGTCGATGGCAAACGACACGTTGCCGCTCGACGACCGCTGTGGCTTTGCCGTCAGGGCGCCGCGTGCCACGACCAGCTGGGCCTCGAGCTCCTCGCCAAGCGAACCCGTCGGACGGCGAACGGCGGCGGGTTCGGGCTGCGTCCCGAGCTGCGTGGAAGGGTCGGTGATCCGAATGGTGAGCATGCCGCTCTTGGTCGAGCGCTTGCCGACGACCTCGACGAGCTCGCCGCGACGCAGCGAACCGGCATTGCCACTGACACGCACGACGATCGCCCCGCTCGTGTCCTGGATCACCGCCGTCGTCGGATCGACAAGTCCCGTCGCGACGGTGACCACGCCGCGAACGCGCACGGCGGTATTGACAGGTAGCGCGCGGGTCTGAGCAATGGATAGCAGCGGCGTGCCACCGCCGGCCGCTGGCGTGCCGCTCGGCCGTGGCGTGGCGGAGGCGGCGGGAGCTGACGTTGCAGCGGGCGTGGACTTCGGCGAGGCGGTCGGACTCGGCACGGCTGGCGTCAGCTCGACGTCGCCCGCGTCGCGCGGCTGGACCCGGTAGCCGGACGTCCCGGTCCCGGTGGCATCGCGCTGGCCGACGACACCCACCACGCTGAGCATGGCGCCCGACTTCCATGCAGACGTGTCGATATCGGTCACATCTGCAACAAGAATGCGGACGGGCCCCGTGCCGTCGTCGACATCGAAGGCGACGCTCGCCGAGAGGATCGTGGCGGAGGAGACGATCTCGCCCGCGACCCTGATCAGGATCGCCTCGACCCCTTCCGCAACCTCTCCGGTGCTGGCGCTCAGCGGCGTCGGTTCGCCGGCGCCCCCGAGATCAACCACCCCATCCCCATTGGCGCGCAGCGTCCGCTGCTGGTATCGAGTCTCGAGCACGCCGCTGACCTGGAGTTGCCTGCCGCGGCTGAAGCTACCGTCCGACAGCAGAACGGCCAGGCCACCGGTGGCGTCCTGAAGGTAGCCACCGCCTTCGGTGAACGACGCGTCGCTGAGCGCGATCCCGCTGATGGTGACCGTGTCGCCGTCCACCATGGCACGCGCGTCGGCGATCGAGCTGACTGGCGCGGGCGTCGATGCAGGGCTGGGGCTCGGCGTGGGAGACGCCGTCGGCAGCACCGGGACTGTCGGTGCCGGCGTCGGGACGGGGGTTGGCGTCGCAGCCGCACTCGGGCTGGGCGTCGGGATCGGCGTCCAACTCGCCGCCGGGCCAGGGGTCGCCGCCGCTGTCGGGCTCGCCGAGGGGACTCCGCCGGAGAGGGCCGGGGACGCGCTGTTCTGCGGGCCTGGAACGTCCCGCTCGACGAAGTCGACGAGATTGTCATCGGTGTCCTGGAAGGAGCCTTCGGCACCGCCCGGCAGGCGCTCGAGGCTCGTGTCTGCGGCAGGCGCCGGCGCGACATCGCCTTCGAGCCAGGCGCTTGCCGCCGTTCCCCACCCGAGCGCATCGATCGCGCTGCTCGCCCCCTGGATGCGCAGTGCCACACTGCCGCCGGTGGCGGCCAGGCCGCCCGCATAGGTCGTGTCGGCCAGCGATGCATACGCGCCCACCTCGTTGGCAAGCAGCAGGTGGCCACCGGCCGGCATACTCGCCGTCCCTGTGGCCCACGCGGCCTTGCGGGTCACCGTCGCGCCGCTGGCGCTGACGTACACGATCTCGAGCCCTTCGAGCGGCAGTGATGCGGACGTCGGGTTGAAGAGCTCCACGAACTCGTCCGATGCACTCGCCCCACCGGCGAGCACCTCGCTGATGACGAGATGGCCGGGGGCCGCATCGGCCGCGAGCAGGTACGGGTCCGACGCCAGCCATACGGCGCGGGTCTGCGCCACCGCGGCCAGGACGAGCACGACCGCCAGGATTCCGGGAACAAGCCGCGACAGGGTGCGGCGCGAGGGATGACGACGAAGGGGCACGGTGGACACCTCATTGCCGGAGGCGGCAGGAGGCGAAGCATGCCCGATGACCCCTTATCGTCTGCTTACCGCCCACTTACCGCCCGCTGGCACGCGCGCCGTTCGCGTCGCGTACAATCGCCCCCCATGTCAAACCGAGCCCGGCGCGAGGCTGATTCGCGCGCGGAAGCACGTCGACGCGCCCGCCTGGCCGCCCAGGGCTACGAGTCCAATGACGAGGCTGACGAGCAGCCGGCCGAAGCGGCGCCCCGCCGCGCAGCCTCCGAGGGCGGTTTCCTGCAACGCCTCTTCCCGCCCGCACCACCGCTCAAAGGCAAGACCGATCCGCTCGCCGGCTTCACCTACGACGGCCCGTTGCGCGGCGTCGTGGCGACGCTCTACCTGCTGACACGCAACCCGCTGGTCTGGATCTCGATGGGCGTCATCTTCGGCGTCTCGTACCTCGCCACCTGGGCATACCCGAGCCAGCTGATCGGCGTCGTCGCCTCGATCCTCTCGTTCGTGGCGCTCATCGCGGCCGGCTGGATCGGCTGGCAGCGGCCGTGGGCATACGGCCTGGCCGCGGCGATCGTGGGGTACATCCTGTTTGTCGTCTTCCTGCTGCTGAGCCTGGCACGCATCCCGGCACAGGGCGACAAGTTCGATGGCGCCGCGTTCGCGCAGTACCACCTCATCACCGGGTCGCTGCAGGCAGTCATCGGCGTCGTCGCCGGGTTCTACGGCGGCTACCTGCGCCGTCGCATGGCGGAGCCGCGCCCCGGGACGCCTCAACGCCGCCGGCGCTGAGGCGCCGGTGAGACGTCGAGCTCACCAATCGGGCATGCCTCCGTCTTGGCACGCCACGTGCTGAACGATCGCCACGTGGACGTTGTGCGGAGGATCATCTGAGCCGACACCTTCGGGCGTGCGTCGTCACCAACGGAAGCTCGGGCCGGCGGTGACATTTTGAGACCTCGCCCACGTCGCTCAGTGGACCGTCACAAGCGTCTTCATGAGGACCGTTGTGGTTCCAGGACCCTCCGTACTGGAACCGCGACGGCCCTCTCTCTGTGCCCCAGCGGATCATGTGCCGCTACCGCGGCGCGCGCCGCATCGAGCGCGGCCTGATATGACGAGCCGAGTCCCAGAACCTCGCCGGTGGAGCGCATCTCAGGCCCCATCGTCTCGTCGACGCCAGGGAGCCGCCACAGCGAGCTGACCGGCGCCTTGACGGCGACGCGCGCGGCATCGGGCAGCAGGCCGACGGCGAGACCGACCTCGGCCAGCGATGCACCGAGCGCACAGCGCACCGCCGCCGCCACGATGTCGCGCTGCGTCGCCTTCGCGACGACCGGCACGGTGCGCGAGGCCCGCGGATTCGCCTCGATGACCACGATGCGCTCGCCGGACACGATCATCTGCACGTTGACGATGCCGCGCAGCCCGAGCGCGATGGCGATCCGACCGGCAGCCTCGGCCGCGCGCTCCTGGACGGCACGCGACAGGCTCTGCGGTGGCAGCACGGCATAGCTGTCGCCGGAGTGGATGCCAGGGGCATCGAGCTGCTCCAGGATGCCGGGCACGCACCAATCGGCCCCGTCGCTGATGGCGTCGACGTCGAGCTCCACACCGTCGACCAGCTCGTCGACGCGCAGCGGCCAGCCGATCTCGGTCTTCAACAGGGCAGCGACATCGGCCTCGTCACGAAGGACGGCGATGCCCCGCCCCCCGATGATCCACGAAGGGCGCACGATCAGCGGCAGGTCCAGCTCGCTGATCGTCGCGCGCAGGCTGTCCGCATCGGTTGCCAGCAGGCCGTGCGGTCCGGACAGGCCGAGCTCGTCGAGCAGCTGGGCGAAGCGCTCGCGGTCCTCGGTGATCTCGATGGCCTCTGCCGTGAGGCCGGCGATCGGCACTCCGGCATAGGCCAGGTCCTTGGCCAGGTCGATGGCGGTCTGTCCGCCGAAGGTGAGCACCACGATCGGTGGCTCGCCGGTCAAAGCCCGCTCATGATCGATGATGTCGAGCACGCTCTCGATGTCGAGCGGTTCGAAGTAGAGCCGCGAGCAGGCGTCGTAATCGGTGGACACCGTCTCCGGATTGTTGTTGATGACCACGGCATCCATGCCGAGGTCGCGGATGGCCCAGGCCGCACGCACGCTGCAGTAGTCGAACTCGATCCCCTGGCCGATGCGGATCGGGCCGGATCCCACGACGATGACGCTGCGCCGATCGGAGGGTGGCGGCACCTCGGGGTGGGCGTAGGAGCTGTAGAAGTAGGGCGTCTCCGCCGGGAACTCGCCGGCACACGTGTCGACGCGGCGATAGACCGGGGTGATGCCGGTGCGCACCCGGGCACGGCGCACTGCGACCGCGGGCACGCCGGACAGCTGCGCGATCTCGGCGTCGCCGAAGCCGACGCGCTTGGCCTCGACGAGTGGCGCACCCACGACGGCCCGCTCGGCCTCGACGAGCTCGACGAGCCGTTCGGTGAACCACGGCGCCACGCAGGTGGCCGACGACAGCCCGGCGGCATCGGTCCAGCCATGGCGCAGCAGTGCGACCATGCGCCACAGGCGCGTGTCGGAGGCGGACAGGAAGTCGGCGATGTCGTCGGGGGCGCGATATTCGAGCTCCCAGGCGGGGTCCTCCCACAGCCAGCCGTGCCCGCGCGGCTCGAGTGAGCGGATCGTCTTGAGCAGCGCCGAGCCAAACTCACGGTCGATGCCCATCGCCTCGCCGGTGGCCTTCATCTGCACGCCGAGCGAGCGGTCGGCGGTCGGGAACTTGTCGAACGGCCAGCGCGGCAGCTTGACGACGACATAGTCGACCGCCGGCTCGAATGCCGCGCTGTTGCCGCCGGTGGCAGGGTTCGGCATCTCGTCGAGCCGATGGCCGAGCGCAATGAGCGCGGCGATGCGCGCAATCGGGTAGCCGGTCGCCTTGGATGCCAGCGCCGACGAGCGCGACACCCGCGGATTGACCTCGATGACGCGGTAGTCGGCGCCGTCCGGCGACACCGCCAGCTGCACGTTGCAGCCGCCCTCCAGCTTGAGCGCGCGGACGATCTTGAGCGCGCAGCGCCGCAGCCGCTGCACGACCGGATCCGGCAGGGTCTGGATGGGAGCGACCACGATCGAGTCGCCGGTATGCACGCCCATGGGATCGAAGTTCTCCATGCCGCAGATCGCGATGGCGGTGTCCGCAGCGTCTCGCAGCACCTCGAACTCGATCTCCTTCCAGCCCAGCAGGCTGCGCTCGACCAGCACCTGGCCGATGGGGCTGGCCACCAGGCCATGACGTATGCGAACGCGTGCCTCTTCCTGGGTGTGGGCAAAGCCCCCACCCGCCCCACCGAGCGTGAAGGCCGGGCGGACGATCACCGCGTCGCCGAGCTGCTCCACGAAGCGCATCCCATCCTCGACGGTCTCGACCACCGCGCTCTCGGGCACCGGCTCTCCGATACCAGTCACTAGGTCGCGGAAGCCGCCGCGGTCCTCGGCCGCGCGCACCGCGGCCAGCGGCGTGCCGAGCACGCGCACGCCGAAGCGATCCAGCACGCCGGCGTCGTCGAGCGCCACGGCCAGGTTCAACCCTGTCTGGCCACCGAGCGTGGGAAGCAGCGCGTCGGGCCGGTGCTGCTCGATCACGCGGGTCAGGTGCTCGAGCGTCAACGGCTCGATGACCACGGTGCCGCCGACGTCCGGATCGGTCATGACCGTCGCGGGGTTGGAGTTGACCAGGATGGTCTCCACTCCTTCGCCACGCAGCGCCAGGCAGGCCTGCACGCCGGCGTAGTCGAACTCGGCGGCCTGGCCGATGAGGATGGGCCCGGAGCCGATGACCAGCACGCGGCGGGAGCTCATGCGGGCACCTCGTCGCTGCGGGGCTGGCTCACGAAAAGCATCGGTACGGCCAGCGCGACCGGCGCGAGCATCGCGAAGTAGGCATAGGTGGTCCAGCGCGCGGCGAAGAACGCCAGCAGGGTCACGCCAACGCCGGCCAGGACCGCCGTGCCGAGCTGGCGATAGGGCAACGCCAACGCGACGATGAGCCCCACGCCTGCCAGCGACACCGTCAACAGCACCGCCGGCCCCACGTCCAGCACCGGCCAGCCCATGCCCTGCGCAAAGGTCCAGACGTTCCAGCCATAGACGTCGACGTGGTTGCCGGCGAAGCTGAGAAGCTGATGCACATACGTACCGGCCCCGACGATCAGGAACGGCAGCGACAGGACGCCCAGCAGACCGAGGGCGCCGGCCAGATACGGCATCCACGCGCGCGTCCCGCCGGTCCGCCACAGGTAGGCGGCCGGAAGGACGGCGATGGGCAGCGCGCTCTGCTTGCTGGCGAGCGCCAGGCCGGCGAGAAGGCCGGCCGCGAACAACTCCCACGGTGCGGCGCCACGACGTAGAACCCAGGCGAGGGCCAGCAACCCAGCCAGCAGCAGCGCGCCGGTGCCCGTGTCGCTCGAGCCGTCGACGCTGAGATTGATGAGGTTCGGCAGGCCCGCGTACAACGCGACCGCCGGCAGCACCAGCAGCCACGAGCCCACCAGCGAGCCGAACGCTGTGAGCAGCAGCATCGCCACGCCGGCGAAGGCCACCTCGGTCATCTGCACGCCGTGCAGGCCGGACCACAGGTAACCGGGCAGGTGAACCAGCAGGGCGCCAGGTGGGTACGGCATCGGCTGGCCCGCCGGCCGCGTCGCCTGGTAGACGTGGTCGTACGGGTTGCCGCCGCCCAGCGTGACGCCGATGCCCTCGTTGATGGCCGCCAGCACATCCGAGCCCCCAGCCCCGCCGGGCGGGAAGTCGACGAGGCGCAGCAGCAGCCCACCGAGCAGTATGTAGGCGACCACCAGGCTGATCCGGCGCGTGCAGCAGAACGCGACGCCCAGGAACGGCACCACCAGCAACAGGCTGAGCCGCGCCTGTGACGGCAGCAGGTCGCCCGAGCGTCCCGACAGCAGCAGCAGGCCGAAGATGGTCAGCGCCAGCAGGCCGGCGATGGTCAACGTATCGGTGCGATCCTCATCGATCATCGACCTGCGCTCGCCAGCGCGACGTCGAAGATGCGCGCGGCATCGATGGGGCCTGGCGCGCCCTCTGGATGAAACTGGACCGATGCGATCCTGCCGCTCGCGTGGCGCAGCCCTTCGACGGTGCCGTCGTTGAGATCTCGCTGGCTGACCTCGTAGCCCGCCGCGCGCAGCGCTGCATCATCCACCACCGCGATCTCGTGGTTATGCGCGCCGATGTCGACGCGTCCGCTGCCGGTCTCGAGGACGGCGTGGTTGCCGCCGTGGTGGCCGACCGCAAGGCGCTGCGTGGCGCCGCCGGCGGCCAGTGCCAGCAGCTGGTGGCCCAGGCAGATCCCCAGGATCGGTGTGCCACCGGCGATGGCCAGCGCCGCCAGCGACCGGACCGTCGCGATCTGCGACGCCATGCGCGCCGGATCGCCCGGTCCGGGCGCCAGGACGATGAGGTCGGGCATTCGCGCGCCGACATCCTCGACACGCGCGTCAGGAGGCAGCACCGCGATCTCCAGGCCACGCTGGCTGAACGCGGCCAGCAGCGAGCGCTTGACCCCGTAGTCGATCAGCACGGCGCGCCCCCGACGCTCGCCCAGCGGCGGCACGACGTGTGCCTGTCGGACGGCCACCGCGCTGACATGATCAATCGATTCCCAGGCCGGCGTCAGGGCTGCTTCGGCCACCGCCCGCTGCTCATCGGGTGCTGTGCCCGCCATACGAATGACGGCCCGCCGCCGCAGGCCGCGACGCAGCTCCAGGGTCAGCGCTCGCGTATCCACGCCGGTCAGGGCGGGGACGCCACCCTCGATGAGCAGCTCTTCCAGGCTGACTCCCGGCCCGGCGGGCGGCGTGACCAGCCGCGAGACGACGAGGCCGCGGGCATGCACACGGGTGGACTCCAGTTGCGACGGATCGATGCGGTAGTTGCCCGCCATCGGGTGCGTCAGGACCACGATCTGACCCGCATACGAGGGATCGGTCAGGATCTCGCCCCAGCCGGTGGCCGCCGTGGTGAAGATGAGATCGCCCTCGGCCGGCGCTATTGCGCCACGAAGCCAGCCGTGGTGGATGCTGCCCTGCTCGAGAGCCATGAGGCCGGCCAACGGCTCCCGCCGTGGCTCGGCGGACGCAGCAGAAGACGCCAACCGCACAGCCGTGGTTGGCGTCTCCGATGCGATATTCGTGGCAGTCTGCGTCATCAACCCGCTCCTTTCCGGCATCTCTGTGCCGGGCTTAAAGGACCTCGGGCAGTCTACCCGATGACGGGCTCCGGGCGCTCAGCTCATCGGCGCGTCGCTCCCCGGGGTCGCCGGCATGCGGCGCCGCACCTCCAGCAGTCCGCGCAGCACGATGAGCCCGATGATCGCCAGCACGAGCAGGATCGGCAGCCAGACGATGGCGAACCAGATGACGACCGATGCCAGCCCCTTGCCGATGTCGACCAGCGCGGCGAGCGCCTGCGATGCGGTCGCACCTGGATCCCAGCCGGCCGATGCCTTCTGCACCGGCTGCGCGTCGGGCGTCAGGGTGACGGTCAGCGTCGCCAGGTCGGCCTGGCCGCTCACCGACTTCAGCTGACCCTTGAGCTGCTCGATCTGCCCGCGGACGTCGTCCAGCCGCGACTGCACGTTGAGCACGTCGTCGATCTTCTCGGCCCGCGCCAGCAGCGCGCGGTACTGCGATTCCGACGCCTCGAGGTTATCGATGCGCGCCGTCAGGTCGACGATCGACGCCGTCACGTCCTCTTCGCGCGTCGCCTCGACAAGCACCTTGCCATCGAGTTCGTGCAGTGCAGCGAGGGCATCGTCGAAGCGGGCTGCTGGGATGCGCAGAGTCAGCGTCGCCGAGTCGTCGAGCGTTCCGGCCTGCGAGCCGCCGATGTAGCCGCCCATCTGCAGCGCCGCGGCGCGCACGCTGGCCAGCGCGTTCGCCACGTTCGGGACGCGAATGGTGATCTCGCCGGTCTTGACGATCCGCCGCTCCGCGGATATCTCGGCAGTGCCGGTCGTCGTCGATGATCCGGAGGCCGCATCACCTCCGGCCGGACCCCCGACGGCTGCGGCTCCGCGTGCGTCACGGGGCAGCGCGCCTAACTCCGGGGCGCTGGCCGCCCCAGAGCTGCAGGCCGCCAGCAGGAAGAGGAGGACCAGCGCAGCGCCTGCTGGCTGGATCGCGCGTCGCGGCGCGACGCGCGCATCGGTCTTGGCCATGGAGTGACTCCCTCTGTTTGCTTGTTGCACGCCAGACGCGAGCGGCGCACAGAGGTTCCGGTGGGCGCCCGCGCAACTCGCGTAGCATCGGGGTCATGGAGCGCCAGACCGCGCCCTCGTGGCTGGCCGTGGGTGGGCTACGGCATCCTGATCAGCGGAACATGCGCTGCTGCCGGGCGAGATCCATCCGGGTGGTCTCGGTGATCACCTCGTCGACGCTGCGCAGCCGTCGCGCGACAACGTTGAGCACCTCGCCCTCGACCTGCAGTACGCCGTCGATCACCAGCAACGGGTGCCGGTGCAGCAGGGCGCGGTAGTGCTGATAGACGTTCGGCCGCACGGTGACGTTGATCATGCCGCTCTCGTCCTCGAGCGCGATGAAGACGAAGTTCTTGGCGGTCATCGGATGCTGGATGCTGACCGCCAGTCCCGCCAGCCTGACCATCGACCGATCGCCTCGCCGTCCCGCCTCGCCGACCGAAATGACGCCGCGCGCCGCCAGGCGCTCGCGATACAGCTCCACGGCATGCAGGTTCGGTGACACGCCGGTGTCCCGGTAGTCGGCGGCGACCCGTTCGGCATCGGTCATGGGCGGCAGTGAGGCACCCAGCGCGCGTTGGCCGTCATCGGTCAGGCCCAGCGCGGGATGCGCGGGGTTGGCATCAGCCAGTGTGCTGCGCAGCTGCCAGAGGAGCTCGCGACGCGGCGCATCGGTCCAGTCGAAGGCACCGATGCTGATCAGGCGCTCGACGACCTGTTCGCCCAGGCCGGTCCGGCTCACGAAATCCCTGACTGACCGATACGGACCACGGGCGCGCTCCTCGGTGAGACGCTCGCGTTCGGCCTCGCCGATGCCCTTGACCTGGCGCAGGCCCAGGCGCAGTCCCAGGGGCAGGCCCGGGCCCAGTGCCACGGTCCCATGGTTGCCCGCGTGCCTGCCCATACGTTTGCCCGGTGAGCAACGATCGGCCATCGAGCTGCTCCTTCTTGGCCGTCCGTTGCCCGACGAGCAAGCGGCGGCCATGGAGAGGGACGGATCGGCCCCAACGTGGCCGTTATGTGCTCCGCCAGCAAGCGGCTCCACGGAGTTGGGGGTGGGCTCGGTGTCGTGCTCCCAGGCCGATGCGTTGACGTCCACCGGCAGGACGCGGATGCCGTGGCGCTTGGCGTCGTTGACGATGACGGCCGGCGAGTAGAAGCCCATCGGCTGGTTGTTGAGGATGCCGGCGTAGTAGTGCGCCGGGTAGTGCAGCTTCAGCCAGGCGGTGTCGTAGGTGATCTTGGCGAAGGCTGCCGCGTGGGCACGGGCGAAGCCGAACTCGGCGAAGGCGCCGCAGCGGCGGAAGAGCTCCTCTGCATCCGGCTCGCTGAGCCCGGTGTGCCGGGCGCCGGCCACGAAGCGGGCGTGCTCCTGCTCCATCTCGCGGTGGCTGCGGTGACTGCCCATCGCCTTGCGGAAGATATCGGCCTCGAGCGCGGTGTAGCCGCACACCTCGATGGCGATCTGCATCACCTGCTCCTGATACAGGATCACGCCGAGCGTGTCCTCGAGGATCGGCTGCAGGCTGGGATGCAGATAGATGACCGGTTCGGTGCCGGCGCGTCTCCGGAGGTACGGGTGGACGGCGTTGCCCTGGATGGGGCCGGGACGGATGATCGCGACCTGTACCACGAGGTCCTCGAAGCGCTCGGGACGGGCCTTCGGCAGTGCCTGCATCTGCGCGCGGCTCTCGATCTGGAACATGCCGACCGTATCGGCGCTGCGAATGATCCGGTACACCTCGGGATCGTCGTGGGGAAGGCTGTCCAGGTCGATCCTCGTCTGCGTGTCGCGCTGGATGCGGTCGAGCGCATCGGCGACCACGCCGAGCGTCCTGAGCGAGAGGAGGTCGATCTTCACCAGCCCAAGCTGCTCGATGTCCTCCTTGTCGTACTGGGTGACGACGCGGTTGGGCATGCTCGCCTTCTCGACCGGCACGAGGTCGATCAGCGGCGTCCGCGTGACCAGCATGCCGCCGACGTGGATGCCGAGGTGCCGTGGGAAGCCGTCAATCTCGGCGCACAGCTGCAGGAGCCACTGCCACCGATTACGAACGTCAGGCGCAGGGATGGGCCGTTGCGCATCCGCACCGTCGTGCACCACGCGAGGCCGATACCGCTCCTCGATCGGCATCCCGCTCTCCGGATCGACGCGGATGGCCGCGCGTCGCGGGCTGGCCGGTCCCGGAGACCCGGTGTCGCGCGGCTCCGGCAGCTCGAGCGCCTCAACGGAGCCGCCGGCGTAACGCTTCGTCTGCGTCGCCTCGTAGCGCACCGCGGTCACCGACTGGTCGAAGGGATGCGGACGCTTCGGCGGATACCAGCCACCTTCCGGGACCGGCTGACCACGGCCGTCGCGCCCTGGCGGTACCGCGGCCGCCGCCATGTCGACGCCCAGCTCGTCGAAGAGCCAGGCAAACGAACCGTCGAGGGCCAGGTCTCGCGCCACGTCGGAGGCATCGCGCGTATCGAGCGCCTTGGCCAGCTTGTCGACGGAATCGGCCGGAAAGCCGAGCGCCTTGGCCACCTCGCGCACCGCCGACCGAGCCCGGTACGTGACGACGGTGCAGACCATGGCGGCGTGATCGGCGCCGTACGTCGTGTAGAGGTACTGGATCACCTCCTCGCGCCGGTTGACGTCGAAGTCGATGTCGATGTCGGGCAGCGTGCGCGCCTCATTGATGAAGCGCTCGAAGAGGAGCTTGTGCTCGATCGGGTCGACCTTGGTGATGCCCAGGCAGTAGGCCACGATCGAGTCGCCGGCACTTCCCCTTCCCTGGCCGATGATCCCGTTCCGTCGCGCGAACTCCATCAGGTCCCAGACGATCAGGAAGAACTCCGCCAGGTGCGTGCGCTCGATGACGTCGAGCTCGTGTGTCAGCTGCTTCAGTGCCTGCTTGGTAATGGGCCGGTAACGGACCAGTAAGCCGTCGTGTGCAAGCTGGTAGAGATATGAGAACGCAGTCTCCCCCTGCGGGACGTTGAAACCAGGAAACCGATAGCGCTCGAAGTTCAGGTCGAGCCTGCACGCCTGACCGATGCCGGCGGCGTGTGCCATCCCTCGTGTCCACGCTGCCCGTGCGCGGGCATCGGGCAGCCCCGCGCCGATGGCGGCCAGCTCCGTGGCGGACTTGAGCCGATATTCCGCGTTGGGCAGCAGCAGCTCATGCGCGTCGCTGAGCGTCGCCCCGTGGCGGATGCAGACCAGCACGTCCTGGAGCCGATGCCCGTCGCGCTCGGCGTAGTGCGCCTCGTTGGTGACGACGGTCGGCAATCCAGCCAGCTCGGCCAGCTCGGCCAGCTGCGCCACGAGCCAGTCGTCATCTGGCTGCAGGTGGTGGCTGAGCTCCACCCCGAAGCTCCCCTCCGGGAAGTGACTCGCCCAGCGCTGCGCCGCGGCCAACGCCTCGGCGCGCTCGCCGGCCAACAGGTGACGCGGCACCTCGCCATTGCGACAACCGGAGAGGCCGAACAGGTGACCGCGGGCCTCGTCGAGCGCGGCTTCGACGAGCGAGCGCTCGAAGATGGGAAACTGCTTCTCTCCGGCCAGATGGGCGCGGCTGGCGAGGCGCGAGAGTGCGGTGTAGCCGTCGCTGTCGCGTGCCAGCAGCACGAGATGGTCGCCGGGCATCGGTCCTGCGTGGAACTCGCCCGGCCAGCCGCGGCTGGCCCTTGGGCCGCGCAGCGGATCGTTGAGCCTGCGGCCGCGCCGAGCTGCCTTCAGCTCCGCCTCGTCGCGTGGAATCGCCAGCTCCAGCCCGATGATCGGGCGTACCTGGGCCAGGCCGGCGCCACGGGCCGCATCGGTCTCGGTCTGTTCCGCCGCCTTGCCGAGGCGAACCGCGGCGTAGAGGCCAGCGTGATCGGTGATCGCCAGCGCGGGAAGCTCGAGCAGCGCGGCCCGGGCAACCAGGTCCTCGACATGGCTGCCGCCGTCAAGGAAGCTGAAGTTGCTGTGCGCGTGCAGCTCACAGTAGTCGCGGTACGAGCCTTCGCGGTCGCGGCGATCTTCGCGGTCGTGGAGGTATCGGTCCGGCGTGCCCATGGGACCGAAGATGATAGAACATCCGTTCTATCTGGTGACGCCATGGCGGCAACTCTGTGGCGTGAGCGCTGGGTGGTCGTGCTCGCACAACCGGATGCCTCAGGCACCCACCTGCGGCAGGTCGGCATCCGCCGACAGGCGACTGCGGTAGGCCAGCATCATCAGCACCGGCACCGAGACGAGCAGCGCGCCCAGCAGACCCAGCACCGTGTAGCTCGCGGCGGCCACGATCAACCCCGAGCCGATGCTGGAGAAGGCGGCGGAAGACCAGATGGTGGCATCGGTCGCGCCCTGCAGGCGGATGCGCTCGGCGAGTGAAACGCCCTGCGTCAGCATCGCCGAGCCGGCCACAAAGCTCAGGTTCCAGCCGTAGCCAAGCAGGAAGAGGGCGAGGGTCAGGAGCCAGCCACCATCGGGCGGGGCTCCGGCGGCCACCAGCGCCGCCAGTCCAAGCGTGGCCAGACCGCCCAGGATGACCATGGGACTCCCGAACCGGTCCGACAGGCGGCCGGACAGCGGCGCCAGCGCGTACATGCCAAACGTATGTGCACTGAGCACGAAGCCCACAGCCCCTAGGTCGCCGCCATGCTCACGAATGTGCAGCGGGGTCATGGTCATGACCAGCGTCATCACCACCTGGCTGGCCACCATGACGATCAGCGCAGCCCGCACCCGGGGCCGCCGCAGCAGCTCGAACAGGGATCCAGCCGGGACCGATGTCGCCGGATCATGGCGCGACGACGCATCCGCCAGCTCATAGGGGTCTGGCCGCAACGCCAGCGCGTAGAGCAGCGCCGCCAGCGAGGTGAAGCCCACCGTGGCCAGGTAGGCGCCGGCCAGAATGGGCAGACCGATGCCGCCCGCCATGTCGCCGGCGAACCCAACCAGATTCGGTCCGATCACCGCGCCGATGGTCGATCCCCACACCACGGTGCCCAGTGCCGACGCGCGGCGGTGCAACGGATACAGGTCCGCGGCGGTGTAGCGCGCCAGCTGGCTCGAGCTGTTGCCGAAACCGAGCAGGAAGGTCGCTGCCAACAGCAGCGGCAGTGAGGCAACGACCACGGCCAGCACCGCACCCAACGATCCCAGCGCGGCGGTCAGATAGCCGGCGATCAGGCCGGTACGCCGGCCGCGGCGGGCCATCAGCGCCGACACCAGGACGGAACCGGTGGCCGAGCCAAAGACGACGGTCGCCCCCGGCGTGCCGCTCCAGGCCGACGACCCTGTCAGCTGCTGGGCCACGATGGTGCCGACCGTGATGGCGGCGATGTGGCCGCTGCTCCCCAGGGCCACGCCAGAGAACAGGACGCGCACCAGGTGGCGGCGCTGGGCGAGGCGGTCAGCCTTCGGGGCGGCGGTCACGGGTGGCCATCATACCGAGCGTGAGCGGCTATTGGCCGAGTGACGCGAGGAAAGCGTGCAAGAGCTGCCCGCTGGCATGCCAGGCGGCGGCCGGCGCACGCCCGATCCATCGGTAGTGCCAGGGCTCGTAACTGAAGCAGGTCGTGGCCTGGCTGCCGAGCGGGTAACTCATCACGAAGCCATAGCGCCAGCCGTTGGCGGCAAGCCAGGCGCCCTCGCGCGTCTGAGTCGCCCAATTGCCGAAGCGGCCACCCCAGCCGGGCGAGGTGAAGTCGATGGTCGTGCCCAACTGGTGCTCGGAATGGCCGGGGCGCGCGCTGCGCTGCAGGGCGCCGCTCATGCCGAACACGGCGACCCAGTGGTTGAAGGTGCCGAGCTGGCTGGCGTAGGAGCGGTACGTCGACTGCAGCTGGATCTGCAGCCCGGCCGCGGTCGAGTCGCGGCGCAGCGCAGCCAGGTCGTCGACGATCGCCCCACTGATCAACTTGCCGCCCTGGCTGCCGGTATAGCCGGCCGCTGATGCGGACACCAGGTCCGGCGGCGCGTAGCCGTGCGGCAGGATGTGTGTCCGATCCAAAACGGTGAGCTCCACATTGCTTGTCGGCGCGGCGGCCACGTCACGATCGATGCAGTAGTCCGCGACGCCGCCGGT
>JBBRXE010000017.1:0-18468 GCA_038248695.1 Candidatus Limnocylindria bacterium | reverse complement strand
TCCTTGTCGACCGAGCAGATGACGACCTGCTCGACGCCGCCCTCGAAGCGGGCGACCGCGGTGGCGATAGCGTCGTCCGCCTCGTCCTCGACCATTGCCCAGGTGGTGATGCCGATGGCCCGCAGCGCCCGCTCCGCGTCGTCGAACTGGGAGAGCAGCTCAGGCGCGATGCCGGCGCTCGACTTGTAGCCGACGAACAGGTCGTTGCGCCATGACTCGATGACGTGGTCGGTCGCTGCGCCGATGTGGGTCACGTCGCGCTCGCGCAGCAGCGACAGCATCGAGTCGAGCAGGCCGTGGACGGCATTCACCGGCCGACCATCCGGCCCCTTCTCCGGAGGTCGCGAGAAGAAGGCCCTGAACAGCTCGAATGTGGCGTCGACCAGGTGCAGCTTCATGACCCACGGAGCATAGGTCGGTCAGGTGTTATCGGTCAGGCCGATGCTGCTCGGTGCCCCGGTCGGGTATCGGCCAGCCGAAGGCAGGGAGCGGCGCGGTTCCCGGCGAACCATGGGGTTGCCCGCCGGAAGAACGCAGGGCACGCGCCCGCGCCGTTCCCCGCGCTTCTATCGTGCCACGCGAGCACTTACTGGCTGCTTACTGGAGCGTGGGTTCGGGGCCGATGAGGACGGAGTGGTCGCGCGGCATCCCGTGACAGCGGAACGGCGCGACCGCGCGCCAACCACAGGTGGGCCAGCTCAGACGGAGAGCGGTTCGCGGTACTCGCCGTATACCACGCGCAGGATGCCGCACATCTCGCCGATGGTGGCGTACGCGCGCACGCAATCGATGATGGCCGGCATGAGGTTCACATCACCGGAGCGGGCCTCATTCTCGAATCGTCGCATGGCGGCGGCGTGGACGGATGCGTCACGCTCGGCTCGGACCCGCGCGAGCCGGGCCAGGTGGCGCGCCTCCTGGTCCGGCGAGATCGTCAGCAGGGGAATGCGCAGTCTCTCTTCACGGTCCTCGTACTTCGTCACGCCGACGATGTCGCGCTCGTGCTGCTCCAGCTCGCGTGTCTGCTCGTAGGCCGCATCGGCGATCTCAGCCTGTGGAAAGCCGGCCTCCAGCGCCTTGACCATCCCGCCCATCTCGTCGATGCGGCGGATGTAGGCCCAGGCGCGCTGCTCGGTCTGGTTGGTCAGCGTCTCGACGAAGTACGAGCCGCCCAACGGGTCGATGGTGTTCGCCGCGCCTGATTCCTCCGCGAGAACCTGCTGCTGGCGCAGTGCCAGCAGGGCGGCGTCCTCCGATGGCACCGCCCACGCCTCGTCGTACGCATCGGTATGCAGGCTCTGGCTGCCGCCGAGCACTCCGGCGAGTGCCTGAACAGCGACACGGGTCAGGTTGTTGAGTGGCTGCTGCGCGGTCAGCGACACGCCGGCCGTTTGGGTGTGGAAGCGCATCCAGGTGGATCGTTCGTTCTCCGCGCCGAAGCGCTCGCGCGCGAGCTTGTACCAGATCCGCCGCGAGGCGCGGAACTTGGCGATCTCCTCGAAGAAGTCGTTGTGCGAGTTGAAGAAGAATGACAGGCGCGGAGCGAAATCGTCGAAGCGCAGGCCACGGGCAAGGGCGTCCTCGACGTAGGCAATCCCGTCGGCGACGGTGAAAGCCAGCTCCTGCACGGCGGTCGAACCCGCTTCACGGATGTGGTAGCCCGAGATCGAGATGGTGTTCCAGCGCGGCAATTCGCGGGTGCCGAACTCGACCGTGTCTGTGACGAGCTTCAGTGACGGCGCGGGCGGGAAGATGTATTCCTTCTGCGCGATGAACTCCTTGAGGATGTCGTTCTGCAGCGTGCCGGCGAGCTGCGCGCGCGGCACGCCCATCTTCTCGGCTGCCACGATGTACATCGCCCAGATCATGGCGGCGGGCGAGTTGATGGTCATCGATGTCGAGATCTCATCGACCGGCAGGTCGGCCAGCAGCAGTTCCATGTCCGCCAGCGACGAGACGGCGACGCCACAGGTGCCGAACTCGCCCGCGGCCATGGGCTCGTCGTGGTCGTAGCCGTACAGCGTCGGCATGTCGTAGGCGATGCTCAACCCCGTCCCGCCCGCGGCGATCAGCTTCTTGAAACGCTGGTTGGTGTCCTCGGCGGTGCCGAAGCCGGCGAACATGCGCATGGTCCACAGGCGGCTGCGATAGCCCGTCGGGTGGATGCCGCGGGTGTAGGGTGGCTCGCCCGGGAGCCCGAGGTCGTCGATCTCGTCCCATCCGCTGTCGCTCGCGGCCGATGCCGCCGGGCTGAACCGATAGCGGGGCCGGCCGGCATCCGGATCGTTCGCCGGATCACCGAGGTCGGCGGGCGTGTAGACGCGGTTGATCTCGACGCCCGACTGCGTGATGAACCGCTCCTTGCGCTCGGGTGCTTGCTCCAGAGCCGGCTGCAAACGCTCCGTCTGCCACCGGTCGTGATGTTCGCGCCAGCGCTGGTCATCGGTCATGCGTGCAATCTTGGGGGCAAGACCGATGCCGCCGCAAGCGGTTGCGGCCGGTCGTATCGAAGTCGCTCACTCCCACGGCAATTCCTCGTGCACTGCGCGGCGCGGTGCGCCATATACTCGATGGCACGAAGCACTGCATTCTCGTTCCAGTCACCGACGCCGCCGACCCGCTGACCGGCCATTTGATGCGGGGATGAGTGGGGACGGTCGCATGGGCGCGGGGGACCGCCCATGCGACCGGCGCTCAGTGAACGTCCGCCAGGTCCCTACGGGTAGAGGCCACGCAGTTGCGTCGCCTCCGCGACGCGGGAGACGGCCACCATCATCGCCGCGCTGCGCAGGTCGACCTTCTTCTCCTCGCTCATGGCGACGACGTGTCCAAATGCATCGTCCATGATGCGATCCAGCTGCTCGGCGATCTCCGCATCGGTCCAGAAGAATGACTGCATGTCCTGCACCCACTCGAAGTAGCCGAGCACCATGCCGCCAGCGGTGCACAGGATGTCGGGGATGACCCGGATCTGGCGGTCGCGCAGGATGGCGTGTCCATGCGGGGTTGTCGGCGCGTTGGCCGCCTCGGCAACGATCCTGGCGCGCACGCCAGCGGCATTCTTGGCGGTGATCTGGCTCTGCAACCCGGCCGAGACGAGGATGTCGCAATCGGTTGAGAAGATGTCCTCGCGCCTGATTGGCTCCGTCTCCGGCAGGCCGGTGATGGCGTCGTGCTCGCGTACCCAGGCGACTGCCCGGTCGATGTCGATGCCCGACGTCCGGGCCACCGCGTCGTGGTCATCGGCGATGGCGATCATCCGCGAACCGGCTGCGTGCAGCATCTCGGCCAGGATGCTGCCCACCCGCCCGAATCCCTGGATGGCGATCCGCGCCCCGTCGAGCGGCAGGTCGATCGCCCTGGCGCAGGCAGCGATGGTGCGGAACGCGCCACGGCTGGTCGCCTCGCGGCGGCCGCGCGTGCCGCCGATCTCCAGCGGCTTGCCGGCGACCACGCCCGCGGTGGTGTGGCCGACGTGCATCGAGTACGTGTCCATCATCCAGGCCATGGTCTGCGATCCGGTGTTGACGTCCGGCGTCGGAATGTCGCTGTCGGGTCCCATGAACGGGCTGATCTCGGTCGCGTAGCGCCGGGTCAGCCCCTCGCGCTCGTGTCGGCTCAGGCGCCGCGGATTGACGACCACGCCGCCTGCGGCCCCGCCATACGGGATCAGCACCAGTGCCGACTTCCAGCTGTTGAGCATGGCCTGCGCACGGACGAGGTCGAGGGTGAGATCCTTCGTGTAGCGCACCCCGCCGGATGCGGGTCCGCGGTTGATGTTGTGATGGACGCGGTAGCCGGTGAAGGTCTGCACCTCGCCGTTGTCCATGGTCACCGGGAAGTCGACCTGCAGCTCGCGTTTCGGGACGCGCAGGACCCGTCGCATACCGTCATCCAGCTGCAGCCGCTCGGCGGCCGTGTCGAGTGCCTCCTGCGCCGCGGTCCAGCTGTTGTGTCTGATGGGCGCTGAACCATTGACCGCCTGAGGGGCCATGGGGCTGCGTCTCCTGTTGTCGGCTTGCCCGCACGTCGGACGTCACCGGGGAGCCTACCCGTTCAGCGCCCGCGCCGTCGCGCCCCGCGGTCTGGCATGATGCCAGGCATCCACCGAATCCGCGCCCCGGCGATCCAGCGTTCGACCGGTGCGCCAGCACCTCAAGAGGCAGCCATGGCACCCCGAGTCATGACCGTGAACGGTCCGATTCCTCCCGAGGCAACGGGTTTCACGCTCCCGCACGAGCACACCGGCATCTCTCTGTGGCACATCCAGGACCGATGGGACTACTGGGAGCTGACCCCCGACGAGGACCTGATCGCCGACGAGCTGCGCGATTTCCGACGGCGCGGCGGCTCGACGCTGGTCGACCTGACAGCGCCCGGCGTCGGACGCGATCCGGAACGCCTGCGGCGGCTGTCCGCAGCCTCACGGCTGCAGATCGTGATGGGCACCGGCTGGTACCGGGAGGCCTACTATCCACCCGAGGCGTTGATCGATCGCCGCAGCGTCGACGACCTGGCCGGCGAGATGATCCGCGAGTTCGACGAGGGCGTCGCGGGGACGGGCGTGCGGCCGGGGATCATCGGCGAGATCGGGACAGACAAGCCATGGCTCAGTGCGCAGGAAGAGCGCGTCCATCGGGCCGCGGCCCGGGCAGCGAAGCGGACCGGCATGGCGATCACCACGCACGCGGTCATGTCGGCGGTCGGCATGGCGCAGCTCGACGTCTTCAGCGACGAGGGCGTCGATCCAGCCCGCGTCGTCATCGGTCATGCGGACTCGTACCCGAACCTCGACCACTACCTGGCGATCCTGGACCACGGCGCGAGCCTGCAGTTCGACTTCCTGGGCCAGCGCTTTGGCCGGGAGGAGGCCGCTGAGCCGCGCCTGATCGAGCTGATCGTGGAGCTGCTGGAGCGCGGCTTCGCCGATCAGCTGCTGCTCAGCCAGGATGTCTGCCACAACGCGCAGCTGAAGGCCAACGGCGGCTTCGGGTACGTCTACCTGCAGCAGCATTTCCTCCCCAGCCTGCGTACTGCGGCCGTCGGCGAGGGCGAAATCGAGCGCATGACGGTCGACAATCCGCGGCGGATCCTGACGCTTCCGTAAGCCGATGCGCGACGCCGTAGCCGACCTGAAGCGCATCGCCTTCCTGCTGGAGGCAGCGAGCGAGCCGCGGTATCGGGTACAGGCATTTCGCGGCGCTGCGGAGATGTTGGCGGGGATGGGCGTGGGCGACCTCGCAGCGCGTGCCGCCGGCGGCACGCTGCGGGAGCTGCCGGGCATCGGCGAAGTGCTGGAGCGCACGATCCTCGAGTCGCTGCGCGACGTGCAGCCCGTCTACCTGCGCCGGCTGGAGGCGACCGGCGGTCGCCCGGCGGTCGAGGCGGGAGGCGAGCTGTGTGCGGCGCTGCGCGG
Source organism: Candidatus Limnocylindria bacterium (assembly GCA_038248695.1). Lineage (GTDB taxonomy): Bacteria > Chloroflexota > Limnocylindria > QHBO01 > QHBO01 > JAICUY01. The sequence continues at coordinate 13,052 of JBBRXE010000017.1, read as the reverse complement.
AGACTGCCACGTCCATTCCGACTGGAGTGACGGCGGGAGCTCCGTCCGCGAGATGGCCGAGACGGCGCGCGAGCTCGGACACGAGTACATGGTCCTGACCGATCACTCGCCGCGGCTCACGGTCGCGAATGGCCTTTCGCCCGAACGACTGCGCCAGCAGCTCATCGACGTCGCGGGCCTGAACGACGAGCTGGCGCCGTTTCGAATCCTGACCGGTATCGAGGTCGACATCCTGCCCGACGGTTCGCTCGACCAGGGGACCGAGCTGCTGGCGCAATTGGATCTCGTGGTCGGCAGCGCCCATTCCGAGCTGCGCATGGCCGCCGCGCCGATGACCCGCCGTTTCGTGACCGCCATTGCCAACCCGCACCTCGACGTGCTGGGCCACCTCACCGGGCGCATGAAGCTGCGCAAGCGCTCGCGGCCCGAGTCGACCTTCGACGCGGAGATCGTCTTCGCGGCGGCGGCGCGCTTCGACAAGGCGATCGAGGTCAATGCCAGACCCGAGCGCGCCGATCCGCCGAAGCGACTGCTGCGGGTGGCCGTCGAGGCCGGTTGCCGCGTTGCCATCGACTCCGATGCGCACGCTCCGGGACAGCTGGCCTGGCAGCCGTTCGGCTGCGAACGGGCGGCGCGATGTGGCGTCGAGGCTGGATCGGTCGTGAACGCAATGGCGGCCGATGAGCTCCTGGCGTGGACCGCCGGCCACGCAGTCGGAAGCTGAGCCGAGGCACGCCGGAAAGCTTGAGCAGAGGAAATCGAAAGAGGCGCCCCGGGGGGCGCCTCTTATGTCGTCAGCGGCCCGGATGGGCCGCATCGGTCATGCCTCGACCGGTGCAACGTTCGTCGCGCGGGGGCCGCGGTCGGAACGCTCCGTCTCGAAGTTGACCGCCTGACCAACCTGGAGCTGCTCGATCTGCAGTCCATCGGCCAGGCCGGAGAAGTGGAAGAAGTGCTCGTTGCCACGGTCGTCGGCAATGAAGCCGAATCCACGATCCGCAACGATGCGCTTGATGGTGCCTGTAGGCATTGTTGTTTCGGGCCTCCTCGGACCGATCCAGAAACGCTCGCAATCGCAATCCGAAAGGAGTACGCCGACGCTTCGTGCTGACAGTGTGCGGCGCATCGGCCCGTTCGTCAATGCGCGATACTGTGGCTCTTCCCGAGTAACACCAGAGACAGGAGAGATGCACATGTCCGTCGCCAGAGTCACCGAGCTGTCCTGCACCTCGAACGAGAGCTTCGCCGATGCCGTCCGCCAGGGAATCGAGCGGGCCAACAAGACCCTGCGTCAGGTCCGCAGCGCCTGGGTCAAGGAGCAGCGCTGCAACGTCAGCCGCGACGGCAGCATCGAGTTCCAGGTGAACATCCTCGTCACCTTCGTCCTCGAGGACTGACCGTCAGCTGTTGCCCGACAGACCAATCTTGCCGTCGGCGCGCTCGAAGCGAGACCGGTAGGTCGGGTTCGAGACCCTGCTGTTGACCGTCGCGGCATCCAGCGGACGAGCGCTGCGCGGGGCGCTGTACTGCCCGCGGTCGATGATCGCGTGCGCGATCTCGGCGGCGCTCATGGGTCCGCCCTCGGCGATCACGCTGGCGATTTCCTCGTGCAGTGGCACGCGTCGGCCGGCGGTGGTGGCTGCGCGCCGCGCCGATCCGCTCGGTTTCGTTGCGGCTCGCTGCCGCCGCTTGGGGCGTGTCGCTTCGCCGCCGGACTGTGCCTCGCCGCCGGACTGTGCCTCGCCGCCGAGCGCCGCCGCGGGTGCGGCTGGCAGATCAACGTCGGATGCCGGTTGATCCGCGGCGGGGCTCCGTCGCGCGGAGCTCAGCCGGTCGACGCGCTGCGCGAGCTCGTCCAGCCGGCGCGAGATCGATTCGAGCGCTGAGCCCGATGGTGCAGTGGCCACGACGCGCTGCGGCGTCCCGGATCGCTCGGCGTCGAGCCGTTCCTCGATCCAGTGGGTGACGAGCTCTCCAGGCCGCAGGCCGGCCTCGCCAGCCAGCTGCTTCAGCAGCGACAGGCGCCGCGGATCGAGCCGGATGGCCATCCCGCCGTCGTCGTACGATGGCGCGCGGTCCGGCGTTCGCGGGGCCGGCGCGCCTGCGCCGCCCTGGTTCCGGTCGCCGTACGGCCGGCTGCCGGCATAGGGCCGCGGCGCACCCGCTGTCCGGTCGCCGTAGGGCCGCGCGCCGCCTGCTGGGCGGTCGCCGCCGGCGTACGGACGCTGAGCCGGGAATTCGCGCCGGCCCCCGCGGAATTCGCGATCCCGGTCGCCATAGTCGCGCCGGCCGCCGCCGCGCTGGTCGCCATGCGGGCGCCCGCCGGGTCGGCCCCCGCCGCTTCGTCGATCATCTTGCATGGCGGAACGATACAACTTCCGTGGCAATGACACATTTCAACAGGCCCCGTTGTTGCAAGCCGCCTGCCGTCTTTCAAACCGTGACCACGCCCGGCCGAGCTCGAGATCCGTCAGAAGCTGCCGCTCGCGCCGCCGCCTCCTCCTCCGCCTCCGCCGCCGAATCCGCCGCCGGAGCTGCTCCTCGACGGCGGGGTCGAACCGATGCTGCCGAGTGCCGAGAACATGCCGCTGAAGTCGGGGATGCCCGAGCCGGAGAAGCCGCTGCCACTTCCGGGGAAGACGGTTGCGCCGCCCGACGTCCCGCCGGCAAAGGACGCCGCGCCAGACGGCGTTGATGAGGTCATCCAGTACGGGTAGTAGGCCGGCGTGCTGGTCCGCCCATCGCGCACGTCCTCGAGGCTCCGCGCCAATACCTTCGACACCTCCGCATGCAGCCCCAGCGCGAATCCCCAGACAACCGCCTTGTCGGGTGTGTCGGCCAGCATCCGCACGGTCGGGTCTTCGACGACCTGCGTCATGGAGCGTGCCTGCTCGAGCGTCTTCTCCAGGGTGCGCCGATACGCCTTCAGCATGGCGTCGACCATCGCGCCGTTCGGCGTGCGTTTGCTCATGGCCTGACCGAATGCCCCGCTGACGATGCCGCCCAATGCGATCGCGACGCCCAGAATAGTTGCGCCACTGATCGGGACCGTCAGACCGACGATCCCGACGATCACGCCGACAACAACCTCGAGGGTGCCGATCGCCGTCCAGCGCGTGATCGCCGGACCGGGCAGGTGGCTGAACCAGCCGATGCGCAGCGCCTCGCGATCGAGCAGCTCCTTCACCGGCCGCAGGTCGCCGTTCAGCGCCCACAGTGAGCTGCGGCTGAGCCGCCCTTCGCTGCCACCCAGGCGGCGGATGGTGGCATCGGCCAACGCCTGCGGTGCTGCCAGCGGCCGAGAATCGCCGGCTGTCGGCGGGACGAGGATGGCGGGATCGGTCTCCGGATCCGGATCGGCGTCGCTGCGTGCCTTCTTCACCTGGTCGAGGTTGAAAAAGGCGATGTGGCCCCGGCTGGCGAGCTCCATCAGCGTGGTGTCGAGGCTGTGCTGGTTCGCCCTGCCGCTCTGCACCACGGTGGCCAGTGGCGGGGTCATGTCGGCAGGCGGTCCGGCCATCAGCACCGACGGGCTGTCGAGATACTCCGGATCGTCGCCCTCGCGGCGCCACGCGCGGTAGGCGATGCCAACCAGCAGCAGCAGGCTGATGGGCGCCACGACCAGGCCGAGCAGCGCATTCACCTGGCGCAGCGTGTTGAGGCGGTCGCGTCCGCCGGGCGTCACCTGTCGGTCGATGGCCGCAAGCGCGTTGATCAGCGCTCCGTCGATGTCGCCGTTGCGTGCCGGCGGCACCATCTGGTCGTCGATGATCGCCTTGAGGCCATCCTCGTGGATGTACGCGCTCAGGAAGCCGGAGCCGCCATACAGGCTGATCCTGCCGTGCAGCTTCGTCTCGTCCAGCCCGATCATGATCACCAGCCCGTCGTCGAAGCCGGACCGGCCGATGCCCCACTGGTCCATCAGCGCGTGCGCGTCGTTGAGGTTCTGCTCCTCGCTGATGCCCGGCTTGACCTGCAGGTAGACGACGATCTCGGCGCCGCTGCGCTGCTCGATGGCGTCGATCTCCGTCTCGAGTGCCGCCTCCGTCGCAGTGTCGATGGCCCCGGCAGGGTCATAGACCGCGGTGCCGTTGACAGGGTCGGCAAACGGCGGTCCGGCGCCGACGGCCACGCTGGCCACCCCCGCCGTGCCGGCCAGGAGGGCACTGATGAGCATGCCGCGCCAATGCAGGTGTCGCTTGCGAAGGGTTCGCCCGGGCATGCTCCGCAGCATACCAAGCGTTCCGCCGTCGCCGGCCGCGGCGCGGCATGCTGGCACCGGTCCGATTTGACGCGCTCGTGGCGGGCTGGCACCCCTTCATGCGCCTCTGCAATGGCAATTTCCGGGTGGCTGCGCCCATTCCGGTGTCACGCAGGCCGGCGAGCAGCATCTCCTCTCAGCGCGCGGCACCGCGCGGCATCATCCAGGTGCGCCTCATCCTGGCGTAGCGCCGCGCGCCTACTGGCAGGCGACGGTGACGTCCGACGCGTCGGCCACGCCGGGGATCTCCTCGGCAAAGGTCACCGACTCGCCTCCGGGAATCTGCGGCGAGAGGACAGAGCGTGACTGCAGCGAACGGCCGTTGGTGTCGTGGGCGATGAGCTGGCACTTGGCGCGGCCCGCCTTTGTGCCCTCGTTGCTGACCGACAGCGTCGCCTCGACGCCGCCGCTCGCCGCGCGCGAGTTGAGCACGCTGCCGCGGTAGGGTCCGACGCCGCTGAGCACGAAGCTGGCGGCGACGGCCATGAGGATCACCCCCGCCACGATGCCGGCGGCCATGGTGCCGTGGTACTGGCTGGCTGATGGCGTCGCCATGCCGGCGCGGTTGCAGATCGCGCAGATCGACTCGTCGGGGCCGATCTCGCGCCCGCACTTGATGCAGTGGCGGAGGTCCTCGCTCATGACTGGCCAATCCCCAGCAGCCGCTCGCCGGCCTCGATCGGAGCCCGCAGCCAGTTCTCCTGCGGCGCCAGCGGGCAGCTCCAGCGAGGGTCGTAGGTGCACGATGGGTGAAAAGCGTAGTTGAAGTCGAGCGTCAACACGTCGCGGTCCGAACCGAGATCGGCGCCTTTGGCCGAGTCCCAAAGGTAGCGGCCGCCGCCGTAGGTGTCAGCACCGCTGGTTTCATCGCGGAACGGGATGAAGATGCCGCCTGCGTACTCGGTGAGCCAGTAGACCGATAGACGGCACGCCGCGCCGCCGACCTCGAAGCTGACCCAGCCGATGCGTTCGAAGGGCATCGCCCCGCCCTCGCCGGAGCGAGGCACCTCCATCGGCGCGGCGTCGGCATCGGGCTCCAACCGGGCGGAGAGCGCCAGTGCCGGGTCATGCCGCCAGTAGGCGAGGCCGCGGAAGTTGCGACGGCCGTCGGGAGCGATCGGTGACTGGGGATGGTCCGCGAAGAGCCGGTCCTTGCCCGAGCGAAAGTTCACCAGGCGCAGTGGCGCTGCGCGGCGATCGGTGCGCAGTTGATCGTAAAGCGCGAAGACGCGGCGGCGGTAGTCGGCGAGGTCGAGGTGGTCGGACATGAAACTCGGACAAGGATACGGGGCGGCGAGCCTTTCGGCCGGCCGCCCCGTGAAGTCAGGCAGGGACGCAGGCCCTAGACCAGGCCGTTGTCCTGCAGGAACTGGGTCGCCACCGTGGCGACGTCCTTCTGGTCGACGGCCACCTGTACGCCGAGCTTGGTCAGGATGTCGGTCGTCATCTTGGCCGACACGTCATTCAGCGTCTGGCTCAGCGCGTCGCCGCCGGCGTCGAGCAGATCCTGGCTGACGATCGGCGCGATGTTGTCGGCGGGCTGCGTCTTCAGATCGTCCTCGAGCAGGACGAAGTTGAACTGCTCGATGGCCGGCTGAGTCGTGCACAGCTCGGCGACGTCGACCGCGCTGGTCTGCAGCGCCTGGGCGATCGGCGCGTCGCATGCGGCCAGCTTCTCAACTTGCAGCTTGGCGAAGTCGATGCCGTACTTCTCAAGGGCGCCAGAGCAGAGCTGGTTGGTCCCGCACTCCGGTGGCAGGCCCCACTTCAGCTGATCGGCCACCTTGGCAAGGTCGCTGATACTGGTCAGGCTGTACTGGTCCGCCGTCTCCTGGCGAACCACGAAGCCGTTCTGATCCTGCGCCGGCGTGGCCTCCAGGACGGCGAGCTTCTTTGCCTTGAGCGCGTCCGCGAGGGCGGTGAGTGTCTCGTCGGCGTTGCCGGTCGGCGCACCGCCGATGAACTTGAGCTCCGAGCCGATGTACTCCGGCAGGAGGTTGATCTGGCCGCTTTCGATGGCCGGCTGGCTCGCTTCGCGCGTTCCGAGGTTGAGCTTGCGTTCTACGGTGAAGCCCTTGGCTTCGAGTGCCTGCGCGTAGATCTCGGCCATCAGCTGGGACTCGTAGAACCCCTGCGATCCGACCGTGACTGTCGGCTTCGACGTGCCACTGCTGGCCGACGCGCCGCCGTTTGCCGAGGGTGATGTGCTGCTGCCCCCACCCGTCGTGCAGGCGCTGACGAGCAGCGCGAGCATCGACGCCCCGAGGGCGAGCCTGCGGTGTAGCCGCATTGGGTCCTCCTTTGTGTGACGTTGCTTGGTTGGCTCCGCAACGCCAAACCGCCTCAAATGCGGAACGACCTACGGAGTAAGCGCCGAGTCTAGCAGCGATCCGGTGACGCGCCGATGAAGCCGCATGGCGGTGTCAGGCGGCCGCGGCACCCGTTTGGCGACGTGGCTCGATGACGGGTTGCGCACGTCGCTGGAACCAGAGAAAGGCGAGCTCGGTGAGGATCGAGAGCAGCCCGACCATGACGGCACCGGCGAAGACCTGCTCGTACTCGCGCGTCGCCAGGCCGTCGATGATGTAGCGGCCCAGGCCGCCGGCGCCGAACACTGCGCCGAGCGTCGCGGTGGCGATGACCTGGACTGTCGAGGTCCGCAGACCGGCCAGGATGATCGGCATGGCCAGCGGCAGCTCGACGCCGCGCAGTAGCTGGCCGCCGGTCATGCCCATGCCACGAGCCGCCTCGACGAGGTCGCGATCGACCTCGCGCAGACCGGTGTAAGCGTTTGTCACGATCGGCGGGATGGCGAGCAGCGCCAGGGCGATGAACGTCGGCAGGACGCCGACGCCGCCCGCCCGAAAGTCCAACTGCTGCTGCAGCCACAGGGTCAGCGGCAGAGCCATGCCGAGAACGCCGAATGACGGCACCGCGCGCCCGATGTTGCTGACGCTGACTGCGACCAGCGCGCCCCGTCCGGTGTGCCCGATGTAGAGCCCGATCGGCAGGGCGATCAGCAGCCCGACGAGCAGCGACACCCCCGACAGCGCGACGTGCTCGAGGACCCGAATGGGGATGCCGTCGTCGCCCACCCAATGCATCGGATCCGCGAACCAGGCAGCTGCGCGCGCCAGAAAGTCCATGAATCAGACCGTGATCCGCGCGCGCGACCACGGCGTCAGCGCGCGCTGCAGCCAGACGAACAGCAGGTCCGCGGCGACGGCAAGGGCAACCGACAGCAGCGCGCCGACGTAGATCGCGGTCGGGAAGAAGCGGCTGATTCCGACGTTCAGGATGAAGTAGCCGAGTCCTCCCTCGCCGATGAACGAGGTTACCGTCACCAGCCCGATGGTGGTCACCGTCGCAATCCGCAGGCCGGCGATGATGACCGGCAGGGCCAGCGGCAGCTCGACACGCCGCAGTCGCTGACCGGCGGTCAGTCCCATCCCGTCCGCCGCCTCCAGGACCTCGGGGGCGATGCCATCCAGGCCGGCCAGGATGTTGCGGATCAGGATCAGCAGCGTGTAGCTGACCATGGCGATCTCGGCGGTCAGCAGACTGAGCCCGGTGAACGGGATGAGCAGGCCGAACGCGGCCAGGCTGGGGATGGCGTACAGCATCCCGGAGATGCCGATGGTCGGGCCGCGCAGCACGCGCCAGCGCCGTGCCAGCAAGGCAAGCACCATCGACAATGCAAAGCCGATGACCATGGCGATCGCCGTGATTTCCAGATGCTGCAGCGTCCGGAAACCGATCTCGTCGAGGTTGTCGACGATCCAATCGAGCCGCAGGAACGGCTGGTCAGGCATCGGCGGCAACGCGCGCCGGCTGGCGCATGACCTCCGCGATCTGGTCGACGCTGACCAGGCCGATGACGCCGTCGCGCTCGTCGACCACGGCGCCGAGCTCGACGCTGGAACCGAGCATCGCCGACAGTGCATCGCGCAGGGTCGACTCCGGGTTGAGCAGCGGGGCACCCGGAGTCGCCAGGTCGGCCGGCAGCCTGCCGTCGCCTGCGAGCTGGTCGGCCTCGACCCAGCCGAGCGGTCGGTTGTCGTCATCGACCAGCAGTGCGTAGTCGACGTCGGCATCGTGCAGGCGTCGGCGCAACTCCTCGAGCGGCTCGCCGCTGTGCGCCAGTGCCGGTTCGATGAGTGGCAGGTCGCGGACGCGGGCCAGCGAGAGCCGCTTGAGACCGCGATCGGCGCCCACGAAGCGCTCCACGAAGTCGCTCGCCGGCGCAGCCAGGATCGCCTCAGGTGTGTCGTACTGGGCGAGCACGCCGCCGACCTGCATGATCGCGATGCGGTCCGCCATCTTGATCGCCTCGTCGACGTCATGGGTGACGAATACGATCGTCTTGCGCACGCGTGCCTGGAGGCGCAGGAACTCGTTCTGCAACCGGTCGCGGCGGATCGGGTCAACGGCGCCGAACGGCTCGTCCATGAGCATCACCGGTGGATCGGCCGCCAGAGCACGCACGACGCCGACGCGCTGGCGCTCGCCGCCGGACAGCTCCGCCGGGTAGCGGTCGCCATAGGTGGCCGGCTCGAGCCCGACCAGGTCGAGCAGCTCGTCAACCCTCTGGTCGATGCGCTGACTCGGCCACTTCAGCAGCTTCGGCACGATTGCCACGTTCTCGGCGACGCTCAGGTGCGGGAAGAGCCCGACCTGCTGGATGACGTAGCCAATCCGTCGCCGCAGCTCGACGGCCGGCAGGCTGGTCACGTCCTCGCCGTCGATCAGCACCCGGCCGCTGGTCGGCTCGACCAGCCGATTGATCATCTTCATCGTCGTGGTCTTGCCGCAGCCCGACGGCCCGACCAGCACGCAGATCTCGCCGGCGGGGATGGTGAGCGACAGGTCGTCGACCGCCGGTCTGCCTGAGGCAGGGCCGTACCGCTTGGTCAGGTGCTCGAGTTCGACGAGCGCGCCGCCGCCCTCACTGCCGGTGGTCATGGCTGCATGATACGGACCTGCCGTGTGCCTGGGCCCGGGTTGCGCCTCTCCCCGGCGGTCAGCCGCGAGGCGTCGACGGCGCCAGACGGGTGAGCGGCTGCCGCGGATCGAGCAACGTCACGATGCGATCCACCTGCGCATGGGTGAGCACCTCGTCGCGCACGATGCGCTTGCCGAGACGCGCCACGTCGTCGTGGACGTGCACGCCCGGTCGCTCGCTCGATTCCCAGTCGAGCTGCACGTCGGGCGCGATGAGCAGCACCGGCTCGACGGCCGCGGGCACCCCGGCACGATCGAGATGCAGCTCAAGGCGATGGCCGGCCAGTCGCCCGTTCATGACCTCTTCAGCCGCCCACGGAACCCACGACTCGGTGGAGCGGTTCCATCGGTACCAGTGGCCGTTGCGCTTGTGGAAGCGGCCGCTCTCGTGGGCGGTCGTGACGGTCCAGGTGCCGCCCGGTCCGACGACGACGGCGTCAATCCGCACCCCGCCAACGGAGATGTGCCGCAGGTAGTGGTGCGAGTCGTCGAGGAGTGGGCCGAGACCCATTGCCAGGCGGTCGCCGCCAAGGCTCGACAGGCTCGGGAGGCCGAGGCGGGACGCACGGGAGACGACTTGGTGAATGATCATGTCGCGATCTGTCTGCTGCGATACCAGGCGGTCGGTATCGGTGAGTCTAGCCGTTGCCAGAGCGAAGGCGGACGGGACTGATAGCATGGCCCGGATGGATGAATCAGGCCTGCCGGACGGGCAGCTCGAGACCGCAGTGCGCACCCTCCTGGAGGAGATCGGCGAGGATCCTCAGCGCGCCGGATTAGCGGACACGCCGCAGCGCGTGCGGCGCATGTACGCGGAGCTCACCGCGGGCTACCAGACCGATCCGGACGCCCTGGTCAACGGGGCCTGCTTCGATGTCGACTACGACGAGATGGTGGTCGTCCGCGACATCCAGTTCTTCAGCCTGTGCGAGCATCACCTGTTGCCGTTCTACGGCCGCGCCCACGTCGGCTACCTGCCCCGCGGCCGGGTCATCGGCCTGTCCAAGGTTCCGCGCGTCGTCGACATGTTCGCACGCCGCCTGCAGGTGCAGGAACGCATGACACAGCAGATCGCCACGTTCCTGATGGAGCGGGTGGACCCCAAGGGCGTCGCCTGCGTCGTCGAGGCGTCGCACCTGTGCACCATGATGCGCGGCGTGAAGAAGGAGCAGGCCTCGATGGTGACTTCGGCGATGCTCGGCACCTTTCGTCGCGATGCCAGGACTCGGGCCGAGTTCATGGGCCTCATCGGCAAGGCGTAGCTTGGAGGACCGACCAGAACCAATGCCGTACGCCGACCCCCTGTCCGATGACGACGCCGATGACGCATTGGCCGACCTGCCCGACTGGACGCGCGACGGTAACCTGATCCGCCGTTCGGTGAAGGTTGCCAGCTTCTCGGCCGCGGCTGAGCTCGTGGTCGCGGTCGCCAGGAGCGCGGACGAAGCGAACCATCATCCCGACGTCTGTATCACCGGCTACCGCACCGTTACGTTCGAGCTGACGACGCACGCCGCGAAGGCGCTGACGCGACGCGACATCGAGCTCGCCGTCCAGATTGACCGCCTTATCATCGATGGCGCATGAACGACACACCCATCCGCGTCCTGATCGCCAAGCCAGGCCTCGACGGCCATGACCGGGGCGCCAAGGTGCTGGCCCGCGGTCTGCGCGACGAGGGTTTCGAGGTGATCTACACCGGGCTGCGCCAGACCCCCGAGATGGTGGCCGATGCCGCTGAGCAGGAGGACGTCGACGTGGTCGGGCTGTCGATCCTGTCTGGCGCACACATGACGCTGCTGCCGAGGATCGTCGAGCTGGTGCGCGGGCGCGGCATGGACGACGTGCTCATCGCGGCCGGCGGGATCATCCCGGACGCCGACATCACCCGGCTCAAGGAGACCGGCATCGCCGAGGTCTTCGGGCCGGGCACCAGCATCAGTCAGATCGCGCGCTACTTCCGAGAGCACGCGCGCAGCCGCGCGTGACCGATCTGGCGGCGCTGATCGAGGCCGCGCGGACAGGTGAGCGACGGCCGCTGGCGCGCCTGCTGACCGCCATCGAGGGTGGGGATCCGGATCTCAGGCCGATGCTGCCGCAGCTGTTCGCCGCCGGTCGCGGTGCCCACCTGGTGGGGATCACCGGTCCCCCGGGAAGTGGCAAGTCCACCCTCGTCAACGCGTTGATCGGCGAATTGCGGCGTCGCGGGCACCGGGTGGGGGTTTTGGCGGTCGATCCATCGTCGCCGTACACGCGTGGCGCGATCCTGGGCGATCGCATCCGGATGATGGATCACGCCGCGGACCGCGACGTCTTCATGCGCTCCATGGCGTCGCGCGGCGAGCTTGGCGGCCTGGCCGGCAGGACGTGGGTCGCCGCCGCCGCGCTCGACGCCGCCGGCTACGACCCAATCCTGGTCGAGACGGTCGGCGCCGGCCAGTCCGAGGTCGAGATCGCGCGCCTGGCCGAGACAACGGTGGTCGTCGAGGTGCCGGAGATGGGTGATGAGGTACAGGCCATCAAGGCCGGGTTGCTGGAGGTCGCCGACGTCATCGCCGTCAACAAGGGCGATCGGCCGGGCGCCCAACACGCCGCGCGCCAGTTGCGCGCCATGCTGTCCACCGCCGGCGGACGGGTTGCGCGCAAGCCACTGCCAATCCTGATCACAACCGCCACCAACGGCGATGGCGTGGCGGCCCTGGTCGACGCCATCGAGGCGCATCGGTCCATTGCGAGGTCGCCGGCGCAGGCGCGCGATCGGGCCCGGGCGCAGGTGGCACGGGCACTGGCCGACCTGGCGTTGCGACGTGCGTCCGACGCGTCCGATTGGGATGAGGTCCTGGGTGCGGTGGCCGAGCGCGAGCTCGACCCGATGACCGCCGCGGAGCGGCTCCTCGGATCGTGAGCCTGCTGCTCCTCTGAGGCACAGGATGCGGACGTTCGCTTCCTGCGCGAAATGCTTCCCGAGGCCGCCAACGCGCCGGGCGGCCATGCTCCGTCGGCTTGCAGGTGGGCACGGTTGCGTCGGGCGCAACCAACGGCCACGGACACAGCGGAATAGACCGGTTTTTGGTCGTCAGTTGCCCGTGGAGCAACCAGCGGCCATGGAGAGGCGTGAATCGGGCTCAAGTTGGCCACTAGTTGCGTGGGCCGCAAGGCCGGCGCCAGGCGATCTGCCCGTCTCGGGTTTTCCCACATCGGAGCCTCCTGCGATTCAACTCACCGCAGAGCCAGAGCTCCAACGCCAACCGCCCTGCTACGCTTCGCGGCGATGAGCATCGAACGGATCTACATCGTGGGTGCCGGGCTGATGGGCCACGGCATCGCGCAGGTCAGTGCCGCGGCCGGCAAGCAGGTGACGCTCGCCGACCGCACCCAGGAGCTCGCCGACAGGGGCAGGCAGCGCGTGGCCGGTAACCTGAAGCGGCAGGTCGACAAGGGACGGCTCAAACCCGAAGAGGCCGATGAGATTCTTGGCCGCATCGGCACCGCCGTCGGGACCGCGAGCGCAGCCAGCCATGACCTGGTGGTCGAGGCGGTCTTCGAGGACGAGGCTCTTAAGCGCGAGACGTGGTCCGAGCTGTCCGAAACCGCCGACCCCAACGCCATCTTTGCCAGCAACACCAGCAGCATCAGCATCACCAGTCTCGCCACGGCGACCGACCGCCCGGCAAAATTCATCGGCCTGCACTTCTTCTCGCCGGTGCCGGTCATGAAGCTGGTCGAGATCATCCGCGGCCTGGAGACCGATGACGCCACCTACGCAGCCTGCCGAGCGCTGGCGGAGGAG
>JBBRXE010000016.1:0-18747 GCA_038248695.1 Candidatus Limnocylindria bacterium | reverse complement strand
GATGGACGCCAGGCGCGGTGCCGACTCCGCCGGATCCAGTGAGGGATCGTGGATCTCCCCCTCCTCGCCGCCGGTGCAGGTCACCAGGTCGACGCGAATCCCCTCCGCGACGCATCGGGCGATCACGCCGCCGGTGGCCATGGCCTCGTCGTCGGGGTGGGCGTGGACCAGCAGCAGCCCGCCGACGCCAGCCCGCGCGTCGTCAGGCATCGGTCTTGTCGGAGGCATGTTCGGCGCAGGAGCACAGGCCGCGCAGCTTGAGGTAGGTGAACAGGCCGGTGTCGTGCCCATCCGCCCAGATGGGGGCGAGGGCGTATCGGCCGATCCATTTGACATGCTCGAGGGTCGTCTGCTCGGGAGTGAAGACCATCTCGAGGGTCACCACGCCGGGGACGTTGCCCTCGCCCGAGCACAGCGCGCACGGGCAGGCGCGGCGCAACGCCTCCCAGCCCCACTCGCCGAGGTGGCCATCATCCCAACGGATGCGCATCAGGCGCGCGGTCTCGTCGAGCTCGACGCCGATGGGGTTGACGATCTCCTGCAGTGGGCTCATGGCTCCCACGATTGTGACGCACCCAGCCATTCGGCGCCGAACGAGGTCCCGTTGGAGGTGATCGGCAGTGGCGCCACGCCGTTCTTGAGCGCCCACACGTAGAGGTCCTGGCTCACCCCGCCGTTCTGGCCAATGTGGCCCAGGGTGAAGGCGACCTCCGAGTTGTCGGCCGACCAACGCAGGTGGCTGACCAGCCCGTTGACCTTGACCGATGCGTGCGACTTCTCGTCACGGCTCGAGAGCGTCAGCGTGGTCGAGCTGCCGCTGACCTTGGTGTCGACACGTCGCATGCCATCGGGCGACCAGAGCGTCGGTTTGCGCGTCACCTCGGTGCGGGTGCCGTCGGACGGATCGATCCGATAGATCGCCGGCGCGCCCAGGATCCAGAGCACCAGATTGCCGTCACTCGTCGCGTAGAGCCGCACGACGCCGCCCTCGTCGGCGAAAGCGGCCTCGGTGAGCAGCGGATCGGCGAAGATCTGCGGATGCGGATAGGTGAAGTCGGTGAGTGACTTCGTAGTGCCGCTGGCGAAGTCGATGCTCAGCACCTCCGCCTTGTCGGTGCCGCCCGAGGTGCCGACCTTGACCGCGTATAGCGTCGACGCATCCAGGCCGAAGGCGATCTCATCGGCTCCGTCGATCAGCGCGCGCTTGTTGCTGTCTGGCTCGATGGCCACGACACGACCGGTGCTTCCTCCGATGAGCGCAGCCCCGACCGTGCCGTCCGGCGCCCAGGCGAAGCTGGCGATCCCCTGATCGGCAATGGCCAGCTCCTTGGGGTCGACCTTCTTGGCGAAGTCGCGCTGGAACAGGTAGACCGGCGAGCTGGCCGCATTGCGGCTGAGGTAGGTCATCTCAAGTGGCGGATACGACGGTGCCGGGGTGGGCGTGACGGTGGGGGCAGTGCTGGGCGTGGCCTCGGCGGATGGCGTCGCCCGCGGCGTGGGCAATCCCGACGCGACGCCGGAGCCACCGGGCTCAGCGCCGTTCACGATGCCGACTGGCGAGCCGACCGGCCCCGATAGCGCGCCGCCGTTGGTGTAGATCAGCGCCAGCAGCACGATCACCATGCCCGCCAGGGCCAGGATGACGGCGATGAGCCATGGCACGGCCTGTTCGGCGGTGGTCGAGCGGCGGCGCTCGCCAAGGCGGCGAACGTCCCATTCGGGACCCGCCTGCACGGACTGGTCTGCCTCGCTCATCTCGACTCGGCGCCGATCGCGGAGATCGCGCGCCGGCCAATACTGATCGGAGGGCGGGTCGTTCGGCTGAGTCATGCCCTCCTCGGGGTCGCGCGGTCCGGTCATCGGCGGAGCGCGCTGGCGGCTCGGCTCACGCGGGCCATCATACCGAAGGCTAGGATTGACCGATGACGACCATTCGCGTGGCTGCCTGCCAGATCGACCCCGCCATCGGCGAGGTCGACGACAACCTCGAGCTGATCTCCCGCTTCCTGACCGATGCACAACGGGGCGGTGCCGCACTGGCGATCGTGCCGGAGGCATCGGTCACCGGCTACGGCTTTGCCTCGCTCGACGAGGCGCTGCCCGTTGCCCGGCGCGCCAGCGCGGTTGCCGCGGACCGGCTTTCCGAGCTGTCCGCTGCGCTGGGCATTGCCGTGGTATGTGGCACCCTCGAGGCGGAGGGCGACGAGATCTATAACGTTGCGCTGATCGCGGCCCCGGACGGCCGGCGGTTCCGCTATCGCAAGATGCATCTCCCCTTCCTCGGCGTCGACCGCTTCGTGACCCCCGGCCCCGACGCGCCGGCGGTGGTCGAGCTGGCCGGGATACGTGTCGGCGTGCTGATCTGCTACGACCTGCGCTTCCCGGAGGCTGCACGTGTCTGCGCGCTCGACGGCGCCGACCTCATCGCGCTGCCGACCAACTGGCCCGTCGGCGTCGATTTCCACCCTGACCTCTTCGCGCCGGCGCGCGCCGCCGAGAATCATTGCTACCTGCTCGCCGCCGATCGCGTGGGCACCGAGGGCGGCACCACGTTCATGGGCCGCTCCGTCTTCGTAGATCCCGACGGCCGGCGCCTGGGCGTGGCGACTGATACGGAGCAGGAGATCCTGTACGGCGAGGTCGACGTGGATGCGGCCCGCGCCACGCACGTGCGCAAGCGGCCCGGCGAGCACGAGTGGGACACCATCGCCGATCGGCGGCCGGGACTCTACGAGCGGCTGCTGGAGCCCGGCGTCGATCGCCGCCATCCGACGTCGGACGCCCTGTACTCGGGCGACGTGGAGTAGGCGCCGGGAATGCGGGGCACCGGGGGTGCGGGGCACCGGGGGTGCGGGGCGCTGAGGCGGTCGGGGGTGCTGACGCGGCCGTTGGTGCTGACGCGGTCGCGGGCGTGCGGGGCGCTGAGGCGGTCGGGGTGCTGACGCGGCCGCGGGCGCTGATGCGGTCGCCGGATGCCAACGGGCACGGGCGCCGGGGGTGCGGGGCCGTGAGTCGCCGGGTGACTCAAACGAGTGAGGAGCTTGGGCTCACCTGCGGTTTAGGCACCAGGCGACTCAAATCAGCGGGTTTGCGGGCGAGTGTCACTCAGAACGGTCGGTTTCAGTCATCCCACGACTAAAACGCGGGCGAGCGGCCCCGTCCCACTCGTTTCAGTCGTGCAGTGACTCAGGAAGCGAGGCACGCACGGCCCGGGACGCGGGCGGCCATGACCTCCAGGGCGGGCCCATCGGCCGGGCTCGCACGGGCGCGTCCCGGGGAAACCCAACCCGTCAGTCGAGCGAGTGGACCTCGATCTCGGTGCCTTCGCGCAGGATCTTGCGCACCTGCTCATGTGCCTCGCGCACGTACATGCCGACCGATTGGTACAGGCGCGTGGCGCCGGTGAGCGAATCGGCATCGACGCCAAGTGCCACCCAGCGACGATCACGGCGCCACAGCTCACCGATGCTGTGCAGCAGGATGGCGCGGGCCAGGCCACGCTGCCGCCATGGACGGCGTACCGCCAGGCTGGAGACCCAGCCACCATCCTTGATCATCAGCGCGCACAGCGACATGGCGGCGATCTGCTCGCCTTCCATGGCCATGAACCACAGCGACGGATCGAAGTCGTCGCGCTGCGTGCGGCGCAGCCACCCGTCGAACTGCATCGGCAGGTGGCCCCAGTGGTCGCTGAAGGCCTCCTCGACCGCATCGAACAGTGCGCGATCATCCTCGCCGGGCCGATACGTCCGCAGCGTGATCCCCTCCGGCCAGTGCGGCGCCGGCGGCGCCTCGGTCATGTCGATCCGCATGCGCTGGAAGCTGCGCACCCGCTTGTAGCCCAGGCCGCGTGCCCAGCCGAGGGCATACGACGCGCTTCCGTTCAGCCAGCCGACCATGCTGACCTGCGTATCGGGCGGCGCGCTGGCAACCAGCTCACGGCCGCGCTCCTCGAGGAGTGCGGTCAGCGCCGTGCCGATCCCGCGCCGGCGGTCATCGGGATGCACGTAGACCGTTGCGCTCAGCCGCACGCCGGCCCGATTCTGCAGCGCACCCACGCCGGCGAGACTCCCATCCCGCTCGACGAGCCAGGCGTCACGCTGCAGGTCGCTGCCGTCGAACTCCTCAAGGATGTCGTCCAGGGTGAGGTCGCTCTCGCCGTAGTCCGCCAGATCGGCGGCGTTGATGAGATCGGTCACCGCCTGGGCATCGGCCAGCGAAGGATGGCGCAGCGACAGGGGCGCATCGGTCAGCAGGGGCATGAGTCCTCGGAAGAGGAGCGCCGTTATTCGGACGCGGCCCACATGATCAGGCCGGTGACCAGGACGCCGCCCACGAGGCCAACGAAGGCGGCGGCCCCGTCCGGGCCTTCGCCGGCGACCGTCGGTGCGAAGTGATTGATCAGCGCCAGGCCGACCACCATGTAGGCGAGCCAGATCACGCTCGCGATGGTCGCGATGACTGCCTTCTTGCCTCGATCCGTGGTCATGAGCGGCTGACTCTCCGTGCGTGGTGGTGCTGGACGCATGCTAACAAATCAGGACGCGACCACGGCCAGCCGCGCGCGCTCCGGAACCTTGTGAAAGAGCGAAGGGTCGGCACGACCATCCAGCACGCGCAGCTTGGCGGCCGCCGCGAGGCCGAGCGTCACCGCGGCGCCATCGTGCGCCAGGGTCATGGTGCCGATGTGCTCGCTGACGTCTGCCACAACGAAGACACTGCCCGGGCGCACGCCGTGTTCCTGAAGGAAAGTCAGCAGCCGAGCATCCTCCTCCGCCTCCTCGGTCACGCGCAGGACGGTGATCTCTCCGCCGGCCCGGGCCTCGCTCATGGGAAACCCCGCCGGACGCTGCGGCGTGCGACCGTTGCGCGGGATGGGGTTGCCGTGCGGGCAGGTCGACGGACGACCGAGCAGCTCGTCGATCTTGTCCGTCACCCGCTCACTGAGTGCGTTCTGCAGGCGATGTGCCTCCTCGTCGGCGTCCGCCCAGCCGAGCCCGATGACCTCGGTCAGCAGCCACTCGCTGAGGGCATGCCGCCGAAAGGTGCGCTCGGCGATGCCCCGCCCGCGATCGGTGAGCTCCAGCTGGCGCGTCGAGTCGTCGATGCTGAGCAGGTCGTCGCGCGCCAGCCGGCTCACCGTCTCGCTGACGGTCGCCGCGCTGACGCCCAGCCGCTCCGCGAGGCGCGCCGCGATCACCGGCTGACCCTCGCCACGCATGTAGCGGATGGTCATCAGGTACTCGGCGGCGACCTCGGTGATCGGCGCGTCGGGGGTAGGGCTGGCCATCCACCGATTCTACCGGCAGGCAGCTCCCCGGACTGTCAGCTCCCCCGCCTGTCAGCTCCCGGCTTCAGGTCGCCGACTTAAGCTCGGCCAGTCGCGCCTCGATCTCGGCGTTGTTGGCGTCGTCATCGAGCGACGCGAATTGATCCTCGATCGACGAGGCACCGACCTCCTCCATGCCGCGAGCCATGGCCTCCTCGTGGCGGATGCGCTCCTCGAATCGGTTCAGCTCGCTGGTCGGATCCATGACCGATACATCACGAACCGCCTCCTGGACCTTGCGCTGGGCGGCCGCCATCTTGGCGCGGCTGACCAGCTCGTCGCGCTTCTGGACCAGCTCCTCGCGCTTGACGCGCATCTTGTTGAGCCCGTCCTTGAGCTTGTCGGTCAGCTCAGTCTGCTGGGCAATCTGCGTCGTGAACGTCGTGATCTGGTTCTCGAGGCTGACCTGCCGCCCGATTGCCACGCGCGCCAGGCTGTCGAAGTTGTCCGCCTCGGCCGCCTCACCGGCGCTGCGCATCTGATCGGCCTTGGCCGACGCGGCCTTCGCCTTCTGGCCCCAATCCGCAGCTGCCGTCTCCGCCTCGCGCTTGTCGTCCTCGGTCAGCCGCAGGTTCCCGATGGTCTGCGCCACGGCCTCCTCGGCGTCGGCGATGTTGTTGGTGAAGTCGCGCACGAGCTGATCGAGCATCTTCTCCGGGTCCTCCGCGGAGTCGATCATCGCGTTGACATTCGCGCGAACCAACTGACCGATGCGTCCGAGGATCGTTGTCTGGGCCATCCTGTTGCCTCCTTAGCTGTTGTTTGGGTTCATTGTCGTGTCACCAGGCGCCTCCGCCCCCACGGCCGCCGCCTCCGCCGAGGCCGCCGAGGCCGCCGCCTCCCCTGCCTCCTCCCCCGCCGCCCCACCCGCCCCCGCGGTTGCCGAAGAGCGAACCGATGATCAGCCCGCCCAGGAAGTCGCCGCCTCCGCCCCCGCCGCCGCCAAACCCGCCCGGTCGGCCGCGATCATCGAAGTCGGAGCGAGCCTCGGCATAGGCATCATCGGCCAGTGAATCCGCACGCTGTGCCTCCGCCAGGGCGTTCGCCGGGTCGGATGCCGCCAAATCGCGGGCCCGCTGCAGATGGCTGGCGGCCTCGGTCAGCCGCGTGCGAGCTGCAGTTCGAATGCCGAGATCATGGCGCGTGGCGATGAAATCGCGCGCGACCTGGTAGCTGCTCTGCGCGGCGCTGATGGCCGATGCGACCCGCTGCTGGTCCGCCTCGCGGCGCTGTTCCGCCTCGCGGGCATCGGCCAGGACCTTGTCGGACTCCGTGTTGGCCTGCGTCGCCAGCTTGTAGGCCGCCAACACATCGGGCTTTGCCGCGTCGGCTGCTGCGTGGGCGCCGGCGAGCGCCTGCTGCGCCCTGTTCAGCGCGGCCGCAAGGTCGGGCTCGTCGCGCTGCGACAAGCCCGCACGTGCCGCCTCGACACTGCGGTCGGCCTCCGCCAGCTCGTCCGGCAGCTTGCTGCGTGCCTCCTCCAGTGAGCTCGCCAGGTTGGTGATCGAGTCGAGCAGGGTGCCGGCCTGCGCCGTCGCATCCTGGGCCGCCTTGACGGCGCGCGCCGCGTTCGGCAGATCCTCGGCGGCCAGCGACTCGCTGCCCTGCTGGACCAGCGTCCGGGCGGCGGCGATGCGTTTCTTCGCCTCGGCGATATTGCCGTGCACCGGGGCGACGGCCGTCGCGGCGTAGACGTCCAGGCCGGCGAGCGTGGATGTCGCCTCCGGGATGCGCTGCTCAACCGCCGCGATCGACTTGGGCAGCTCGGCGATGATCTGCGGCGCGTTGCGCTGGAGGTCGCGCAGGTCCTGAAAATGCTTCGTCTGCTCCGTCACCAGCGTCGTGGCGCTGTTGCATCGGTCGATGATCTCCTTCAGCATCGCCTGGCGCTGCTCCGGCGGGTCAGGGATCTCGTCGTCGAGCTTCTGGCGCACGGCAAAGGCCGCCTTGAGCTCGTCGTGCGCCGTGTCGAGCGCCTTGCGGAACGGTTCGGTCTCGCCCTCGCCGAACTGCGCGACCGCGAAGCTGAGTTCCTGCGCGTCGTGGCGCAGGAGCTCATCGGTCTCGAGCAGCAGTGCGTTGGCCTGGCGTGCCAGCTGCCCGATCGTCCGATTGCGCTCCTCCTCGGTCAGGTGCCTGCGCCGCAAGTCGGCGACGAAGCGCCAGAGCAGGAATCCACCGACCAGCACGAGCCCGATGCCGATGATCGGCCACAGATTGATGGCGCTGCCAGTTTCGGCGGCGGGCGGTTCGATCGGTGGTCCGACCGGGCCGCCGCCACCCGGCTCGGCCGGCGGTTGGTCGTCGTTGGCGGCCGCGTCGCCGATGGCCTGTATGCCGTCGACCATGGCGCCGGTGTAGTTACCGTCCCGCAGCTGTGGTTCGACGCTGTTGGTGATGATGTCGTTGATCTCGTCGTCGGAGATCTCGGCGAGGCCGTCGCCGACCCACAGGGCGTCGTGGCGGTCGTCGAGCGCGACCAGCAGCAGCGCGTCGTTGGCGCCGAGCGAGTTCTGAACGAAGGTCTGTTGCGCGAAGTCGGTGACGGTCAGGTCGTCGGTGGTGCGCACCCAGAGCACGAACAGGTCGATGTTGGCGCGGTCGCTCAGCGCGTTGATTGCCTCCTGCACGCGGCCACCGTCGAGCGATCCGGTCTGGTCGGTGACGCGGCCGTCAAGCTTCGGGATGTCCGCGGCCAGCGCCAGGGACGCGGCCAGGACCGTGGCGAGCGTGGCAAGGACAATGGCGCGCAGCAGGGTCACGGTCGCAGCATACGGGAGCGTCACGCTGGATGGCGGCAACGTCGCTGCAGGGCGATACCTACACCTCCAGGGCAGCTTCGAGACGGCATCGCCGCTGGTGCGGCCCTGCCTGACTCGACAGGTGTCGCTGTGATCAGCGTTGGTCGCTTCCGGCGGCGGACAAGGTCGGCATTCAGCCTTGGAATGAGCGTGCCTGGACGTGGCGACCTGTCGCGTTTCCCCTTCCGACTCGTCGAACGCTGATCACACCGGCATTTGGCCATTCGGGGGCACGGCCGGCGGCTGACCACCGCGGCGAACGCAGTGCCGCACGGCGCACGGCTCGCGACACGCGGCTCGCGACACGCGGCCCATCCACCGGCCCCGACGCGCGGTGCTCGCGATCCCTACTCCTCGCCCCGGCCAGACTGCTCGCGGATGGTGTTCACCACGCCCCCGTCGGCCAGCGTCGTCACGTCCCCCAGCGGGCGCTTCTCGGCGATGTCGCGCAGAAGCCGCCGCATGATCTTGCCTGACCGCGTCTTGGGCAGGTCTGGCGTGAACATGATCTGCTTGGGGCGCGCCAGCTTGCCGATGACGCCCGCCACGTGCTCGCGCAGCTCCCGCGCCAGACCGTCCGACGGTTCGTTGCCCGAGCGCAGGATGACGTAGGCAAAGATCGCCTGGCCGGTGATCGGGTCGGTGCGGCCGACGACCGCGGCCTCGGCGACCCGTGCGTCGTCGACCAGCGCCGACTCCACTTCGGTGGTCGAGATGCGATGGCCCGATACGTTCATGACGTCGTCGACGCGGCCGAGCAGCCAGTAGTAGCCCTCGTCGTCGCGTTTGCAGCCGTCGCCGGCAAAGTAGCGCCCCGGATAGCGCGACCAGTAGGTCTCCTCGTACCGCTCCGGATCACCGTAGATGCCGCGCAGCATGGCCGGCCACGGTCGCTCGAGGACGAGGTAGCCGCCACCGCCCAGCGGCACCGACCCGCCCGCCTCGTCGACGACGTCGGCGACGATCCCTGGAAACGGCTGAGTCGCCGAGCCGGGCTTCAACGTGGTGATGCCCGGCAGCGGCGTGATCATGATCATGCCCGTCTCGGTCTGCCACCACGTGTCGACCACCGGGCAGCGGCCGCCGCCGATCTCCTTCCAGTACCAGGCCCACGCCTCGGGGTTGATCGGCTCACCGACCGAGCCAAGCAGCCGCAGCGACGACAGGTCGTCTTGGGCGAACGCATCGGCCCCGTACTTCATCAGCGCCCGAATGGCCGTCGGCGCCGTGTACAGGATGGTGGCGCCATAGCGAGCCGCGATCTGGGCCCATCGGTCATGGTCGGGGAAGTCGATGGCGCCCTCGTACATGAGCCCGGTCGTGCCGTTGGCCAGCGGGCCGTAGACGATGTACGAATGACCGGTCACCCAGCCGATGTCGGCCATGCACCAGTAGACATCGGTTTCCGGATGGATGTCGAAGATGTACCGATGCGTCGCGGCGACCCCGGCGAGGTACCCGCCGGTGGTGTGCATGATCCCCTTCGGCTTGGCCGTGGTGCCCGATGTGTACAGCAGATACAGGAGGTCCTCGGAGTCCATCGGCTCCGGGTCGGCCGTCGTGGGCTGGTCGGCGATGAGCTCGTGGTACCAGTGGTCGCGTCCCTCGGTCCAGGCCACGTCGGCGCCGGTGCGCCTGACGACGATCGAATGCCGGACCGATGGCGAACGGGCAAGCGCATCATCGGCCTGCGACTTGAGGTCGACCGCGGCGCCCTTGCGATGCCCGCCGTCCGCGGTGATCAGCACGCTGCACTGCGCGTCATCGATGCGGCCCGCCAACGCCTCGGCCGAGAAGCCGCCGAAGACGACGCTGTGCGGCGCGCCGATGCGGGCGCAGGCCAGCATGGCGACCGGCAGCTCGGGGATCATGGGCATGTAGATGGCGATCTGGTCGCCCTTCTTCACGCCGAGCTCGCGCATGGCATTGGTCAGCTGGCAGACCTCGTCGAGCAGCTGCTGGTAGGTGATGGTGCGGTTGTCGCCCGGTTCACCCTCCCAGTAGTAGGCAACGCGCTCGCCCAGGCCGGCGGCGACGTGGCGGTCGAGACAGTTGACGCTGACGTTGAGCTTGCCGTTCAGGAACCACTTGGCGTACGGGGCGTCCCAGGTGTAGATCTCGTCATAGGGCTGCATCCAGTCGAGCTTGCGGCCCTCGGCGTCCCAGAACGCGCGGAAGCCCGCTTCGCCGGCGGTCTGCTCGTAGATCGCCGGGTCGCTGAGCAGGGCGTCGGCCGTGAAGTCGGCCGGCGGCGGGAAGGTGCGCTCCTCGCGCAGCAGGCTCTCGATGGTCGCCGCTTCGTCACTCATGCACGCGCTCCTTCTTCCGCTCTGGCCCTCGATTCTAGGCCGATGGGCTGGCCGGGGAAGGCCGCGGGGGGTGTTACGATCCGCGCGCATGTCGGACGCGCCAGGAGCTCAACCCGCAGCCGAACCGGAGGAGGAGTTTTCCGGGCTGGAGACGAGCCTGATCGCGACCATCGGCCCGGTGCTGCGGCACCTGCTGGCGCATGCACGGCGGCGGCCCGCCTGGAAGACGCTGACCTACCAGCAGTACAACGTGCTGCGCATCGTGTCGACCGAGGGAGCCACGGCCCAGGCCGACATCGCGCGACGGCTGCTGGTCAGCGCACCGGTGGTCACCCGCCTGGCCTCCGCATTGGTGCACGGCGAGCTGCTGGCGCGGCGCGGCGATCCGAAGGACCGGCGCAGCGTGCTGCTGGCGCTGACGCCCAAGGGCCGGCGGCGGGTGAACGCCATGCGCCGCGACCTGCTGCGCGCGGCGCACGAGCTCATCGAGCCACTGGCACAGGATCGCCGCGCAGCGGTCAGCGCCGCCATCGACGAACTGCGGGTGCTCCTGCCGGATCGGACCGTCTCGCATCGGACCACGCGCTCAGGACGGGCGCTGACCCGGGTCCGCCTCACTGGCTGAGGGACGGCTCCTGCGCTTCAAGCACGTCCTCGTAACGGTCGCCGACACCGATCCGCGTGCGGCCCAGCTGGCCGGCATGCCCGGCGCGTCGCAGCCGCCACCACACGAAGCCGACAGCGGCCAGCGAGACGACCGCGCCGAGGATGAAAGTCAGCGGCACATCCCAGTTCTCGGCCACCGCCCCCGCGAAGATGCCGCCGATCGGTGAGCTGCCCGCGAAGACGGTGACGTAGAGCGCCATCACCCTGCCGCGCAGCTCGTCGCTGACATTGGCCTGCACCGTGGCGTTGATGGTGTTGATCATCAGCATCGAGAAGAAGCCGACGCCCATCAGCAGCGGCACGGCCAGCAGGCCGTTGCGGGTGAAGCCCAGGCCGAGCTCGAAGACGCCGAACATCAGCCCGCCGCCGATCATCAGTGCCACGGCGCGACGCTGGCTCATGAACGCCAAAGCGACGGCGCCCGCCAGCGAGCCGAGGCCCATCGACGCGTAGAGGACGCCGTAGACGTCGGCGTCAAGCCTGAGCACGTCGACGGTGAAGAGCGGCAGCAGGATGCGGAAATTGAGGCCGAACGTGGAGATCACGCCCAGCAGCACCAGCGCCCACAGCACGATGGGCGTGTGCATGGCGTAGCCGATTCCCTCGCGCAGGCTCTCGAGGACCGGCACCTGCCTCTCCGGCTGCCGCGGTCGGCGGATCTGCGTCGGGTCCATCATCCACAGGCTGACGAGCACCGCCGAGTAGCTGATGGCGTTGATCGCCAGGTTGAAGGCCACGCCTGCGGTGGCCGTGTGGAACAGGTCGGTGCCGATGGCGATCGTCACGCCGGCGACGGCCGGACCGACCACCCGCGCCGAGTTGAAGGCCATCGAGTTGAGGGCGATCGCGTTGGTCAGGATGTTGGGCGGCACCAGCTCGGCGGCCAGCGACTGGCGCAGCGGCATGTCCGCGGCGTTCACCAGGCCCAACGCGAAGGCCATGAGCATGATGATCGGGATAGTGACCACGCCGCTGACGGTCAGCGCGAAGAGAACGATGACCTGGACCGATGCCAGCGACTGCGTGACCAGGATGGCGCGGCGCTTGTCCAGCCGGTCGGCGTAGACGCCGCCGAACGGCGCCAGCACGAGGGCCGGCACGAACTCCAGCGCAGCCACGACGCCCAACTGGATGGGCGATCCTCCGAGAGCCAGCACCAGCCACGGCAGCGAGACCTGCTGCATCCAGGTGCCGACGCGGCTGATGACCTGCCCGGTCCAGTAGAGACGGTAGTTGCGCACCTGCAGCGCGGCGAAGCCACGGCGGAGGCCGCCACGCATCACGGCTGGCGGATCCTAGGCGCCGGCGGCCCGCCGGCGCTCATCGGTCCAGGTCTCATCCGAGCGCCGAACCGGGCCGGGCCGCCCTATGTCCCGCAGCGCGCCATTGCTCAGTAGCTGCCAGGCGACGACCACCAGCACGACAGCTGATACGACGGCCCCGATGACGAAGGCCATGGCCGCACCGAACAGCTCCGCCAGCGCGCCCGCCAGCAGTCCACCCAGCGGCGCCGATCCGGCGAAGACGAGCACGTACAGCGACATGACGCGGCCGCGCAGCTCGTCGGTGACGGCGTTCTGAATGGTGACGTTGATGGTGTTGACCATGAGCATGGAGGCGATGCCGACCACCACGATGGTCGGGAAGGCGGCCAGCGGCACGGGCGCCAGGCCGAGCACCAGCAGAAAGACGACGAAGAACGCACAGCCGCCCAGGATCAGCCGCGCCAGGGCGCGACCGCCGCCCGAAAAGGCGAGCCACAGCGAGCCGATCAACGAGCCGGCACCCATGGCCGCATAGAGCGCGCCGTAGCCACCAGCGTTCATGCCCATCTCGTTGTGGGCGTACAGCGGCAGCAGTGTCTGGAAGTTCATGCCGAACATGGAAACGCCGCCGAGCAGCACCAGCGGCCACAGGATGCTTGGCGTGTTCTTCGCATAGCGAAATCCTTCCGCTACGCTTGACCTGACCGATGCGAACTGCGCCGGTCGCTCGAGCCGATACAGCCTGGTCGGATCCATCATCCACAGCCCGACAAGCACGGCCGAATAGCTCACCGTGTTGATGCCGAAGTTGGCCGCCGGCCCGAAGAGGGCCAGCGTGATCCCGGCGATGGCCGGGCCGATGACGCGAGCAGCGTTGAAGGTCGCCGAGTTGAGGGCGATGGCGTTGACCAGGTCCTTCCGCGGCACCAGCTCGGCGGCGAAGGCCTGGCGAACCGGCATCTCGACGGCGCTGACCATGCCGAGCATGAAGGCCAGCACGAAGATGTGCCAGATCTGCACCACGCCGCTGAACGTCAGCACGAACAGGGCGGCTGCCTGGAGCATGGCCGAGAATTGGGTGACCATCAACACCTTGCGCTTGTCGACCCGGTCGGCCAGCACGCCGCCAAGCGGCGCGAAGAGCATGGGCGGCGTGAACTGCAGCGCCAGGACCATGCCCAGCTGGATGGGGCTGCCGCCGAGCAGCAGCACCAGCCAGGGCTGGCTGACCGACTGCATCCAAGTGCCTACCAGGCTGACGATCTGCCCGGATAGATAGAGCCGGTAGTTGCGATGCGCCATGGCCGTGAAGCCGCTTCGGAAGCCGCCACCACCGGGAGCCGCAAGCGGCGCGGACGCCGAGCTTCGTCGCAGCACGCGCAGCGCTGGCGGCAGCGCGAAACTGAGGAAACGGGGAGCGGCGGCCAAACTCATGAAGTTAACAATGCTAACAAATTGCGCATGCAACGGCAAGCTCAACGCCGACGCGGGACGCTCAGGCGGCTGCGGTCAATCGCCGAACAGGATGTCGCGAATCACCGGCGTCGACGGCGTGCCGTGCGCCAGCACCGACTCCAGGAACGGACGATAGACGAAGGTGCTGCCGGCGGCCTCGGCGCGAGCCCGCGCCTCGTGCTCCAGCTCGGTCATCTCGGCGGCACCCAGGAAGTACTCGCACAGCTGCGTCGATGACAGACGCGCGCGGTCCCACTTGTTGGCCGCCTCGGACTCTTCCTGGAAGCCGTCCTCGACCATCAGGCGCATCGCCTCGTCGCGCTGCATATCGCCGGTGTGGATGCGCAGGTCCATCAGCGTGTTGGTGATGGCCCGTAGGTAGAACTTCCAATGCACCAGCATGAGCGCGGGGTCACCGGCGCCGTAGCCGACATCCATCATCACCTGCGTGACATAGACCGCCCATCCTTCGGCGAAGACGCCTGATCCGAAGATGGCGCGTATGGCCGATGGGCATCTGTTGGCATAGGCAAGTTGCAGGAAGTGCCCCGGCAGCGCCTCGTGGATGGTCAACAGGCGCAGCATCCGGGCGTTCTCTTCGCGCAGGTAGGACTCCTTCTGCTCATCATTCCAGTCAGCGGGCATGGGTGTGATCGCGAAGAAGCTCGACAGGCCGCGGTCGAGCGGGCCGGGTGGGATGAGCATGGCCCCACCGAAGGCGCGCAGGAATTCAGGGGTCCAGATGATCTCCATCGGCTCGTCAGCCAGGCCGACGAGGTCCTTCTCGCGGATGAAGTCCTCGATCCTGCCGACCTCCGCCCGGCAGAAGTCCAGCAGCTCATCAGCCTTCGGATGGTCCGACGCGATCGCGTCGAGCACACCGCGCACGATGGCGTTGTCCTTCGCCGGGACCCGCTCACCGCCCTTCCAGGCGGGCCATAGCTCGCGCGCCAGGCGCGTCATCTCGGCGCGCACCTCACCGAAAGCGGCGGTGGCCCGCGCCTCCAGCTCGGCGGGAGTGAAGCTGCTCTTCAGCGCATGCCGGAACTTCTGCTCGTAGAGGTCGGGCCCGAGGCGGAAGTCGCCGGTGGCCGTTGGCAGCAGCTCGTCGCGCAGCCAGGCCGTGAAGGACTCCACCGCCGCGATCGCCGCGTCGGCGGCGGTATGCAGGTCGGCGGCCAGCGTCGCGTCGTCGAGGTCGTCGGCCATGCCCGCCGCCGTCCGCGCCAGGTCGGCCACGCCGGGCATCGTGTCAATCGCCTTCTGCGTATGAAAATGGCTGGTCGACCGCTCGCCCCCGTCTTCCAGGATGACCCGCGCGGCGTTCAGCGCATCGGGCAGGCCATCCAGTCGCGAGAGGGCGCTGCGCAGCCGCGCCTCGAGCGGCGCGAACTCGCGCGAGACAAGGCTGAAGAGGCCGTTGCCGAACAGGTAGACGAAGCTGATCGGGCTCCAGGTGTGCTCGCGCAGCGTCTCCTCGTAGAAGCGCGCCGCGGCCAAGGTCTCGGACATGATGCGGCGGTCGATCTGATCGTCGCGACTGAGCGTCCCCGCGTCGAGCTGGTCGACACGCGCCTGCGCATCGGTCAGGAAGGCGATTCGCTCGGCTTCACCATCCGGCGACAGGTCGGGCCAGTCACCGTCATGATCATGGCTGCCGATCTCGGTCGCCATGACCGGATAGAGAGCGAAATAGCGTTCGAGCAGCTCGTCGACGAGCGCCGGAAAGTCCAAGGCTGACCTCAGCTGCGTGGGTGCTCGCGCATCGTACGCGTCGGAGCCGGGCGGCGTGCGGCGGTGGTGGCCGGTGTCGTACGCCGGGAGGTGATACCAGCGCTGAATCCTCGCGCCGGCCGCGTCTGGGAGCTGAGTGTGGAAATCGTGCCGTTGCGATGGGCGAACGCCCCGGTTCCTCCGCCTGCCGCTTGTGAGAGCGGTAGGCGGATGCCCTTGGCATTTTCCAGGGTCAGCGAGGGGGCGCCAAGCGTGGCGGCCGGTGTCAGGTGCGGCGCAGGGCACGCCTCGACCGCCTGTCGCTCTCAGAACAGTCGGATGGTGGTGTGGAGCGCCGACCCCCGATTCCCGAGCGGGCATTCTCCGCGCGCCGCCATGTCTGGCGATGAGCCCCATTTCGCGGCGGGACTCGAACTTCCCATGCGCGCTACCCTTGGCCCGATGAGCGACAACATCTGCTATCGCGACGCCTACGCGCGTTCGCTATCGGCCCGCGTACTCGCGACCGATGACGGCGCCGTCCTCCTGGACCGCACCGTGTTCTATCCCGGCGGCGGCGGACAACCGGCCGATGCGGGCTGGCTCATCACCACCGACGGTCGGCGCATGGCGGTCGCATCGGCCAAGAAGCGCGACGATGACATTCTGCACCAGCTTGCCGATGGCGCCGAGGCGCCGGCGACCGGTTCGGAGGTGACCGCCGAGGTTGATTGGGAGCGGCGGCATCGGCTCATGCGCACGCATTCCGCTCTGCATGTGCTGTGCGGGGTCGTATGGCGCGACCACCACGCCCAGGTCACGGGCGGCAACATGGAGCCGCTGTCGGGGCGCATGGACTTCGAGTTCGAGACGATGTCCGCCGAGCTGGTCGGCGAGATCGAACGGCGCGTCAACGAGGAGATCGTCGCCGACCATCCGGTGCGTGTCGCCACCCTGCCGCGCGACGAGGCGTTCGCCATCCCCGACCTGATCCGCACCAAGATCAACCTGCTGCCGTCGGGGATCAGCGAGGTGCGCACCATCGAGATCGTCGGCCTCGACCTGCAGGCCGACGGTGGGACGCACGTCGCTTCCACAGCCGAGATCGGGCGCGTGCGGGTGACCGGCTACGAGTCGAAGGGCCGCATCAACAAGCGCATCCGGATCGCGGTCGAGGACGCGTAGGGTACAGCGCGACATCGGCCAACGCGCTGGACGGCGTTCGTGCTGCCGGCCAGCGCCAGATGCGCAGCCCGGACCGCGCACCGCTGCCAAACGGTGAGCGCGAGGCAAGCCTCTGGCATCCCGCCGCCGGTGCCGCCGCCCGCGCGGTACCGCTCCGAGTTGGCAAATGTCGGTGTGATCCGCGTTCGGCGTATCGGGACAGCGAGTCGGCATTGACTTCGGGATCGCTCACGCTCATGCCGCGGGCGAACCGACGGGGGGCGTTTGTCCGCATCGGTCCAACGCGGATCAGAACGTCATTTGACCATGCGCTGGCCGCCGACAACCCTTGGGGCCCGGAAAAGGTGCGGGGCTAAGCGCTGGCCATCACCGCGCGCTCGGCGAGGGCGATGGGCAGCACGCCGGACGAGCACAGAGCGTCGTGGAAGTCGCGCAGGTCGTCGGTGTCGGCGATCGTGGCGCCGCGGGCCGCCAGGAATCGGTCCCGGATGCGCACGATCTCCAGGCAGCCGGTGAGATACGACGACGCCTGGGTCGGCCATGAGCAATAGCGCGTCACCTCGGCGCGGGCGGTCGGCTCGGTCATGTTGGTCGAGGCCATGATGAAGTCGATCCCCTCCTGGTGGGTCATCTCGCCGAGGTGCAGTGACGTGTCGACAACGATCCGTGCGGCGCGGAAGATGGTGGCCTCGTACTGGAACATCTCCTGGGCGAGGTCGGCGAAGAAGCCGCGCTCGCGCATGACGCGTTCGGCGTAGAGCGCCCAACCCTCGGCGAAGTAGGCGGTGCCGAACACCTGGCGCACGGCGCTCGGGTTGAGCTTGGCCATCGAAAGGTGCCAGTGGTGGCCGGGGTAGGCCTCGTGGACTGCCGTGGTCGGGATGCCCGGATAGCAATTCGAGGCCAGCCGTTTGTCCACCTCACCGGGGCTCGCATCATCCGGCGGGAAGGGGACGAAGAAGTGCCCCTGCATCGACGCGTTGAACGAGGGTGGCGCGATATACGACGCGACGGCCAGCACCGGGCGCTGGAACGGGGGCGACGGTCCGACGCTGCACTCCTCGCCGGGCGCGAAGCTCACCAGCCGATGCTCGCGCAGGTACTCGCGCGCATCGGCCGTCGAGCGCTCGTAGCCGAGACGCATCTCCTCCGGCGTGCGTGGGTGATCCTGCGACAGCTCGGCCAGGACCGCGTGCCAGTCGTCGCTTCCCTTCAGCTCACGCGCGCAGCGAATGAGCTCGTCCTTGAGATGCTCGTACTCCTCGCGGCCACGCTCGCGCAAGGTGCGTGCGCTGAAGCCGAGCAGCTCGGCATCGCGCAGGATGGTGTCGTAGCGATCCTCGCCGAAGGCCCAGTCACCGCGCGCCTGCGGCCGCATCTCCTCGAGGAAGGCCGCATAGCCCTCGAATGCCTCGGCCGCCGCGGCGCCCGCATCGGCCAGATCGGCGCGGTGTGACTCGGCGACCTGATGCGGCAGCAGCTCGCGCGCGTAGCGGGCCCCGGCACGTGCCTGGTTGACGGCGCGATCCAGGAGGATGGGCGCCACGAGCTCCGGCCGCAGATTGGCACGCCCTGCCGACAGGTTGTCCGTGGCCTGGCGCAGCCGCGACGCCGCCGCCGACGCCAGCTCGTCTTCTGGACGAAGCCGATGCAGGAACAGCCCGAAGACACCGCTCTGCGCGGGATTGAGGTAGATGTCGGGCTGGCGGCGCCAGACCTCCCATTCGTCGTAGACCTGGCGCTCGGTGAGGCTGGCGATGACAAGGTCGCGGTCGATTCCCTCGTCGAAGGAGAGCTCGTCCGGCGTGACCTGGCGGAAACGATCGAGCCAGCCGGCCGATGCGGCGCGCTGCCGCTCGAAGGCGGCCTCGGACAGGTCGTCGAGCTGGTCGTCGTAGTCGGTCAGGCCCAGGCTGCTGGCCATCACCGGGTGGGCGGCGTATTCCTCGGACAGGAAGGCATCGGTCAGGTCAGAGAAGTCGGACATCGATCACTCCATACGTGGCAGCGGGCACGGCCGCACT
>JBBRXE010000015.1:0-18909 GCA_038248695.1 Candidatus Limnocylindria bacterium | reverse complement strand
GCAACCGCTGCCGTGATGGCGCGCAGCCGCCAGACGTCCACGCGAACCGACGCGTCGATCTCTAGGGACCGACCTTCCAGACGCAACGCGTCTGGGCCGATTCCGGCGCGGGTGACGGAGAGCGTCCGCCGCAGTGCGCCGCCGGCGTGGTCGGCGTCGTGTTCCGGCCAGAGCAGGGCGGCAAGGGCGTCGCGCGACTGGGCCTCGCCGCGGACGGCGAGAACGGCGAGCAGCGCGAGCGCCTTGCGGGTGTCGAACAGGACGGGCCTGCCGTCCCGGTCGACGCGCGGCGGACCCAGCAGTCCCAGGCGAAGAAAGCTCACCTGCCTACGGTACCGCGAGCGCATCACGAACGTTGGATGCCGCCTATTTCCGTAACGTCTGGCGAACGGCCGCGTGGCATACTTTTTGGCGACCGGTCGTCGACGCCCAAGACGGGGTCCCGACCGCGAAGAGGATGACAGTCACGTGGCGTCCGCGACGAACAGCCGACCGGCCCTGCGACCAGCGAAGGGATCCTCCCCCTTGCTCGGCGCGCCGGGCTGCCCCTCACGCTCGCGGTCATCGCACTCCTGCCCGCCGTTCCTATTCGAAACCGACTGGTGCACCTGTGAGGAGGCGCGATGACTGCGGCCCCAATCATGCCGCGTATCTCCGGCCGTGCGCTCGACTGGGCCATGGTGGGAGGTGGGGCGCTGGTCTTGTTCGGGCTCGCGCTAGTGAGCCGAGCAGCGGCATCAGGGGAATTGCATAGCACGCTGATCTCACCGTGGCATGCACCCCTCTATGCCGGCATCCTGCTCGCCCTCTACGCGCTCCTCGCCGGCACGCAAGGTGCCGCACCCGGCGGTCACCTGGCCCAAACCCTGCCGGCGGCCTACCGGATCAGCGGGTTGGGCCTCGTCCTGTTTGCCATCGGCTTCGTGGGGGACATCGTCTGGCAGGCGCTCGCCGGCGACACCACCGGTCCTATGGCGACGATCACGCCGACCCACCTGCTCGCATTTGCCGGCACCGCCCTAATCATGCTCGGGCCCCTCCGCTCGCCCAGCACGGCACCTGGCAGCGGCTTCGTCGGGCAACTGCCGGCGGTCCTGGCCGTCGGCCTGCTCCTGGCGCTGGGTGGGGGCGTCACCCAATGGGCCAATCCGATCACCCAAGTCATCGCCCAAAATCCCGTCGACCAGCCGCTTCTGGCAGGGGCCAGCGAGATCTGGGAGATGGCTCCCGACGGGTCCGCACAAACTCGGCTTAGCGTCGCCGGCGAGGGTGCCTCCTCCGGAGCGTCGTGGTCAAGCGACGGCGTGCGACAGGCCTCCACCGTATGGAGCTACGTGCCGGGCACCGACCGCGCGACTGCAACAGGGCTGACCAGCAAGATCGTGGTAGCTGGGCCGGCTAGCCAGACGATGGTCAGTCTTCGAGGTGAGGCCGGCTGGGTGGATGGAGCCCTCTTCTCGCCCGACGGCCGCACGCTGGCGCTGAACGTGCTGCATCCCTTCGCGGGCACCGCCGAACCCAGCGTAACGCTTGGCCCTGGTTCGGGTGCCGGCAACGCGAACGTTCCCCAGCCCAATAACCCGCCGGTCCCGATTGGCAATTCGCTTCGTGCTACCGCCGGACTGCAATGGGACATCGCGACCGCCTCGGCCGATAGCAACGATGTGCCGCATGCTGTCCTCACAGACCTTCCGGGCACGGAGGTCGTGACCGCCTGGTCGCCTGATGGGGCCAGCTTGCTCTACCACTCCGACCAGAGCGGCAATTTTGAGATTTACGGCCTCGACCTGCCGACCGGCACGACACGCGCGCTCACCGATAACCTCGCCACTGACGACTGGGCAGTCTGGTCCCCGGATGGTAGGCGGATCGTCTTCGCCTCTGACCGTGCCGGTGGCACCCACTTGTGGATGATGAACGCCGACGGCTCGAACCAGGTGCAGTTCACGTCGGGCGTCGGAGACGACTGGGATCCAGCTTGGTCGCCTGACGGTAGGTACATTGCCTTTCTGTCAAACCGGGATGGGAACACTGAGATCTATCGGCTGACCGCCGATGGCAGCGACCTGCGCAACCTGACCCGCACCCCGAATCTGGACGAATGGCTGACTAGCGGCGCCTGGTCCAACGGCGCACGATTGCTACGTTACTCGGCCGCCCAGCCCATTCCGTCGGTGAACGGTGACCTGTCCCAAGCCTTCGTCGCCATCATCCTGCAGTCGCTGCTCATCACCGGTCTGGTGCTGCTGGCCCTTCGCGCAGGCCGGCTGCCGCTGGGCGCGATCACCATCATCCTGACGGTGGGCGTCGCGACACTGAGCGTCATTTCCCAAGAGTACGAGCTGATCGCGGCGGCCTTCCTGACAGGCGTGTTCGCTGATCTGCTGGCTTGGTGGCTGCGTCCAGCTGGCGGTTTGCGCCGATTGCTCATATTTGGGTTCGTCCTTCCAGCAGTGGCACTCGGCGCTTACTTCGCTGCCCTAGAAGTGACGGGCGGCATTGCCTGGTCGGCGGCGCTGATGATCAGCGCGCTGGGACTCGCCGGCGTCACCGGACTCAGCCTAACCGCGCTGAGTCACGCTGGGGTTCACGAAGGACTGAGGAGGGATTGATTCCGACAGGCTCCGTTGCTTAGTTCGGGGCTCCGGGTCTGGGAACCCGCCATCGTCCAGGCGGTCATCACGCTGGTCGTGGCGTTCGGTGAAAAGAACGCCGTAACGTTTCGCGGACGATGACGACGCATGATGGCGACGTGACCAGCGCCGTCCGCGTGTCTGAGACCACTTCCGCCGCGGAACCGGCCGTCCGGTCTGCGAGGCTCATCGTTGGGTTCGCCCTCGCCCTGGCAATCGTTTCGGCCTTCACGAGCAGCCTCTCAGACCCATCATCGCTGGTCGTGTTAGTGATGGCCGCACTCAATGGCGCGGTTGGGACCGTCCTGGCGCTTCGCCGTCCGCGGAACCCCATCGGCTGGATCTTCCTTGGAGTGCTGCTTGTATTCACGATCCAGCCGGCCGCCGATGCACTCGGCGGCTCCGCCGTCCAGCGGGGTGGCCCTCTGCCCAGCGGGCTGCCGCTCACCCTCATGTGGGTGGAGACGTGGGTTTTCCAGATCCTCTTCGGGCTCTACTACGCCCTGACACTCGTCTTCCCGTCCGGTCGCCTCCCCGGCGGACGGATCGGTCGAGTCGTTCGAGTCTCGCTCCTGGTCCCCGTCGCCGGGGTCATGGTCAGCGCATTCGGCCCGCACCTGGCTGGTATCTACGCGGCCGACACCCTCGGTCGCTCGCTCGACAACCCGTTCGCCCTGCTTCCGTTCCCGGACGGCCTGGACCACCTGTTCGAGATCACGACCGTCGCGTTCTTGGTCGGCGGGATCATCTCGATCATCGTCCGGTTCAGGCGTTCTCGTGGGATCGAACGCGAGCAGATGAAGTGGTTCGTCGCAGCGTTGTCGTTGACGGGCACCCTCGTGTTCGGGGTGGCGTTGGTGGTGCTGACGACCCCACGGCATGATCTGGGCATCTGGGGCTTTGCTGTCCTGGGCTATGCGGCGATCCCGCCGGCCGTCGGCGTCGCCGTCCTGCGTTACCGACTGTTCGAGATCGACCGGATCATCAGCCGCACGATGGGCTATGCGATCGTCACCGTCATCCTCGGCGCGATCTTCGCCGGGGCGGTGCTCGGGCTCCAGGCGCTGCTCCGGCCGGTCACCCAGGAATCGCAGGTGGCGGTGGCCGCCTCGACGCTGCTGGTGGCCGCCCTGTTCGGCCCCCTGCGCCGCCGGGTCCAGAAATCCGTCGACCGTCGCTTCAACCGGGCCCGCTACGACGCGGCATTGGTGGCGGCCGGATTCGCGGCGCGCCTTCGCGACCGCTTCGACCTCGAGGCTGTACGCGGCGAGTTGACTCGCACGGCGCACGCCTCCCTAAACCCGGCCACCGTGTCGGTGTGGGTGCGGCGCAGATCCGGTGAGGAGGCGCATTGACTGCGGCCCGAATCAGCGACTCGGGCGCCGCCCGCCCGGTCACCGGCACCTCGCAGATCGCGGTGGCCGTCTCGACGCTCGTTGTCTTCGCCGTGTTCGGCCCGGCGCCGGGTCCAGAAAACCGTCGACCGTCGCTTCGACCGCAGCCGCTATGACGCCGCTCGGGTGGCCGTCGGCTTCGGGGCGCGCCTTCGCGACCGCTTCGACCTCGGTGCAATACGCGGTGAACTGACCCGAACCGCCCACGCGTCGCTCAACCCCGACACTTGCGTTCGCCTCGGTGGGCGTGCTGGTGGCGACCCGGCGCCCAGGCAACGCCATCGGTTGGATCATGTGGACCGTGGGCGTCGTGGCCGGCCTGAACCTTATCCCAGCCGCGAGACGATCCTCGCCGATTGACCCGGCAGCGTCCCACGGACCCCGCCGGGTCTCTGTCCCTTGGTAACGATTCGCGAACACCCGACCGCAGAGCATCCGGCCATACCGCACCGAGGAACTGGTCATGGAACCAGCGCCGAATCCCACCGAGCCAGCCGCGACAGCCGACCCCAGCACTCGCACCGATGACGGTGCCTGGGCCGGAGGCGAGCGGTCCGGCGACC
This sequence comes from Candidatus Limnocylindria bacterium, assembly GCA_038248695.1. Lineage (GTDB taxonomy): Bacteria > Chloroflexota > Limnocylindria > QHBO01 > QHBO01 > JAICUY01. The sequence goes on along the minus strand of JBBRXE010000015.1, from coordinate 14,319 downwards.
CGGGCCATCATCCTGAACTTCACCCCCCTCGAGTACATGAACAGCAGCGGAATCGGGTTGCTGGTCACCATCCTGGTTCGCGCCCAGCGCCAGAACCAGCGCGTCCTGGCCTACGGCCTCTCCGAGCACTACCGGCAGATCCTGGCCCTCACCCGTCTCGACGAGGCGATCGCTATCGTCGAGTCCGAGGCGGACGCGCTGGCGACCGTTGCCGCCTGAGGAACCTGAGACCATGACCACGTCCGAATCCCGCGACGCACCGACGCCGAGGCGTGGGTACCGCCCACCGAGCGGCTGCTCGTCGTTCCTCACCCCGCGGGAGGTGGTCGCCACCTGGAAGGCCGAGGGCCGCGAGGACCTCGTCGAGGAGCAGCAGGTCCGGATCGGCTGACAGGGGAGGAAGAGCCGCAGGTTGGCCCCGCCCTTCAGGATGTAATGCCGGGCAGGCAGGCGCTGGGTCAGTCCGGCCAGGAACGCGAGCTGGACGACTCATGGACTTCGGGAACCGACAGTCGCGCTTTCACGGGTGCAAGACTACGCTTGATTGCCGTATGCATCGGCAACACGATGTCTTGGACCGGTCGCCACGACTCCCAATTATGCGCTGTTCGAGCGCTGTACTACAGGAATGGCCAATGTTTGGCGGACAGGGGAGGCTCCACCACCGGTTATGATGTTTCTCCACGCTCACGGCGGGCGGGAGTAGCTCAGTTGGCAGAGCGTCAGCCTTCCAAGCTGAATGTCGCGGGTTCGAACCCCGTCTCCCGCTCCAACACCATTCGCCCTGTCGGATAGCCACCTGACCGGGGACCGCGAGACCCGCGCTATCTCGCCTCTCGAGCATTTGGCGCCTGAGCAGCCGCAGGCGGCGCAACGGGTCGCGCGCTCGCCGTCAGCTGCGCCCGTAGCCAGGCCACGACATCGGCGACAATTGCCTGGCCCTCTGGCTCGTTGTGCAGCTCATGGCGCAACCCCGGATAGATCCGCCGTGTCACGCCCGGCAGCCTGCCCAGCCCTTCCGAGGCCGATGGTGGCACCAGCCAGTCATCGCCGCCATGGATCACCAGCGTCGGCACGTGGAGGCGAGCGATGCCGGCACGAGTCCGCGCCTGCGCAGCGAATGCCTCCCTGCCGAAGCGGAACGTCTGACGGTTGACGACCAGCGGGTCGTCGCGGAACGCCTCGCCGACCGCCGGATCGCGCGACAGCACTGCGAAGTTGTCGCCGCCCGAGACGCTCACCCACGGCAGCAGCCTGCCGAGCACCGCCGCCGCCGAGCGCAGCCAGGTCGGATGCCCCGAATCCAAGCCCGGCGAGGAGAGGACCAGGAGATCCGGCTGCGGTCGGCCGCTCTCGGCATATTCGACGCAGATCAGGCCGCCCATCGAGTGGCCGTACAGCACCAGCGGCTCGCCGCCGTGTCGCACCGCGGCGAGCCGCCCCTCGAGGTCGTCGAGCAGCAACCGCCAGCTGCGCACGTCGCCGCGTCGCCCGCCGGATGCGCCGAAGCCACGGTGGTCGTAGGCATGCACCTCGAGACCTGCCGCAGAGAGCCACTCACCGACCTGTGCATAGCGGCCAGAGTGCTCCGACAGGCCGTGCACCAGCAGCACGACCGCCCAGGGCTCACCGACGACCGGCCATGAGCGAACGAGCAGTGGCGTGCCATCGGCGGCTGCGACCGCATCGGTCTCTGAAACCATGCAAACGATAATGCGGCATGGCGGGCCTGGCACGCTGGGGCGCGTGGCACGATTGAGAGCCATCAGCAGCTGGAGAAACTCATGCACGTCATCCGCGTCACGACCGACCTCACGGTGCCCGATATCGAAGGGGCGACTCCCTTCTACACCGACTACCTCGGGCTGATTGCGGAGGACATGGGTCTCGACTGGGTGACCCGTTTCGTCGTGCCGAGTTCCGGGGAGCATATCCAGCTTGTGTCGCGGGACGCGACGGCGCCCGAGAACCCGCTGCTCACGGTCAAGGTCGACGATGTCGACGATGCCTACACGGAAGCCCGTCGACGCGGCTACGAGGTTGTTCATCCCCTCACCGCGGAGCCGTGGGGTATTCGCCGGTTCTTCGTCCGCGCGCCCGGCGCTGCGGTACTCAACATCGCTCAGCACCGCGAGCCCTAGCACCGCTCCGCGAGCGGGCAACATATGCGAGGCTACCGAGCATGAAGGTTGGCGTGGTGATGCCCCTGGGCGTCGAGAGCGACCGTCCGAGGCGCGCGTACGCCGAGCTGCGCGAGCTGGCCCGGACGACAGAGGACGCCGAACTCGACTCGATCTGGGTCTTCGACCACCTGCTGTACCGATTTCCCGGCGAGCCACAGTTCGGACCCTACGAATCCTGGACCATCCTGTCCGCCCTGGGGGCCGATACGTCACGCGTCCAGCTCGGCACCATCGTGCTGGCGATGCCGTTCCGCAACCCCGCGCTGCTGGCCAAGATGGCCGCGACACTCCAGGAAGTCAGCGGCGGTCGCCTGGTCCTGGGCGTCGGCGCCGGCTGGCACGAGCCCGAGTTCGATGCTTTCGGCATCCCATTCGACCATCGCGTGTCGCGTTTCGAGGAGGCGATCCGGATCCTCGCCCCGCTGCTGCGGACCGGGTCGGTTGATTTCGACGGTCGATACCATACGGCCCGAGACGCGGTACTGCTGCCACCTTCCCCCACGCCGACACCGCTGCTGATCGCCGGCCGGCGCCCGCGGATGATGCGGCTGGTGGCGACGTACGCCGATGCGTTCAACTGCGCCTGGCTCGGCCCGGTCTCCGGCCTCGAGGAGCGCATTGCGCCGCTGCGCACCGCATGCGCGGAGGTTGGCCGGGACTTCGCCAGCATCGAGCTGACCGTCGGCGTCAATGTCGTCTTCGACGCGCTGCCCGACGACGGCGATCGTCCGGGCATCGCGCTCGCAGGCACTGCGGCCGACGTCGCCACGGGCCTGCGCGGCTACGCGGACGCCGGCGTCGGCCACGTCATCGCCTCGCTCTCGCCAGCGGTGCCCGCCGCCGTCAACGAGCTGGCACGCGCCGTCGCGCTGAGCCGCGCGTAGGACATGGAGGCGACGAGCCTCACGCCGCGAGCCCTCCACCGCGCACTTTTGGCGCATTCGGCACAATGAGCGGGTGACCAGCTACGTCGTCCTGCTCAGGGGTGTCAACGTCGGCGGCAGGACAAGGGTATCGATGGCCGCGCTGCGCAAGACCTGCGCCTCCATCGGCTGCGTCGATGTGGCAACCTACATCCAGAGCGGCAATGTCGTCCTGCGAAGCGCACTGGGGGCCGATGTGCTGCGCGACCGTCTCGCGTCGGCGATCGACGAGCAGCTTGGCGTGCAGCCAGCGGTGATGGTGCGCACCGCCGGCGAGATGGCGGACGTCATCAGGCACAACCCATTTACCGACGCCGACACCGCCACTCTGCACGTTGGCTTCCTGGGCGGCGCGCCAAGCGCCGACGCGGCGGAGCGTGCGACGGCGATCGGCACGCCACCCGAGAAGCTCGCCCTCATCGGCGCAGAGATCTATCTGCACCTGCCCAACGGCCTGGGTCGCTCGAAGCTGGCCGCCGCGGTGATAAACCCGAAGCTTATGGGCGCCACGGTCACGGTGCGCAACTGGCGCACGGTCACGAAGCTCGTCGAGATGAGCGCCTAGCTAGTCGTCGTAGCGCCAGGCGCTACGCGAACGACCGATGCAGGCGTAGCAGGTCCCACCGTCCCCCGGCTGGATGAGATGCCCGCAGGCACGCACCGCCACGGCCATCGTCGGTGCCGCGATGAGCGTCGTGGAGCGTCGCGACTTCGACCAGAAGCCGCCATCCTCGTCCATCGGAACCCCGGCGGAGCGCGCCACGGCCAGGAAGCGCAACGTGCCCCGCACCAGGTTGCGCGTGAAACGCTCCCAGATCCATGAACGGCCGCTGGCCTGCATCTCGGCAGCCCATGCCCGGAATGCGGCGGACGCATCCGCCCGGTTCACAAGCTGCACCAGCGGCTTCTCGCCGTCCTGCAGCAAGGTGACGATGTCGGCCCACACCTCCCGCCGTGCAGGATCGATCATCGTCCGGCGGCGAATGCGCAGTGCCACACCCAGCTCATCGCAAAGTCCGGATACGACGTCGATCAGCTGCAGGTCGCGAACGTGCACCGGGTCGATCCACACCGCCACGACATTGCGCAGGTCGAGCCCAGCGGGCCGTGACGGCGAGAGCAGCACCTCGACCGCACTGGCGTCGCGCGGGCCGTAGGCCTGCGGCAGGTGATCACCGAAGCGCAGCCAGGTACTCCGCGGAAATCCCGCATCGGGCCGGTGCCAGAAGAGCTCGTCAACCAGGCGCACGTCGCCCAGCGAATCGGTGATGACGTCGAAACCGGACGAGGTCGACGAGCGCAGGCAGAAGGCGGCATCGGTCGCCTCGGTGAGGACCGACGGTGCCAGCTGCAACGTGATCGGACCGAAGACGTTCGGCGTCATCCCCCATCCGGCCGCGAATCCGTGAGCGACGTCATCCAGGCTGCAGAAGACGCGCTCCCATTGGCCGTTCTGGCGGGCTGGCGCATCGGATGGCAGCGAGGGCAACCCACGGCCCGCCCGTTCGAGGGCTGCCCGTGAGCCGATGCCTCCCAGCCGCAGATACGCGGCAAGATCGATGAGATGGCAGGCATGCCACAGCGACGCCTCGCGACGCTCCAGCAGTCGCACCGCGTCGGGAATCTTCAATTCGTCGAACACGCGGGGCCCTCGCTCGGGTGACGCGGCAATCGTCGTGCCCGCGAGTCGGTACCGCCATGGCCCGTAGGTCCTGCGGTCGCAGCCACCGAGCGTTGTGAGCGCCCGAGGCGGATACTGGTCCCTCGACCCGCCCCGAGGAGAGCTGCGTGACATCGAACGACCCACTCATCGGCGAGCTGCTCAAGCACCTGCGCGCGACGCGCCAGGCTGAACGTGACGTGTTCGGCCGGCTCGATCCGGGCGTGCGCGATCAACCGATGCGCGCCGGCGACTGGTCGCCCAAGGATCACCAGGCGCACCTGACCATGTGGAAGGCTCGCCAGGCAGACCGCTTCCTTGCTGTCCGCGAGGGACGCGAGCCGCTGACCGATGACCGCGAGGACGACGAGATCAACGCCGAGCTGCATGCCACCCGTGCCGACTGGCCCTGGGAGCGGATCGACGCGGAGGCGGACGAGGTCAGCGCGCGTCTCGAGTCGGAGGTGCTCGCCGCGGATCCGGCTTTGCTGCGCGACAACGAACGCCTGGTCGGCAGCACGTTCGGTAACGGGCCGTTCCACGCGCTCACCCATTTCGGCTGGCTGATCGAAGCCGATGTCGGCGCCGACGAGGAGCGTGTCGACACCTTTGTCGATGCGGAGGAGCATCTGCTCAACGGCACGGGCCTGCCGGATCGGGACCGGGCACTGGGCCTCTACAACCTGGCTTGCGCACACGCCCTGGCACGGCGGCTGGGGCGCGCACGGCCGATGCTCAGCGAGGCATTCCGCTTGCGTCCCGACCTGCGCGACTGGGCGCAGCAGGACACCGATCTCGACGCGCTGCGCGGAGAGCTCTCCGCTCTCTGAGGCGATGGCTCGACGCGGTCTCAGGCGACTGTTGGTCAGCTCGCCGACGCGGGGTGAGCCCGACAGGTCGTCGTCGATTGGTTTCGCCAGCCGTCAGTGCAGCCGGCCGCCCCCGGAGCCTCCCCTGCCCTCCCCACCATCGCCGCCGCGGTCGCGCAGGAACCGCTCGATATCAGCGATCAGCTCGTCGCCTTCGGGCAGCAGCGACTGGTCGGCGAGCAGCTCCAGCCGCTCGACGTGCGCCTTCGTATCGCTGTCCGCCGCGGTCGCCGAATCCAGCTGGTTGCGCCGTTCGAGCGCGCGCGTGGCCAGCGAGCCGCTGGGCACTTCCACGCCGAGATACGCCCCGAGCGACGTCAGCAGCGCGATCGACGCGGCGGGATAGGAACTGTTGACGTAATGCGGCACCTGCGCAAAGAAGCCAACCGCCGGAATCCCCGCCGCGGCCATCTCCACCTCGAGGACCGATAGCGCCGCGGCCGGAACACGCAGCAGGCCATCCGGGCCCTGCCGCGTGCCCTCCGGCAGCAAACCATCGGCCGATGCGGTGGCCAGCACCGGCACCGAGCGCGTGTGCGGAACGGCGGCGGGGATCGACCCCAGGCTGGCCCAGCCCACGACCCCCAACTGTCGGGCAAGCCCGACGATGTCGGACGCGAGCTGGTGCCATCGGTAGTCGGGCTCGGCACCGACCAGCACCAGCACGTCGCGATCGCCGATGCGCACGTGCGTCAGCGTCAGCGCCGACCACTCGAGGCGCATCGGTCGACCGTCGACGATGTCCAGCGTCGGGCGGCGAACGCGGTAATCGAAGATCGCGTCGGCGTCGAAGGTGGCGACCAGCTCACCATCCTCGGCCAGCTGCGCCGCTGCAGCGGTCCCGGCGCCGCCCGCGTCGACCCAGCCCTCGAAGGCCGCAACCATGACGGGCGCGCTGAGCTGCGGTTCGCTGCGGATCTCGTAGAGCGGCATGGCACGCAGTCTACGGCGGGCACGCGGCGCCGTGGTCTAGGCAAGGAGGCTCAGCCAGCCGATGCCGACGAGCGACGCGATGAGGAAGAGTACAAAGCGCAACAACCAGCGTGGGCCGGCATCCTCCGGATCCGCGAGCTCGCGGGGCGCGACGACGAGCATGGCATAGAAGGCGCCCAGGCCGCCGAGCAGCAGCACCACCACGAAGCCCGCGAAGGCAGCTCCCGGCTCTCCCGTGGACCTGAGGAACTGCGCCGGGTCGAGCCCATCGAAGATGTCGCCGGTGAAGCCGGTGAAGACCGATCCGGCGACCATCGTGAACGGCAGCACCAACAACCGGCGCAGCCGTGAATCGATGGCGGGCAGAAACGGGTTCAGGAAGAGCGCCACGATCGCTGCCAGGGCCAGCGGTCCGCCGATGATCCCACCATCTGACAGGCCGAGCTGGTCGATACCGATCGACGAGACCAGGGCCAGCGCCGCGATGAGCGGTCCGGCCAGGATCCAGCGCGGGCCGTCGATGTCCCAGGCGCTGACCCGTGGCTGATCCGACGGCCGCGTCGCCAGGCAGACGATGGCCGCCACGACGGACAGGATGATGAGCACCCCTGCCAAACGCCCGGTCGCGAGGTCCGGGCCGCCGACGACCCTGATGCCGGGCGCAACGAACGCCAGCCACGCGGCCAGGATCCCGTCCTCCGGCCGCACGGCCGCACGCCACGTGACGGTGCCGCTGGGTAGGTTCGGCATGCGTCGTCGAGGATATGTCGATTCGCTCCCGTGCCGTTCGTTGTTGATGCAGGACCGGTTGTCAGCGGTCGCCAGAAGCACACAGGAGAACAAAATGGCAAGCAAGATCGTTCACGTCGAGGTCACCGGCAAGGATGGCGCCGCACTGCAGGAGTTCTACGGCGCCGTCTTCGGCTGGGACCTGGACACCAACAACCCCGGCGGCTACGGCATGGTGCGCCAGGGCGACCTGACCGGCGGCATCGGTGCCAGCCAGGACGGTGGTGCGGGGCTCGTCACGTTCTACGTCTCCACCGACGATGCAGCGGCCACCTTGCGGCGCGTCAAAGAGCTTGGCGGCCGCGTGCTCATGCCGCTCACGGAGGTGGCCCCGGAGACGACCATCGCACTCTTCGCCGATCCGGAAGGGCACGTCGTGGGCCTGATGTAGGCGTGGCACGGAGGAGCCGGCGGTTGGGTCCACCGCCGGCTCATTCGTTCCCCCGCGCGTGCAATCGCAGAGCACGCCGCGCGCCGACAGCGGGATCCGGATGGACGTGATCGACGCGTGTCGACACCCTACAGCGCCAACCTTGCGATGGACCTTGCGATCGTGGAGCTACGCGGGAGTCTTGGCGGCCGATCGCCGCACGCGGGCCTTCCCTCCGGCCGGCACTGGGCCGGATGGGTGCCACGTCGCCTCGTCCGCGCCGAACAGGCCGAGAGCGAGTCGCCGAACCACGTTGCGCTGGCCCGGCGCAAACGCAAGGCCCACCATGAGGGAGCCGTCCGGTTGAGTGATGACACGGCGAACTTCACAGCGCAGACGCAGAGCCGCCTCGTCGATCACCAGTTGGAGCACGGGGTTCGGTGCGATGGTGCTGCCAGGCGGCACGACCACCTGCGCGCCGGTCAGCGAGACGTCGAGCGCCACGCAGTGCTGCCCAGCAACGCTGCCCTCGAGGCGAACGTCGAAGCGCACGCTGGCGCGACGCTCGCCGGCAAATCGGGCGGCTCGGATTCGGCTGATCGCCGAAACAAGGAGCGCGAGATTCACTGAAACGAACAGTCCTGCACCTATCGCGGCACCCGGCACCGCGTACGTGGTCGGTGTCAGACCGAATGCCGTCAGCACGAACCATGCGAGCGCCCCGGTCGAAGCCACTGCAAGGACCCATAGCAGGCGCGGAACGGCGGCTGTGACGCGGGCCTCGCGACGTCCTTTTGGCGTGACCCAGAACGGCCGACGGACGTCACGCCGCAGGAGCGTCAGCGTGGCGGGAAGGACCGCCGGCATGCGTAGCACCTCGAAGAGCATCGACAGGACTGGCGGGTAGTGGCCCCGGGCAAGAAGCCGAAGAGCCACGAACTGGAACCCGAGCGTCAAGCCGAAGAGCGGCACGAACAGGTAGCCCGGCGCCGAGATCGGCGACACCCCTGTGGCGATTACCACCACTGGGATGACCATGTAGGCAAGCAGACGCCAGGAATCGAACCAGGCAAACAGCGTTGTCATGAATGCGAGTCGCTGCCCGAAGGTCAAACCGCGGCCAAAGAGCGGGTTCTCCAGGCGCAGCACCTGCATCGCGCCGGTCGCCCATCGGTTTCGCTGGCCAAGGTATGCGGCGGCGTCTGCCGGCGCAAGCCCGTGAGCCAGGATTTCATTGTGGAAGACGCCCTTCCAACCGCGACGATACATCCGAATGGTGCTCTCGATGTCCTCTGTCACAGATTCGGTGGCGACGCCGCCGATCGAGCGCAACGCCTCGGTGCGGACCAGGGCAGAGGTGCCGCACCAGAATGGCGCGGCCCATAGGTTCTTCGCTGGAGCGATGACTCGGTAGAAGACAGATTCCTCGTTGAAGTGACCGTCGCCACGCCGCTCGTGCTCAAACGACTCGAGGTTGTAGAACGATTGCGGCGTCTGCACGACAGCCACCTGATCGTCGTCGAAATAACACAGCGTGTTGGTCAGAAAGTCGCGCGTGGGAACGTGGTCCGCATCCAGCACCGCGATGATGTCGGCCTCGACATGGGTAAGCGCGTTGTTCAGATTGCCAGCCTTCGCCCCAGTCCGATCCTCGCGCGCCAGGTAATGCGCGTTGAGCGAGCGAGCGAGCTCGGCGATCTCGGCTCGATTGCCGTCGTCCAGGACCCAGGTCTCGTGCGCAGGCTTGAGGACCATGGCGGCGGCGATGGTCGGCATCAGCACCTCGGCCGGCTCGTTGTACGTTGGGATCAGAACCGCTACCCGGTAAGCGGTGCGGCTGACGCGGTGCCACGCCGGCCGTCCGCCGATGTCCCACAGGGCGAACGTGTACAGGCAGAGGCCGAACGCGTTATGCACCTCGACCGCGAAGAGCGGGATAGAGAGCCACCACACGCTCATCGGGATCGTGCCTGCCAAGCGCCACGCGAGGTAACCGACGGTGAGCGTCACGGCGGCAACCGCGACCACGCGGATCAGCAGCGTTCGCGCCGCGGACTCCTGCGGCCAGCCACCTTCGGGCAGGCGCGGAAGCGATGTGGCGGAGGAATTGGGTTGCATCGACGCAACGTACCTGACCGTTGGCCGATTACCACCGGTACCTGCGGGGGCCCCTGGCAGTACCTGTGTCGCGTGACGATGGCTCGCACAGCGATGGGCAGCGAGATTGACTTCGCATCGCGTACCGTGCGAGCGTGGCCCGTTCCCGCGTCTCGCCGCCATCGGTCAATGCTGCCGTTCGACCCATGCGCACGCTCTGGCTGCTCGCCAGCGCGCATGCGGTCAACCACGCCCTCGCGGTCCTGCTGCCGTTGATCTACCTCGAGGTCATCCGCGAGATGCACGTCGACGCGGCCTCGATTGCGCTGCTGACCGCCGTCGGCAGCCTCGTCTCAGGCGCCGCGCAGCTGGGGTACAGCGCCCTGACGCGCGTGGCGTCGCGCCGCGCCATCCTGGTGGTGGGCGGCTTCCTGCTCGGTGGCGGGATGGCGCTGCAGGGCATGGTCCACAGCTTCGGCGCCTTCACGGCCGCCAACATCGCGTCCAAGATCGGCGGTTCGCCTCAACATCCGGTGGGCAACGCGCTGCTCGCTGAGCAGTTTCCGCCTCGCCGCCGCGGGTTCGCCATCAGCGCCCACATCTCCGGCGGCAACGTCGGCACGCTGGCCGTGCCACTGATCGGGACGTGGCTGATCGCCGGCATCGGCTGGCGCAGCACGGTGATCCTGTTCGGCATTCCGGCAGTGCTGATCGCCATTGCCATGGCCGCGCTCATCCGCGAATCCGGAGCGGATCGCGCGGCGGCCCGCGCGGAGGGCAGCCTGCGTAGCGCCTTCGGCCGCGTGCTGCGTGACCGCGACCTGCTGCTGCTCTATTTCGCCTCCACGGTCGCCGCCGGCGGTCGCGGCCTGGGGGTCATCACCCTGTTCGTGCCGCTCTACCTCTTCGAGGTCCTGCACCTGGACTCGTCGACCATCGGCTGGATGTACACGGTTCTGCTGCTCGGCAGCGTGCCCGCGCCGCTGGCCGCTGGCTGGCTGTCGGATCGCATCGGCCGCCGACCGGTCATCGTCGTCGCGTACGTGCTGGCGGCGGCGGGGATGGCGCTCTTTGTCGTGGCCGGGAGCAACTCACTTGGCATCTGGTCCGCGATCGCGGTGATGAGCCTGTTCGCCTACATCGAGAGTCCGCAGCTGCAGGCCATCCTGGCCGACATCTCACCGCCCGCCATCCGCGACGCGGCCTTCTCGACGTACTTCACCCTTGCCTTCGGCATCGGTTCATTGTGGACCGCGGTCTTCGGCGTCATCCTCGGGGCGGCCGGCGATACGGCCGGCCTACCGATAGTCTTCTGGATCATGGCGGCGACCTTCCTCGCAGGCGGCGTGGCGGTTCTGCCCATCCGCACGACGCCGCGGGACGAGGAGGCGCTTTACGATACCCCGGCACCGCTCAGCTGAGCGGATCACGATTGAGGCAGCTAGTGTGGTGAACCCATGAGCGGCGTCGCTGGCATCGGAGCGGCCGTCATCGGGACCGGATTCATCGGCACCGTGCACGTCGAAGAACTGCGACGCATTGGCGTGCGGGTGACGGGCATCCTGGGCAGCACTCCCGAACGCGGTGCCCGAAACGCCGAGCGCCTGGGCGTGCAGCGGGCCTACGTCTCCCTCGACGAGCTGCTGGCGGATCCGGCTGTCGACGTCGTCCACGTCGCCTCCCCTAACGACCTGCACGTCGCGCAGGCCAAGGCGGCGCTGGCCGCGGGGAGGCATGTCGTTTGCGAGAAGCCGCTCGCCATGACGGCGATCGAATCGGCCGAGCTGGTGGACCTGGCAGCGAAGAGCGGCCGCGTCGCCGCCGTGAACTTCAACATCCGCTTCTACCCGCTGAACCAGCACGCCAGCGAGCTCATAGCCGCGGGCGGGGTGGGCGACATGCGGCTGGTGACCGGGCACTACTTCCAGGACTGGCTATTGCTCGAGTCAGACTGGAACTGGCGGCTGCTCCCCGAGCGCGGTGGCGCTCTGCGGGCGGTCGGCGACATTGGCTCGCACTGGCTCGACCTCATCCAGTTCGTGACCGGGCTCGAGCTCGAATTGGTCATGGCCGACGTGGCCACCTTCGTGCCGACGCACCGCGAGCCGACCAGCCCGGTCGCGACCTTCTCTACCGAACGCGCCGCCGAGACGGTCGCGCGCAGGATCCTCACCGAGGACACCGCCAATATCCTGTTGCGCTTCGCCAACGGCGTGCGCGGCGCGGTCAGCATCTCGCAGATCAGCCCCGGCCGGAAGAATTCGCTGCAATACGAGGTCGACGGCTCCGACGCCGCGGTTGCCTGGGATTCCGAGGCTCCGGACCGGCTGTGGCTCGGCCATCGGGAGCGCCCGAACGAAATCATGGATAAGAATCCGGCGCTGATGGGCGCGCACGCGCGGAGTGCCAGCTTCCTGCCCGCCGGCCACGTGGAGGGCTTCGCCGACACGTTCGGTGCGCTGTTCCGCGCCATCTACACCGACGTGCTGGCCGGCCGGCCGTCAGAGCATCCGACCTATGCAACCTTCGCCGACGGGCATCGGGAGATGCTCATCGGCGAGGCAATCGGCGAGAGCGCGCGACTGGGCCGCTGGGTTGATATCGCCCGCCTGCCGGCGCCAGTGCCGAACGCCACCCAATCAGGCTCGGAATCCTGACGGCGACCGCACGAAACCCAATTGAATGAGGCCACGGCGCAGCGGAGGAATCGTCGCTGGAAGCTGTCGGTCGTCGGGACCTGGATCGCGGGCCAGAAAACCGGAAGCGGCCCGGGCCGCGTGGCCCGAGCCGCTCGTTGCTTCAACCGGGTGCTACTGCACCGTGAAGGCGATGTGCATGCCGGACATGTAGTGGCCCTCGATGTTGCAGATGGCCACGTACTTGCCGGGTGTGAGGTCGGCGCTGAACGACTTGCTGCCGCCAACCGGGACGTCCTCGACCTCGCCCATCGAGGTAAGGGTCGAATCGTCCTCATTGACCGTGGTCTCGCCCGACTCGGCCGCGGACTCCACCGGCAGCTTGTCCGCGGCGTCATCGGTCTTGAAGACGACGAACTCGTGAACCAGCTGGCCCGCGTTCTTCACCTGGAAGGTGACGTTGCCGGCCGGGATCTCGGTCTTGTCGAGCTCAATCTTGAACTCGGAGTCTGTGGCGTTGACGGTCGTGCCGCCACCAGCGCCGCCGCCACCGCCGGCAGTGGGCGTCGGTGATGTGGTAGCCGAGCATGCCGCCAGGACGAGCGCGATGGCGATTGGACTGATTCGGGCGAGACGTCCCGCGTGCATGGTCTTGTAGGCCTCCTGTAGACGCGCAGCGGCGAACAGTCTCGTGCGCTGTCGTGCCCTCTGACACTGAGGCCGCGCGCTTCGACCTCCTATAGTCATGGGGTAACCATTCAACCCGGCGGCCGATGACCATCTTTCACCACAGGACGACCCACGCAAACGATCGCCGGGCCGCGGAGGCCTTCGCCTTCCGCGACCTGCGCGCACGGCTGCAGCGCATTGGGCTGCGACGCATCCTCGTCGCGCTCGACGCCGTCGCGCTGCTGTTCGTGGCCGCGACCTACCTCCAGCTGGGGCCACCCGAACTGCTGTTCCATTGCGTCTTCGTGGTGCTGACCATCGACGCCTTCGTCTTCGGCCGCCGCGTGACCTATTTCCGCATCGCGGCCTCCTCGGTCGCGATGCTGGGCTATGTGCTGCTGCCCATCTTCGGGCTCGAGATCCAGCCACTCGACCTGACCGAGTGGCCACTGATGTTCACCATCGCCATCCTGGTGGCGTGGATGGCGGATCGTGAGCGTGGGGCCATACAGCGCTATGCCGGCCTCTACCGAAGTGCCCGCGAGCGCCTCGTCACGGCCGAGGAGCAGGAGCGCAAGCGACTGTCTCGCGAGCTGCATGACGGCATAGGCCAGACATTGACCGCAGTGTCGCTGGCGCTGGATGGCGCCGCGCGTTCCGAGTCGAAGCTGCGGCAGTCGCAGCTGCGCCGCGCGCGCAAGCTGACCGCAAGCGCGCTGCTTGAAGTACGCTCGACCGCCGAGCGGGTCCGCCCGCCGCGGCTCGAGGAACGTGGCCTTGAGAGTGCGCTGCGCGAGATGGCGGGCAGCTGCGGCGCCACGGTAAGCCTGCACCTGGATCACGACGCGGCATCGCACCTGACGCCGGCGATCACGCTCGAGCTGTTCCGCATCGCGCAGGAGGCGCTCGCCAACGCGGTGCGCCACGCGAATGCGAGCGAGATCCGGCTCACCCTGGCACCGACCGGCAACGGCCTCCTGCTCGAGGTCCGCGACGATGGGGACGGGTTTGATCCGTCGAGCGTCGGGCCGCACCGGCTGGGGCTGGCAGGCATGCGTGAGCGGGCGGCGACCATGGGAGCACCGTTGCGCATCTCCAGCTCGGCCGGCCGCGGCACTCGCGTCTCGCTGCTGGTGCGCGGGGGCTCACGGGCTTCGTCCACCGGCGACCCGGCTCCCGTGCCGGCACCG
>JBBRXE010000014.1:0-19215 GCA_038248695.1 Candidatus Limnocylindria bacterium | reverse complement strand
TCGGTCAATGACGTGCCTCCGGGAAGCGCGGTGCGCTTCTCGACCGCCGCCTTCGACGGCTACGTGGTCAATGACAACGGCGAGATCCGGGCGCTCTCATCGGTCTGCACCCACATGGGCTGCACGCTGCATTTCCGGCCGGACTGGCAGGACCTGCGCTGCCCCTGCCATGGCGCGAGCTTCGACCTGAAGGGCGAGCTGGCCAATGGACGCGCCAATTGGCGTCAGTCGGGCGGCTACCGCGGCGACGCGCAAGCCTATCCGATCTCGCTACCGCCGCTGGTGCGTCCGAAGGTCAAGGTTGATGGCGACCAGGTCCTGGTCTGGACCGCCCAGGTCTAGCTCGCCCTACGCCGAGATGACGGTGGCCAGGTACTGCAGCAGGTACGGGATGGCGAGCAGCATGACGATCACCGCCAGGGCCAGCCCGGCGTAGATGAAGAGCGTCAGGTCCGGCGGCTCGGCACGTTCCGGCGGCGGCGTGGTGCGGCGCGCGAGATGCGAGGGCCGATGCGGCTTCTGGTGCTCGTAGGGCCTCTCCCTCAGCTCCGGCACGCCAGTCTTACCGCTGCTCGATCTCGTCGACGATCGCGCGCAGCCGGCGATGGCGCTCGTCGCGATCGTTCACATAACGCTCGATGGCCGCCAGGATGTGCGCCTGCGACAGGTGCGCCTCGTCCATCACCTCGTCGACCGTGCCGCCGGTGCGCCATCGGTCGTCCCAATCGGACGACAGCGAGTAGTCGGCGGCCAGGGGGCCGTCGACCCAGTCGCGCATCAGCTTGAAGGCGCGGTTGGTGATGGCCATGCCGTCCCAGCGGTCGGCCTCGGAGCGAATCTCGTCTCGGTATGCGGCATCCTGCTGCGCGAACAGCTGCGGGCTGAGGGCCGCCACGATCCGCACGTTGAGCCCACGGCGATCGATCTCCGGCAGTACCTTGATGAGATTGGCCGTCGTGATCGTGCCCTGCACGTAGACCGTGCCCGCCACCGGGTGTCCCGCGGACGCCTGGCGCAGAACGTAGGCGCCGCGCGCCGCCTCCCAGTGCGGCGCCATGCCCAGCGCCTCACGATCCGGGATGTCGACGGCGGGTCGCGTCAGGTGCAGCGCCACGATCGGAACCTCGGTTGCCAGCGCGGCGCCGAGCATGACCGGCACCTCGTTGTATTCCCACGGGTGCAGGTCGATCACATGTCCCTCCGGGAAGAGCTGCGTCACGCCCGGCGAAAAGATGCCGAAGTGGGTGCGCGAGTCCTCGGCCGTCTCGGGGCCGGAGTGACCGGCAATCCACAGCACCTTGCCGACCTTCAGCTCGGTGTCCTGCGCGAGCTGGCTGAACAGGCGCATCGGCCCGTACTTCAGGTACGAGAACGAGCCATAGGTCGAGCAGGCGCCCCAGAAGCCGTTGAAGGAGCGCATCGGGTCATCGGACAGGTTGACGGTAGCCAGGCCGACCATCAGGCCGGCATTGGTGAACTCGGTGATCTCCTGCGGCAGCAGCGTGCCACGCGGGTTGGTGTCGCGGTTGTACCAGCCCCAGCCGGGCATCTCCTCGAAGTCCTTGGCGAAGCCGGCGATGTTCGTCGACTCGGCGAGGTCGGCCGAGCAGGCGATGACCAACGGCCGGCCGTACTCGGCCTTCGCGAAGGAGTTGACCCACGCTCCCCAGGTCGCAAGCGCGGCCCGGTTCGGCGCCTTCTCCCCCGGCTGCTTCCAGACCGATGCGGGGTAGCTGCGGTAGTCCGTGATCCGCCTGTCATTGAAGATGGCGCCGTCGTCCTTCAGGTTGAAGCCGTCCAGCCTGTCAGGGACCAATGCGGCGACCTCCACCAGGCGGTCGCTGATGGCATCGACCAGCCCGGGCGTGTCGCGCAGGACGCTCATCGCCACCTCGAAGTTGGCACGCGCCTGGTCCTGCTGGGCGGCCTGGTCGTCCGGCGCAGCGTGGTCGACGCCGACGTACTCGACCCCGTATTTCTCCATGAACGACCTGCGCACCGCCCAGAACGGCTCCGAGTTCATGGCGTGTGGCGATCCGTGGCTCTTGTTGTCGTACTTGCCGTAGCCGCGCCCCTTGCGGGTGCGGAACCAGGCCATGGACGGGCGCCTGTTCGGGTTTTCGCCGCGCGCCGCCTCCAGCACCGCCTGCGTCACCGAGGGCCACTCCGAACCCTCCATCGTGCCGGTCACGCGCCAGTCGTACGCCTTGAACCAGCTCCCGGGCGTGCCGGGAACCACGTCGGAGATGGCGGGATCGTCGATGCCGTAGTCGTTCCAGTCGACCAGGAAGACGAGGTTGGAGAGGCCCAGCCCCCAGGCCGTGTTGCGTGTCTCGTGACTGGCGCCCGGCGTCAGGCCGCCCTCGCCCTCGACGACGAAGACCTTGACCTCCTCCGCCCCGGCCAGCTTGAGCGCCACCGCCTCGCCGGCCGATGGCGGCATGCCGTGGCCCGACGGCCCGGTGTTGAACTTCAGGAAGAGGGTCTTGCCCTCCATCTCGGCGTGCCCAGGCAGCCCGCCGCGATGCCGCAGCCCGAGCAGATCCTCGTGCGTCAGCGCCCAGCGACCGTCATCGGGAAAGGCGAATTCGATCCGCGGGTCCCGCTCGTGGCGCGCGCGCATGACCTCGTTGAGCACGGCGAGGGTGCAGTACACGAGGGGCACGGTGTGCCCG
This sequence comes from Candidatus Limnocylindria bacterium, assembly GCA_038248695.1. Classification (GTDB taxonomy): domain Bacteria; phylum Chloroflexota; class Limnocylindria; order QHBO01; family QHBO01; genus JAICUY01. The sequence goes on along the minus strand of JBBRXE010000014.1, from coordinate 16,540 downwards.
GCTGACAGGACGAAGCGGTCGGCGAACGGCCGCCACGGGCGCAGCACGTCCCAGCGCATGGCGCCGGAAAGCATCAGCGACACGAGAAGGTGAACCTTCGAGCGCGAGCCGCCGGGATGACCCGACTGGCGATAGTTGAGCGTCAGGTCAATCGTCTCGTCGATGACGTCCTTGACGATCTCCCAACGGTCGAAGGCGGTCTCGGCCGTCGCGTAGAGCTCCTCGACCTGGTTACGAACAACCGTCACGAAGCAGCCCCGACGAGCTCGCCGGTGCGTTCCAGCTTGCCGAGCGACTCGCCCATGCGCGCCAGCGCCGCGGTCAGGTTCTCGCGCGAATTGGCGTACGACAGGCGCAGGTAGCCCTCGCCGAAGCGGCCGAAACTGGTGCCGGCCAGCACGCACACGCCGGCGTCGTAGAGCAGGTGATCGGCGATCTCGACCGATGACTTGCCGAACGAGCTGACGTTGGGGAAGGCGTAGAACGCGCCGTGCGGCATGACGCAGCTGACACCGGAGATGGCGTTCAGCCCCTCGATCACCAGCGAGCGGCGGGCAATGAACTCCTCGCGCATGGCGTTCGCGCCATCTTGCGGCCCGGTCAGTGCCTCGACCGCGCCGGCCTGCGCGAAGGCGTTGGTGCACGACACGCTGTTGATGACGAGCGTGCTGAAAGCGGGCGCCAACGAAGCCGGCACGATGCCGTAGCCCATCCGCCAGCCGGTCATCGCGTAGGTCTTGGAAAAGCCGTCAAGCGTGATGGTGCGCTCGGCCATGCCCGGCAGGGTCGCGATCGAGAGCGGCTCGCCTTCGTACTGCAGCCGGCCGTAGATCTCGTCGGTCAGGACCACCAGGTCGTGGTCGACAGCCAGCTTTGCGATCGCCCCGAGGTCGTCCTCGGTCAGGACCGATCCGGTCGGATTCTGCGGCGAATTGAGGACGATCAGGCGGGTGCGGTCGGTGACCAGCGAGGCAACCTCCTGCACGTCCATGCGGAACTCGCGCTCAGCGCGGAGCGGCGCAGCGACAGCTGTGGCGCCCACGAACTCGATCATCGACTCGTAGATCGGGAAGCCGGGATTCGGGTAGATCGCCTCGTCGCCCTCGTCGAGCAGGGCGAACATGGCGTAGAACATGATCGGTTTGGCGCCGGGAGTGACGATCACCTGCTCGGGGCTCGCCTGAATGCCCTTGTATCGGCGCGCATCGTCCACGATCGCGTGCTTCAGCTGCGGGATGCCCGTCGCTGGTGTGTAGTGGGTCATCCCCTTGTTGAGCAGCGCGTCGGCCGCTGCCTCACTGATGTTGCGCGGGGTGTCGAAGTCCGGCTCGCCGATCTCCAGGTGGATGACATCGCGGCCGGTCGCCTCCAGGGCTCGAGCGCGCGCGGCGGCCTCGAAGGCGGTTTCGGTGCCGATTCGGCCCATGCGGTCTGCAAGCTTCACGTGTGTATAGTCAGCCTCACTGCGGTGGGCCTAAGTGTACCGATGCAGGCGCAATGCCGGGCCTGCTGGCCGGCGCCACGGTGGTGGCTGTAGCGTTGACGCGCCTCGACCACTCACCGCGCTTGAAGCGCGCGGTATTGAATGGGGCTCCGGCCGGGAGACGGGTGGCCCGCGGTGACTCTCTCGCGCTATTGCTGGACGCCGGGGTGCGGCTGGTATACTTTCCGAAGCGAATCAGCGATTCCATCCATCGCCTCATGGCGAGAGGGAGATCACAGCAATCATGACCATGTCCGAGACGCCGCAGACGCAGACGCCGATCAGCGCTCCGCCCATCTCGACCGAACAGCTGGTGACCGTCACGGAGGCGGCCGGACAGAAGGTGCTCGAGCTCCGCTCGCGCGAGGGCAAGGAGGACGCGCGGCTGCGCCTCTTCGTCAAGAGCGGCGGCTGTTCCGGATTCAGCTACGGGCTGGCGTTCGATAGCAACCTCGCCGAGGACGATCGCGTCGAGCTTCACGACGGCGTGCCAATCGTGATCGACAAGTACAGTGCCCAGTACGTCGAGGGAGCCGAGATCGACTATGTCGACTCGTTGATGGGATCGGGCTTCGCCATCAACAACCCGAACGCAGTGAGCTCGTGCGCGTGCGGCTCCTCGTTCAACACCGACGGCTCCCCCTCAAAGGCGGGCGGCTGCTCCCACTGACGCCTCCTCCACATCGACCGATGAGCCCCGACAGCGATGTCGGGGCTTTTTCGTGTGCCGCTACTATGGCGCCGTTCGGCGTGGCGCCGTTCGCCGTGGCGCCGTTCGGCGTGGCGCCGCCGCGGCCCCGAGGGTGCGTTTGCCGCCGAGGCGCGAGGACGCGCCGCCGTCGCGGGGTACCTGGCAGCCGGTCCGCGGACGCGCACTGGTCCGCGGGCGCGCACCGGTCCGCCGACTGGTCAAAAGGCGGTGTGATCCGCGCTCGTCGCCTGCGGGCCTCAACGCTGCGGCACCGGGGGGCGGCTCCACGCTCAATCGAGACGAGCGATCGTCCGCTGACGGCCGGCCGACCTGTCGAACGCTGATGAAAGCGACATCTGTCCGTTCGTGGAGGTCGCTGCATTCGTGGAGTCGCCCAAACGCTTCGGCGGCAGGTCGCCCTCGCAGCGCGGCAGACCGTCCGGCAACGGTCTGCTAACGTCGGCCAACATGGAGTGGAGCCGAAGCGCAGCATGACGACCGAGCAGCCGAGCGCGGAGCAGATTCGTCGCACCTTCGCGGCGGCCTGGAGCGAGATCGGCGCAGCGTGGGGCGTGGCGCCATCGACGGCCGCGGTACAGGGCTACCTCCTCGTCCACCCGGAGCCACTGACCGAGCCCGAGATCCGGCGCGCGCTGGGACTGAGCCATAGGGCTACCAGCGTGGCGCTGAAGCAGTGCGAGGAATGGGGCGTCCTCGAGCGTTCTGAACCGCGCCGCTCGGGCAGGCGCGGGCCAACGGCCACGGCATATGTCGTGGTCGGCGATCACTGGGAGTGGTTCCGCCGGGTCGCGACGGCACGGCGCGAGCGGGAGACCGCGCCGGTCATCCCAGCCATCCAGCGATGCGTCGACCTGGCAGCCGCGGCGGGAAGCGGAGTGGAGCTGGAGGACCTCACCCGACGGCTGCGCGGGCTGCTGCGCTTCGTGCAGCTGTTCGATCGCGGCGTGGGTGACGTCGTCGGAGCCGGCCCGCGCAGCATCGAGCGGCTCTTCGAGGTGCTCGGCCGCGTCGACAACCAGACTGTCGAGCGACTGTGGCGGCTGCTCGACGCAATGCCTCCCGACGATGTCATCGACGGCATCCAGGCCCTGTCACGACTCTCCCCGAAGTCGGCGCGTCGGATGCTGGGCCTGACGCGGTTCCTGCGAGGCTGACCGGCTACTCGCCGGAGCCGTCGTCCTCGAAGACCGATGCGGCCGCGCTGGCCGCCTCTCGCGCGGTGCCACCGAGCGCGGCCGGCAGCGGACGCGGCATGGGTACCGGCGTCACGTAGCGGTCGACGAGGGATCGGTTGCCGGCGATGTTGAGCTCGTCGAACAGCAGGCCGAATTTGTCTCGCAGGTGCGCACCGATCTCGTGCGCGGCGTCGGCGGGCAGCGTCCAAAGCTGGCGCTTGAACGGGCCGATGGCCTTCTTGCGGGTCTTGTACAGGAACTGCTCATCGGTCTGGCCCGGCTTGCGCTCGGTCGGGCAGTTGACGAGGCACCAGGCCATCATCTCGGCGCGCAGCTCGACCGGCAGGCCGCCGCCGTCGTACAGGATGTTCTGGAAGCCGGTGGCCAGGTGGATTTCGGCCGTGCCGTTGGCCGGGAAGTGGTGGAAGGCGTCATCGGGCAGCGTTGAGGCGCCGTGCTGGACGCAACCCGCCAGCGCGTACTCGTGGCGCGCCACGGCCGACAGGCGGCGCAGCGTGTCGAAGTCGATGTCGACCGGCGCCACGCTGCCATCGGGCAGGACCACGCCACCGTGCGAGGTGCCGGTCTGGATGCTTGTCTTGCTGATGCCCACATCAGGCGCATCGCCCAGCAGCCGACGGTACTCGTCGAGGTAGGCACGCAGCTCCTCTTCGGTGGAGTTCGATTTCCCGACCTCTCCGATTTCTCCGCCGATGTTGATCGTCACCCCGCCCGGCTGCAGCTGGCGGACCAGGCGGGTCAACGACGCGGTGTTGTCGGCGTTGACATGCTGCTGCTCAATGACGGTCGGCAGCGACAGGTCGACCAGTGTCGACGAGTCGATATCGATGTTGCAGAAGCCTGCAGCGATCGCCTCGCGGGTAAGGTCGCGGAGGCCCTCCATCTCGGCGTCGGGATCGGTCGACCACCTCGTGGCGTTGAACTGGAAGTGGTCGCCCTGCAGGAAGACGGGCCCGGGCCAGCGCTCGCGGATGGCGGCGGCCAGGATGACCGCCGCGTACTCGGCGGGTCGCTGGTCGGTGTAGGCCATCTCGCTCTTGGCGATCTCGAAGATGAGCGTGCCAGCGTCGCGCTCGCGGGCGGCGGCGAACGCCTGGCGCGCGGTCAGGTAGGTCGCCGCACGCACGTTGACCGCCGGCACGGTGAATTGCGTCGGGTCGAACTCCTCGCGACCGCGAGCCACGTACAGCTCGTGGATCGAGGCCGATCCGCAGCCGAGCGCCTGGCTGGCTGACCAGATGATCCAGCGGCAGGCATCGCGCAGCGCGGCATCGTCGCTGAAGACCGATGCAAAGGCCAGCTCGTCGATAACCTCGTCTCGCAGGCGCGCCTCGTCGTCGATCTCAAGGCGGTCAGCCTGGATGCGGGCGATGCCGGACAGGCGGGCGCGAAGGTCGTCTAAGGAGCTGAGCGTCATGAATCGGTCTCCTGATCGAGCCAATGCTAGCGGAGGGCTGACATCAGCGTGAATGCCAGCAAGGGTGCGACCACCAGGCCGATGCCGGCGACGAGCAGGTACCAGTCGCGCGCAGCGCGCGCATCGGCCACGCCGCGAGAGCGCAATCCGGCGACCCACCACAGGACCGCCGACAGGCCGGTGAGGTACAGCGCCGCTGCCGCGGCCACCAGGCCGATGGCGAAGGGGCGCACCCGCTCGCAGTCACCGAAGTCGATGACGCCCCCCGGCGGACACGGGGCGGACGTATCGGTCCAGATCAACAGGACCGCGCCGATGACGACCAGCGCCGACCAGGCGAGGTGCGCCGCGTAGAGCCGCCGGACGACGATGTCGGGGTCGGTCAGCCGGCGGGCAGGGCGGCGACTCGAGATGCCGCCTCGGCGTCGCGGGCATCACGGCCAATGACGCGCCGGTACTCGAGATACATGTAACCGATCGTGGCGACGCCGATGGCGAAGCCGATGACACCGAGCACCAGGGCCTGCAGCGGGAACGGGTTGGCCGCCTGGTCCGGGGTCGTAGGCACGAAGGTGCCGCCGCCCAGGTTGAAGAGCAGCAGCGGCGTCAGCAGCAGCACGACGCCCAGATACTGAAGCAGGTCCAGGATCCGGATCAGGCTCCAGGCGAAGCCGCGGCGGCCACGAGCCGCCTGCGTCCAGACACCCAGGATGATGAGCACCACGAAGTTGCCGCCCGCGATCGTCATGGCGATCAGGAAGCCGACATCCTCGCTGAAGTGGAGGAGCGGGAGATACTGCGTCACGCCGTAGTAGGCGTAGTTCGGGACATAGGTCATCAGGAAATAGATGTAGATGAACAGGGGCACGCCCTTGAGCAGGGCAACCAGCCATGTCTCGCGGCCGTAGAGCAGCCAGTTCATGAAGTCGTCGGCGAAGGCGAGCGGCCGCGCGAAGACGCCCTGCTGTCGGCTGGGACGGTAGACGGTCATTGCTTCTGCTCCAGCAGGAACGTGATCAGGGCCTTTAGCTGCGAATCGCCCAGCGTGTCAACCGGGTGCGGCGGCATGCCGGTCGGCGTCCCGCCGTTGTAGTTGTTGGCCGAGTCGCGAATCCACTTGTCCAGGAAGTCCTTGGGGTCTGCCGCGTAGTCGGATTTCATCTGGTCGAGGCCCGACGGCGGAACGGGCAGGCCCACGGTCACCAGCTCAGTGCCGATGTTCTGCAGGTTCGGCCCGACGGCGCCCTCCAGGTTGGCCCCGTGACAGCCGGCGCAGCCGGCTGACGAGAAGACCTGCTTGCCAGCGTCGGCGGTATTCGGGACCTCGGCGGGGGGCGGCGGCGCGGCCTCGGCCCAGCTGGTGACCAGCGCGACGACGGCATCGATCTGCTGGACGGTCAGTGGCCCGCCGACCTCGGTGCTCCACGCTGGCATGGGTGAATTGACATTGCCCGAGACGACCACGCCGCCGTAGCTGACCACCAGATGGACGTATTCTTCGTTGACCTTCAGCTTCTTGGCGATGCTGTTGCTGTGCAGGTTCGGCGCGATCGCCCCGTTTGGATCGTTCGGCACCGGGCCGCCCATGCCGTCGGCGCCGTGGCAGCGCGCGCAGCCGGCCGACGCCGGGTTCGCCGGGTCGTTGGCGAAGACGACGCCGCCGTAGGCGAGAAGGTCCTCCGACTGGGCCGATGCCATGTCGGCGCGACGCGAGCCATCGGTCAGCCACAGGAACATGGTGAACAGCGCCACGACGGTGACGACGAACACGCCGAGCGTCTTGAGTCGCATCTGCTCAGCCGACGCAGTGCTGCATGTCGCTCGGGCCGCGATCGTCGAAGCTCGCCGTCCCGATCGGTGGGCCGGTAATGATCTTCGACGTATCGGCGACGTACACCGGCCCGTTCATGCTGACCTCGAAGCGGTCCAGCCCGCGCGGCGCCGGCCCGTCGCGCTTCTCGCCGAGAATCGTGTACTTGCTGCCGTGGCACAGGCACTCGAACCACTTGCTCTTGTCGCACAGCTGCGGGATCTGGCAGCCGAGATGCGGGCACTTCCGATACAGCGCCAGGACGGAGCGATCGGTCGGCGGGATGTCCAGCGACACCTTGGTGCCCGGATCTTCGACCGTCTGGTTGGACCCGTCGACCAGCGACTTGCCTGCCGGCACGTTGACGAAGAAGAGCCGCGCCTTGGTGTAGATGTACGGCTCGCCCGTCTTCCACGCTGGCTGCTGCCCGTTGATGTCGACGGCCGTCCCGATCTCGATCAGGCCGCCCAGGCCACCGGACAGGTTCGGCCACAGGAAGGCGAGCGTGCCTCCCAGGAACTCGAGGCTGAGCAGCCCCAGGCCGGCGCCGAGCATGCGCCGCATGAAGCCACGGCGGCTGATCTCGCCGATATTCGGTCCGTGGACCTCGCCATACGAAGTGTGCTTTGTCATAGGTTGAAGAACAGCCCCTGCCATGGCCAGACCCAGTTCCATCCCGGGCCTCTGAAGAACATGCCCACGAATGTCACCAGCAGACCGGTGAGCATCAGGCACAGGAAGAAGATCCAGATCATCTTGCGATCGCGCGCCGCCTTATATGGCGAGCGATCAACATACGGGATGATCGCCAGACCGCCGAGATAGAACGTCGGCACGATGACGCCGGCAACGGTCGGATTGAAGTAGCTCAGGATCTCCTGGAGGCCCAGGAAGTACCAGGGCGCCTTGGCGACGTGTGGCGTGATACCGGCGTTTGCCATCTCCTCGAGTGGCGCCCGGATCAGAAACGACGCCACGACCAGTACGAAGGTGATCAGCGCAGCGGCCAGGAACTCGGCGCGCAGCAGGTGCGGCCAGACCAGCACCGTCTCATCCGGGCGCTTGTCGACGCGGACCATCGACTCCTGCTTGACGTAGGCCAGCAGGCGGAATCGCTCGGTGCCGGGCACGCCCGGCGGGCCTGGCAGCTTGGGACCCGGCAGCGTCGGCTCGGCGAGCGGCGCACGAGTGGGCGCCTGGCTTGGCGCGTTCTTGTCGGCCGTTGCGTTGGGTCGCTTTTCGATGGTCATGTGTCTACACCGGGCCCGAGATCCCGCCGTCCTTCCGGATCCTCCAGAAGTGGACGATCATCAGGAAGGCCGCGATGAGCGGCAGGAAGATGACGTGCAGCACGTAGAAGCGCAGCAGCGTGTTCTGGCCCACCTCGATGCCGCCGAGCAGGAAGAAGGCGGTCTGCGATCCGAGCAGTGGCGCGTACTGCGCCATCTGGGTGCCAACGGTGATGGCCCAGAACGCGATCTGGTCCCACGGCAGCAGGTAACCGGTGAAGCTCAGCAGCAGGGTCAGCAGCAGCAGGACGACGCCAATAACCCAGTTGAACTCGCGCGGCGGCTTGTAGGCGCCGTGGTAGAAGACGCGGATCATGTGCAGGAAGACGGTGAGCACCATGAGGTGCGCCCCCCAGCGGTGCATGTTACGCACAAAGTCGCCGAAGGCGACCGACGTCGAGATCGCCTGGATGTCCTGGTAGGCGCGGCTCACCGACGGCACGTAGAAGAACATCAGGTAGAGACCAGTGACGGTGAGCACGAGGAAGAGGAAGAAGCTCAGACCGCCGAGGCAGAACGTATACGTGTAGCGCACGGCGTGCTTCTTGACACGCACCGGGTGCAGGTGCAGGAAGACGTTGTTCATGACCGCCAGCGCACGCGTGCGGCTGGTGGTCGGGTATGGCTGGCGGAAGAGGCTGCGCCAGACGGCCGACTCCTTGACGACGCGAACGAGGTCGCCCGGGCCGGGAATGCTCATCGCTCCACCAACGGGCCGGCCTGTTGGCCGATCTGACCCAGCACGTTGTCCTTGTAGCTCTCCAACAGAACCTTCCCGTCCGGCGTGAACCGCTCGAGCTCGAGGCGATCCATGGTGATGCAGTTAGTCGGGCATCGCTCGACGCAGAGGTTGCAGCGAATGCAGCGCTCCTCGTCGATGATCATGGCGATCCCGCGCGGCCACGACTGGAAGAGGTCGATCTCCGGGTCGTCGCCGCCGACCTGCGCCTTGTCGATCATGTAGATCACGCCCTCGGGGCAGACATCGGCGCAGAGCCCGCACAGGATACAGCGCGGGCCATCGATATTGATGTTGTGGTTGCACTGCAGGCAGCGGCTGCCCTCGGTGATGGCGCTGCGCGTGTCATAGCCGACCTCGACCAGGCTGGTGAAGTCGCGCCGCAGCTCGGGCGGTGCCATGGGAATGTGCTGGCGCTCGATCGCTTCGTATCGCTCCGGCATGTCGTGCTCGAGCGCCTGGGTGATGCTCGCGCGGTTAATGACCGGCAGCTCCTCGAGCTCGTCGCCGCGGACGCCCGCCAGCCAGCGGTCGACGGCGCGTGCCGTGCGTCGACCGCGGCCCGCGGCCTCGATGATGGTCGCCGGCCCGGTGACGAAGTCGCCGCAGGCGAAGATCCCGTCGACGTTGGTCTGGAACGTGTCCGTGTTGGTCACCACGTAGCCGCGCTTAAGGTCGAACTGCAGCTGATTCAGCTTCTCGCCATTGGGCCCTGTTGGCGTCGAGCCATTGAGTGGCGGCGTGCGCCAGCTGGAGACCGATCCGCCCTCGAGCACGTCGCGCGTGTCGGTCACGCCGAGATGACGGTTGAGCTTGGCGCCGTACTCACCCAGCACGTTGTTGTCAGAAGCTTGGCTGGTGCACGGGATCACCATGTCGCAGGCAACGGTGAACTCGCTGCCGGGAATCGGTTCCGACGAGCGACGGCCGGTCGCGTCCGGCGCGCCGAGCCGCGTGCGCTGGAAGGTGATGCCGCTCACCCTGCCGTCGTCTCCGGCAACGACCGCGACCGGAGTGGCGAAGAACTCGAATTCGACGCCCTCGAAGCGAGTCTCGTGCTGCTCTTCCTCGTCGACGACCATCTCGTCCGGCCCACGGCGATAGACGATCGTGCTCGTCTTGGCGCCAAGCCGCAGCGCGGTGCGCGACGAGTCCATGGCGGTGTAGCCGCCGCCGATGACCACGACATGCTCGCCGACCCATTGCTCCTCGCCGAGGTTGGCCTTTTTCAGAAAGTCGACCCCGTAGATCACGCCGTCGATCTCCTCGCCGGGCACGTTCATGGCTACCGGGAACATGCAGCCGGTGCTGACCACGATCGAATCGTGGCGCTCCTGCAGCTGGTCCATGGTGATGTCGCGGCCGATCTCGACGTTGTAGTGGAACTGCACGCCGTGCTTGGCGACCCAATTCACGTCCAGCTCGATGACGTCGCGCGGCAGCCGGAAGGCGGGGACGCCGATCAGGGTCGTCCCCCCGCCAGACGGGAGCGCCTCGTAGACATGCACCTCGTGGCCGTAGCTCGCGAGATCCTTGGCCACACTCAGGCCGGCCGGCCCGGCGCCGATGACCGCCACGCTCTTACCGCTGGGCGGGCCGACCTCGACATTGTCGGGCATGTTGTTGGCGTAATGCCAGTCGACCAGGAAGCGCTTCATGGCGCGGATGGCGAGCGGCTTGTCGATGTCGCCGCGACGACAGGCCTTCTCGCACGGCGCACTGCAGACATAGCCGCAGATTGCGGCGACCGGGTTCGGATCGCGGGCGAGGATGTAGCCCTCCTCGAAGCGACCCTCGGCGGCCAGCATCAGGTAGCCCCGGCAATTGGTATTGACCGGGCAGCCTTCCTGGCATTCGATGTTGCACTGAAGCCAGTCCACGCCGACTTCGGCGGTCTGGAACCTCAGGGGGATCGCATTCTCAGAGATCACGGGTGTTGGCAGTCGCTCTCCAGGTGGGTTCCACGCGAAGGCAATCGGTCGAGGCAGCGGCGTACCGATGCTACCCGTCCCGCGCTCGCCGTGTCAAAGGTCCGGCGCGCGATCGGCGGCGGGTTCATCGGCCGGCGAAGAATCGGGCCATCACCTGGCGCACCAGTGGAGCGGCCCGGTCGCCCCCGGTGCCGAGCGGAACGTAGGCCAGCACCGTGGCAACCACGATCTGCGGATCGTCCGCCGGAGCAAACGCGGGGAACAGGGCGTGCGGGTTGGTCGTGCCGTTCTCGGCTGTGCCGCTCTTGCCGGCGACCGGGATGCCGAAGCCGAGAAACGCCGGATATCCAGTCCCGTACGAAAGATTGACGACGCCCTTCAGTGCGTCGGTGACATAGTCGAGGTCGGCCCCCTTGACGCTCACTCTTGCCTTGACCCGTGGGTCAATCTTCTCGACGACCGTGCCGTCAGGCAGCGTGGCCTCGGTCACCAGGCGCGGGACCCAACGTGTGCCGCCGTCCGCGATGGTGGCGTAGGCGTTCGTCAGCTGCAGCGGTGTGCCGACGTACAGCCCCTGGCCGATCGCCAGCTGGATCTGGTCGAACGAGCCGTACTCGCGGGGCGGGTCGAGCTGCGCCAGGTACGCGTCGTCCGGCACGATGCCCGACTCCTCGACCAGGTGCTGGATGCCGCTGAGCTCACCGAAGCCGAACTCATGCAGCAGCTCGGTGAGCGCAGTCGGGTCCTTGCGATAGACCGCGAGCGCCAGCGGCATATACGTCGTGTTGCAGCTGAAGGCCATGGCCTGCACCAGGCTCACCAGCCCGGGCAGCGAGTGATCCTTGTAGTTGTGCGCAGTGAAGTCGCTCGAGAACCGCCAGGTTGGCGGGCACGCCACGCGCGTCGCCCTGGTCGCCACGCCGGTCTTGAGGGCCGCGGCGAGCGTGAACGGCTTGAACGACGATCCCGCAGGGTAGGTGCCCGTCACGGCGCGGTTGAAGCGCTGGTCCTGCGAAGCCCTGGCGAGCTTGACGCCGTCGAGGGTCGTGCCGATGGTCATCGAGTTGGGGTTGAAGGCGGGCGCACTGGCCATGGCCCACACGTCGCCGGTGGCCGGATCGAGCGCCACGGTGGCGCCGTTCGGGTGGCTGCGCAGCCCGACCTCGGCGGTCGCCTGCAGCGACGGCCGAAGGGTGATCGTCACGTCGGCGCCGGGCACCATCTTCTTCTCGAGGACCGTGACCGGATCACCGTCCGCCGGCGCGGCGCTGAGCACGAAGCCGGGCTGCCCGCGCAGCAGATTTTCGGCGCCGTACTCCAAGCCGCTGCGGCCGACAACATCACCGGTGCGGTAGCCCTGGGCCGCCAGGGTCTTCAGGTCATCGGCGGTGACCTCGCTCACGTAGCCGATCGTCTGGCCGGCCAGCCACTCCTGCGGGTAGACGCGCGCGCCGTCCTTGCGCGTCTCGGCAAACACGGTTCCCGAGACCGATACGATCCGGCCGCGCACCGGCAGGCTGCGATCGAGCTTGAGCGTTCCGCCGTCGCCGAGCTCGGGAAAGAGCAGCGCCGGGCTCCAGCGCACCTGCCAACCGTGCGCGCCATCGGTCATCGGCAGCTGGCGGTCGATGCTGAGCTCGCCGAAGAGGTCGCTGTGCAGCGCCAGCGAGAGCGGGACGCCCAGTCCGGGCACCGGCCCCGGCAGCACCGGCGGGGCGGAAGGCTCAGGCGTTGCCGTGGGGCTCGGCGTGTCGGCCGGCGACCCACTCGAGACTGGGGTCGCCTCTGGCGTTGGCGCGGGCAGGTCCTCAGGCCGCGGCTCGGGCGGCAGGGCGATCGCCTCGGGCGTGCCGGTCGTGGCGGTCAGCCCGGTCAGCCGCGTCAGCGCGGCGAACTGCGAGTACAGCTCAGCGAGCTCCCGTTTTGGGTGGGCCGCCTGGTCGGCCGGTGCCAGGAGGTCCCACATGGCGGCATAGTCGGCGTTGGCCCAGGCCGCCGCGAATTCGCCGGCAACGCGCTGGGCGTCGTCGGTTGATGCCGCCACGGCGCCGCTGGGATAGGGCGTCGGCGTTGGCTCGGCCGGCCCGCAGGCACTCGCCAGCACGGCGACAGACACGAGGGCAACGATCGGCCTTGCGATCCCCCGCACGAATCTCATCGGGCGAGCATCACCCGGCGGAATCCCTCAGCGGCGCCATAGCCTGCCCGCTCGCCGAGCTCCTCGGAGCGGCGGCGCAGCCACGCGGCAGTCTCGGCGAAATCTCGGAACTGGCTGTGGTGGTGCTCGAGCGCGGCGATCTTGCGCTCGAGGGTGCCCGAGATGTCGACGATCTGGTTCGCCTCGTTCGTGGACCACAGATACAGCTCGGCGACCTTCCAGGGCCCGAGGCCCTCGTCGAGGTGCTGGCGGAAGTTGAGCGGATCGCGCGCCGTCGGAAAGACGGCGTCGACCGTCACCTGGCCCACGGCACGGTGATCGGGATGGTTGACCCACTCGTTGTTGACGAACAGGACCGTCGGGTCGTGGGTCATCACGATCTCCGGACGCAGCGCCCGGATGGCGTAGGTGATGCGCTCGCGCAGGCGCAGGCTCGGCTCGACCTGGCCATCAGGCTCGTCGAGGAAATCGACCCCCTCCACGCCGATCTCGGCGGCGGCGGCCCGCTGCTCCCACTCGCGGGACACCGCCAGCTGCTGCTGGTCGGCACTCGGATCGTCGCTGCCCTTATCGCCGCGCGTGACGACCACGTAGTTGACCTTGGCCCCCTCGCCGATCCAGCGCGCGACGGTACCCGCCGCCCCGAACTCGATGTCGTCCGGATGCGCGGCGATGACCAGGACGCGCTCGGGGGTTGGCAGCTTGTCGTTCGGCATCGGTCTGTGGCCGATCCTAGCAGCCACGGCACCGGCGTTCGTTCAGCCCAGGTGCACGGTCGCCGCGCCGTCCGGGTCGAGCAGCTCAGCGGTCTGTGGGTGGCAGGTGAAGAAGACGACCTGGTGGCGCGTGGCGAGGTCGCGGATGGCACGCGCCGCCCGCGTGGCGCGCTGGCGATCGAAGTTGACCAGGATGTCGTCCATGACCACCGGCAGCGGCTCGGTGACACGCGCGAACTGCTCGATCAGCCCGAAGCGCAGAGCCAGATACAGCTGCTCGGCGGTGCCGCGGCTCAGCTCGTCGGTGGTGCGCCCCGCGCCGCTCTCCGGCTCGACGCGGACGTTCGCCTCGCCCGGTGCAGCCACGATGCGCGGGTAGCGGCCCTCGGTGATCGCCCCGAAATAGCGTTCCGCGTCGCGGAGGACCTGCGGCTGACGCTCACGCTCATATCGGCGCCGCGTCTCGCCCAGCAGCGCCAGGGCGACGGCGCGCACCTCCCAGCGGCACGCCTCCTCGTCGGCACGCCCCTGCAGCAGCGCGAGCTCTTGGCGCGCCGAGCCGAGCTCATCCGCAGTCTCCAGGCGGGCGATCTCGCCACGCAGCTCGCCCTCTCGGGTCAAAGATGCCGACTCCTCGGCCTCGAGTCGAGCGACCTCCGCAGCCACCTCCTCGCGCTGGGCCTCGAGTGCGGCGGGATCCGTCGCGCCCGCCTCGCTGACCAGGATCGGCAGCGCGTCCTCGCCGCCGGCCAGGGCGAGCAGCGTGGCGGTGGCCTCGCGCATCTCGTGGCGCGTTCGTCCACGGGCAGCCGCAGTCGCCGTCATGCGCCGCAGTTCATCCGCATCCGCGGCGCCACAGCGCTCGAGGTGTCTGGCCAGCTCCGCGCTCGCCGCCTGCAGCGTCGCGACGCGTGGCGCGCGCCGTCCGCGGAGCTCGGCGATGTTCGCGTCGAGGTCGTTGGAGCGCACCAGTTCGGCGGCGCCGAGCTGAGCCTCCTGGGCGAGCGCCACGACCGTCGATGGCCGCAGGCTCGCCTCAGCGGGCAGCGGCCGGCCGAGGCGCATCAGGAGGAGGTCGAGCCTGGCGTCGAAACGTGCGGCGGCATCGCCGATGGCCGCGGCTCGCTCGCGTTGCTCGTCCCGCTCGCGCACCAACCTGCGAGCCGCCGCTACGGCGGCCACCACCTGTCGAGCGGCTTCCGGCGAGAGGTCCGGGGCGAGGGCATGCTCGGTCAGCCACGCGCGCCAGGCGGCGGTCGTCTCGTCTCGGGCAGCCCGTGCGTCAACGGCCCCGACCTCGAGGCGCTCGAGGGAAGCGCGGCGCTCGACGAGCCTGGCACGTTGCTGCTCCGCTGAGCGGAGGGCGGCGTGGGCCGTGGCGACGGCGTCGGTCGCCGCGTCGATGGTCAGGGGGTCGGCGTCCGCGGGCAGCCCGGCGCGCTGCAGCAGGTCCGCGCGCCGCGCGGCGATCACCTGCCGATCCCCGGTCGGTGCGATTGCGCGACGACCCTGCAGCAGCCAGACGGCGGCGATGATGCCCAGCGCGGCCCCGCCGACGGTGCCCGCCGGCTGGAATCCGAGCGAGCCACCGAGCAGCGTGCCGATCGCCAGCAGCAGCGTTGCGGCGCCGAGCGAGACAAGCCAGCGTGGGACCGCGTCCGTTGCGCCGGCTGCGAGCCGTTCGCGCTCATCGGCAGCGGCGGCCTGGATGCGCAGCTCCGCAAGCCCTGAGAGGGCGGCACGCCGCGCGACGAGCTCCCGTTCGTCGAGGTCGCCGCCAGGCAGGTCGCCCTGCGCGGATGCGAGGTCGCTGCGCGCGGCCTCCAGCCGCTCGTCGAGCCGCTCGGCGGCCAGACGGCTCGCGACGACGCGACGCTCGTGCTCCCGCAGTGTTTCGACCGCGGCGATCGAGTCGTCGATGCCCAGCATCTGTTGCTCACTCCAACCGCCGATCTGGCGCAGCTGGTCCTGTAGCTCACCATCGAGGCGGGACGCGGCGGCGAGCGCCTCCCGTTCATCAGCTGCGCGAGCCTCATGGCTCAGTCGCTCGTCGCGCAGCGCCTCGATCTCAGCCGTCTCGGCGAGCACCGCCGGGTCACACGTCACGGCCGCGCGGCGGCGCTCGGCATCGACGATCGATTCATCCAGTGTCGCCAGCGCCGCGGCGGCCTCGTGCTGCGCGGCGAGCAGTCGATCGAGCGTCGCCTCCGTATCCGGTGCCAGGCCGTCGACACGCGGGTCCATCTCCCCGAGCTCGCGCTGCAGCGTCGACAATTGCGCGGCCGGAACCTGCGCGTCCAGCAGTCGCCGCAGATGTTCGCGACGCTCGACGGCGTCGGTCCGCGTCATGCGAAGCTGAGCATGGTGTTCCCGCAGTTCGGCGAGCTCGCTGCGCGCCTGTTCGTACGCCGCGGGCTGCTGCTCCAGTTCGGCGATGCGAGTTCGCAGCCCCTCCATCTGAGTGAGCAGCTTGGCGAGTGTCTGCTCCTGGCCACGGGGCCGGTAGGTGGCCTCCTGCTCCGCGCGGAGCCTGCGCTCGATATCGAGCACGCTGGTGCCGCCCAGCCCGATGCCCGCGCCGTAGATCCGGCCGCGGATGCCCTCGGCGGAGAGGCTCGAGAAGGACTCCAGCTCGCCGAGACCAAAGGCGAAGATGTTGTTGAACAGGTCGCGATCAGCGCCGCCCAGCAGGCCCATGAGCTCCTCCTGGCCGCCGCGGTTGCCGTTCGGCGCCTCGACAACCAGCGCGCCGACCCCGCCGCGCTCCCCGTGCCGGTCGACGGTCCAGCGCGCGCCGTCCTGCATGCGCAGTAGCAAGCGGCCCCCGCGCTTGCCGCCGGCAAATGCCGGATACCAGGCACGTCCGTCGCGCGTCGACTCGAAGCCGAAGAGCAGCGCGCGGATGGCGTTGAGGAGGGTGGTCTTGCCCGCCTCGTTTTGGCCGAGGACGAGCGTCAACCCCTCGTTGAGATCCCAGCGCTCTCCGGCGAAATGCCCGAAGCCGTCGATCTCGATGCGTTCGATGCGCACGGCGACCTAACGATCCTCCTCGGCCGCAAGCAGGAGGTCCACTGCCAGCAGCTCGGCCT
>JBBRXE010000013.1:0-20098 GCA_038248695.1 Candidatus Limnocylindria bacterium | reverse complement strand
GACGAGCGGACCGATGAACACCCATGCGAGCACGACCACCACCACGAGCGCCACCAGGATGAGCATCGGACGGAGGTCGGGCCGATAGTCCCGAGGCTGGCGTGGTGGCGGAGGCGGCTCCGCGGGCATCGGTCTGCCGGCCTTCAGATCTCGCCGAGGTAGGCCTGCCGAACCTGTTCGTTGGCAGCCAGGTTTGCCGCCGTGTCGGCCAGGATGATGTTGCCGGTCTGCAGCACGTAGCCGCGGTTGGCGACCTTCAGCGCCTGGAGGGCGTTCTGTTCGACGAGCAGGATGGTCATGCCCTGCCGATTGATCTCGCGGATGATGGCGAAGATCTGCTGCACCAGGATGGGGGCCAGGCCGAGCGACGGCTCGTCGAGCAGCAGCAGGTTGGGGCGAGACATCAGCGCCCGGCCGATGGCCAGCATCTGCTGCTCGCCGCCGGACAGCGTGCCGCCCTTCTGCGGGGCGCGCTCCTTGAGCCGCGGGAAGAGGTCCATGACCTGCACGAGATCCTCGCGGATCTCGGCGGAGGTGCGCGTGAAGCCGCCCATCTGCAGGTTCTCGAGCACGGTCAGGCGCGAGAAGATGCGCCGTGCCTCAGGCGCATGGCCGATGCCGCGGCTGACGAGCTCGTGCGCCGGCACCTGAGAGATGTTTTCGCCATCGAACGCGACGCTGCCCTGGCGCGCGCGCAGCAGTCCGCTGATCGTCTTGAGGGTCGTCGTCTTCCCGGCTCCGTTCGAACCGATGAGCGTGACGATCTCGGCGCGACGAACCGTCAGGCTGATGCCCTTGAGAGCGTGGATATGGCCGTAGTAGGTGTGGACGTTCTCCAGCGCAAGGATGTTGTCCGCCTGGTGCTCTGGTTTGGCGGCCGTCGGCTGAGTGGCCTCCGTCGACGCACTGGTGTTGCTGCCTTCGGTCGTCACTCGGGCGCTCCCAGGTACGCTTCGATGACCTTCGGGTTGCGGCGAACCTCCTCGGGCGTGCCCTCGGCGATCTGCTCGCCGTGGTCGAGAACGGTGATCCGGTCGCTGATGCCCATGACCACGTGCATGTCATGCTCGATGAGGAGCACCGCCACGCCAAGCGTGTCGCGCAGCTTGCCGATGAGCTTGGTCATCTCGGCGGTCTCATTCGGGTTCATACCGGCGGTCGGCTCGTCGAGCAGCAGGAGGCTCGGGTCGTTGCCGAGCGCACGCGCGAGCTCCAGGCGCCGCTGGTCACCGTACGGCAGGTTGCGCGCCAGCTCGTCGTCGCGGCCGGCAAGCCCGACCATGGCCATGAGCTCCCTGGCGCGGACGCGCGACGCCTCTTCCTCCTTCGTCTGGCGGCTCGATGCGATCAATGCATCGACCGGGGTCGAGTGCAGCTGCAGGTGCATGCCGACCTGCACGTTCTCGAGCGCGGACATGTTCTGGAACAGCCGGATGTTCTGGAATGTGCGACCGATGCCGGCGCGCACCATGTGATGCGGCTGTGCGCTCTTGAAGATGCCAAGCCGCGCCAGCGCGACGCGGAACCACGGCGGACGGATGATGGCCGTCAGCAGCGAGACGATCAGCACACCCATGGCGATCAGGATGCCGGTCTCGAGCATGACCGGGTTGCCGGTGACGAGGCTGAGCAGGTAGCCGACCAACAGGACCAGGACGGCCGGCGTGATCCACACGATTGGCTCCGCCCAGGCGCGCCGCGGCGGCCCGATCAGGGGCAGACCGCTGATGCGAATGGTGCCGCGCGTGGGTTCGAAGATGCCGGCGACGATATTGAAGAACGTCGTCTTGCCGGCTCCGTTCGGCCCGATCAGGCTGATGATGCCGCCAGCCGGTATCTTCATCTCGATGTCGCGCAGCGCGACGAGGCCGCCGAACTCCATGCCGATGTCCTGTGCATCGAGCACCGGAGCGTGTGCATCACGCTCGCCAGGAGCGCTCGTGGCGTGCAGGAGGCTCTCAGCGGTCATGACAGCACGCCGCCGGCCTCATCGGCGGGGGTCACCGCCTCGTCTCCACCGGCCTCAGCGGTGTGCAGCTCCTGCCGCCGCCGTTTGCTCGGGAAGAGGCCCTCCGGCCGCAGCAGCATCATGAGCACCAGCGCCAGGCCATACAGCAGGAACTGGTACTGAATGAAGTTGATGTCGCTGATGATCGGCACGTGGATGATATCGAAGAACTGGTTGAGTCCCTTGAGCAGGACGTTCTGGATCATGTACAGCACGAAGGCCCCGACCGCCACGCCCCAGATGTTTCCCATGCCACCCAGGACGACCATGGCCAGCACGGTGAACGACACGGCGAAGATAAACTGGTCGGGTCCGGCGAAGGTGAGCTTCGAGGCCGAGAAGACGCCCGCCAGCCCGGCGGTCGAGGCACCGAGCGAGAAGGCCAGCAGCTTGGTGGTGACCGTGTTGATGCCGTTACTGGCCGCCGCCAGCTCGTCCTCGCGGATGGCCATCCACGATCGTCCGAGCCGCGAGTCCTGTAGCCGGTAGATGAGGATCATGGCGAAGGCGACGATGCACAGCATGACAATGTAGAACGGCAGCAGCTCGATGGTCGAGAATCGATATCCGAGCAGCTCAGGCGGATAGATGCTGCTGATGCCGTTCGTGCCGCGCGTGTAGGTGTCCGAGTTCTTGAAGACGATGGGTACGATCTCGCCGAAGCCGAGGGTCACGATGGCGAGGTAGTCGCCGCGCAGCCGCAGCGTCGGCGCGCCGAGCAGGACACCGAAGATCATTGCAACCAGCGCGCCGATGATCAGCATCGGCCAGAACGGGATGTGAATGCCCGAGAACGGCGAGGCGCCGAAGGCGTACGCGTACGAGCCGATGGCGAAGAAGGCCGCGTATCCCAGGTCGAGCAGGCCGGCCAGCCCGACCACGATGTTCAGACCCAGCGCCAACAGGATGTAGACGCCTGCCAGGGTGAAGTTGTTGAGCCATGCGCTCGACGACTGGAAGGTGCTGAACGGCGGCAGCAGGATGATCAGTGGCAGTGCGATGCCGACCAGCGTCATGCCGATCAGCACCGACAGCGACCGATGCGCCGCGAGGAACGCGGTCACCGGCGCCAACCTCTCGTTCAGGCGTTCGCGCGGGCTCTGCCCCTGTGGCCTGATGACGTCGTTCTGGATGCTCATGCGCGCTCCGCGGTCGGTTGCCCCAGCAGGCCCGAGGGCCTGAAGACGAGGACCAGGATCAACACCGCGAAGACCATCGCCTCCGACCAGCGGAACAGGCCCACCTGTCCGGAGAAGACTTCCACGAAGCCGATGAAGAAGCCACCCAGCGCGGCCCCGGTGGTATTGCCGATGCCACCCAGCACCGCGGCGGTGAACGCCTTCAGCCCGGCACTGAAGCCGATGGTGAAGCCGATCTGGCCGAAGTGCAGGCCGTAGACGACTCCACCGGCGCCGGCCAGCGCCGAGCCGATAAAGAAGGTCACCGCGATGGTGCGGTTGATGTTGACGCCCATCAGCTGCGCCGCCTCGCGGTCCTGGGCTGTGGAGCGCATCGCCCGGCCGAGCCGCGTGCGGCCGACGAACATCTGCAGCGCGAAGATGAGGAAAAGGGTGATCAGGAAGATGAAGACGCTGAGGTACGAGATCGACGCGCCGAACAGCTCGAAGCGCACGTTATTGGCGAAGATCTGCGGCGTTCGCTTCGGCGAAGAGCCGAAGATCACCTGGATGATGTTCTGCAGGATGAACGACACGCCGATGGCGGTCAACAGCGGGGCGAGCCGCGGCGCGTTGCGCAGCGGCCGGTACGCAAAACGCTCGATGATGACGCCGACGATCCCCATCGCCAGCATGACGACGGCGAAGATCAGGACCAGCACGCCGGCAAGCAGCACGGGGTTTTCGATCGAGCCGTGCATGGACAGTGGCACTGTCAGCAGCCACATCGCCGTGAACGAGCCGACCATGAAGACGTCGCCGTGGGCGAAGTTGATCAGCTCGATGATGCCGTACACCATCGTGTAGCCCAGGGCGATCAGGGCATAGATCGAGCCGAGTGTCAGCGCATTGAAGAACTGCTGGGTCAGGACGGAAATGTCCACCGGGCGACTTTCTCCTGAGCGCGGCTAACGAGAAGGGGGCCGGAACTCGCGTTCCGACCCCCGTTGAGGGCTTGGCGGGCTTACTGTCCGGCGAAGTCCTTCTGCGAGTCGAAGACCCAGTCGCCGGCCCCGTCGGCCGCCGTGGTGTCAACCTTGTAGTACGAGATGATCTTCTGGCTGGAGTCGCCGTTCTCATCGAACGTGACCGGGCCGAGGACCGTGTCGAACGAGTGGCTCGAGTCGGTGACGTAGGCACGGACCGCCTCGCGCAGGGCCTTCATGTCAGACGCGCCGGACGCGCTCTCCGCCAGGGCCTTCAGGAGGATCTGCGTGCACGCATACGCCGAAGCGCTGTACGAACCCGGAGACTCGCTGTACTCGTCGTTGTACTTCTTGATGAAGGCATCGGCGTTGGGGATGTCGTGAATCGCGGCAACGGTGCCAAACGAATTCGCGGCGTCCGCGCCGGCCAGATTGACGTAGCTGCCGTCCGTGCTGCCGTTGCCGTCGACGATGCCGTCGCCGCCGACGAACGCCAGATCGCCCATGCCGACATCGGCCATCTGGGTGCGCAGCTTGGCACCACCAGTGCTGGTCACACCGCCGTACATGACCGACTCCGGATTCGCGCCCTTTGCCGCGGTCAGGATGCTGGTGTAGTCAGCCGAGCCGTCCGAATTGGTAACACCCTGGCGACCGGTGACCGTGCCACCGAGCTCCTTGTACTTGGCCTCGAACGTGTCGGCCAGGCCCTTGCCGTAGGTCTCCGTGTCGTCGACGATGAAGACCGTCTTCTTGCCCAGCGTCGTGAACAGGTAGTCGGCGATGGCCGGCCCCTGGAGGTCGTCGGTCGCCGCGACGCGCACGTAGCTGACCTTGTTGTCGCCGCGGAGCAGCTTGCCCTCGGCGTCCGGCTTGGTCAGGCCTGGCGCGGTGTTGGCCGGGCTGCACTGCAGCAGGCCGGCAGGCGCGGTGATCGGGATTTCGGCGGCGCCGACGTTCGAGTTGTACGGACCGACCATGCCGATCACGCTCTCGTCGCCGACGAGCGCGGTCACGTTGGTGGCGCCCTGGTCAGGGTTGTGGACGCCGTTGACAGCGTCGTCCTTGACGCTGACGGTGATGTCGTAGCCGCCGACGCCGCCCGCGGCGTTGGCTTCCTTGACGGCCAGCTGAATTGCCTTCAGCGTCGGCTCGCCGTTCGGTGCCTCACCGCCGGAGAGGGGCAGATCGACGCCGATCGTTACTGATTTGCCGTTGCCACCACCGCTCGCGGGGTTGCTGCTGCTGTTGGTTCCGCCCTGGCAGGCGGCCAGGATGAGCGCCGCCAGCGCAATGGGTGCGACGAGTCGCACATGTCTCTGCATCCGGTCTTTCCTCCAGGAGTGCTCGGTTGGGCACGCAGATAGGCGCCGCCCGTATCAAAGTGGGCCGCATCATATGGCCATGCTGCGACCCGCGCAAGCGTTTTCTTGCCCGCGAACTCACCGGGCACCCCAACGCCGATTGGTCCGGGCGCCGTATGACCGTTCGGCCGCCAAATGAACCGCCGGCCGCGGGATGAGTGCCGACGTGCTATCCTTCCTTGGGTACGTCTTGCAGCGCCCGTGCTGCGTTTCGCTCCCGAGAGGCCCTGTTGGAGTTTCACGTCCGCGTTGCACGCCTCACCGATGTCGAGCCCGCAATCCGCATCCTGTTGAAGGACGCGGCGGTCAATGACGAGGAGTGGCGCGACGATTCCGATCGGTTGCGCAGTCTGCTCTTCATCCCGTCAGCGACGATCGTCGTTGCCGAGGCGGAGCGCCGCGTCATCGGCTTGGGAGTCCTCTCGATTCGTCCCTCGGTTCGGTCGGGTCCCTTCGTCGGTGTGATCGACGAACTGGCCACCGCATCGGCTGACGAAGGCGGAATCACCGCGGGCAAGGCAGACGCCGCGCGTCGCATGAGCATCGGCAGCTCGATCATCGAGCAGCTGGTCACATCGGCGCGGAACAAGGGTTGTACGCGCGTGGAGGTCACCGATCCTCTCGCATCCGCTGAACCGTCGCTCCTGAAGCAGGCCGGGTTCGCGAAGCGAGGAGTGCTGCAGAGCCGCGCCATCGTCTGATTCGATGGCGCGCCGGGCCGGGGCACCAGCGCCAACCACATCTCATTTCAACCTAGGAGAAGCTCACTTGAGCAAGAACGTGGCGATCTTTATTGATGTCGCCAACCTTTACTACTCCGCCCGAGGGCAGGACGTCGACGTGGATTACGTCGCGCTGCTGAAGGCGGCAACCAAGGGCCGCGACCTGATTCGCGCCTATGCCTATTCCGGGCTCGATCCGGAAAACGAAAATCAGAGGAAGTTCATCGACTTCCTTACCAAGAACGGCTACAAGGTCGTTCACAAGGACATTCGCAAGTTCGGCGATGGCCGCGTCAAGGCGAACCTGGACATCGAGCTGGTCGTCGACCTGTTCCGCCTCCAGGACCGCATGGACATCGCGGTCATCGTCTCCGGCGACGGCGACTTCGCGCCCGCCATCCGCGCGCTGCAGGACGTCGGAGTCCGATGCGAGGTGATCAGCTTCCGGCCGAACACCAGCTCCGACCTGCTTGCCGTGGCCGATGAGTTCACCGACATCATGAAGATCGCGAGCATCGGCCGCGAGAAGACCGCCAAGGGCATGGGCGCTCCGCCAATGCCCGCCAAGGAAGTTGAACCCGACTTCGCATTCCGCGATGCGTCGCCCGCCGTGGCCGCGGCCGCACTGGCCGCCATCCGAGGCGGGGATGCGCCGCGCGGCACACGCGGGGGCCGCGGCCGTACCACCACCACGACCACGCGTCGTCGTGTCGAGCCGGTCGCTGGCGAGAAGGTCGAGGCAGCCGCCGCACCAGCCGCATCCGAAACGGTCGTCGATACGCACGACGCCAGCGGCGGCGAGAACGGCGAGCACCGCCGCCGCCGTCGACGTGGTGGCCGCGGTCGTGGCCGGCGAGGCCATGCCGAGGGCGAGGCCGCCGCAACGGCTGCGACCAGCGAGGAGGTCGGCTGGCAGGAGTTCGACGACATCAGCCAGCTGGGCGACCTCGAGGAGGATCGCGCCTATACCTTCGAGGAAGCGGACTCGGCCACGCTGGCCGAGCTCGGCCTGCTCGACGAGGCACCGACGGCGGCCACGACAATCGGGGCCACCGACGAAGCCGTGAGGCCGCGCCGAGCGAGTTCCCGCAAGCCGGCCGCTTCCGAAGCGGCGCTGACGGATACCACCTCCGCGGAGAAGCCGAAGCGTGGCCGGCCGCGCAAGGCCGCATCGGCAACGACCAAGCCAGGCGACGAGTCAGCCGACGCGCCGGCCGATGCCCCGGCACAGCCGTCAGTCGAGGACAAGCCGAAGCGCGGCCGGCCGCGCAAGTCCGCCACGGTCGAAGCGCCGGCCAAGGCGAACGACGAGGCGCCGAGCGAGGCCAAGCCGAGGCGCACGCGCGCTGTCACGCCGAAGGCGCCCCGAGGATCCGCCGAGGCACAATCGGCTGACTCGGCGACCGATGGTGAGGGCGAACCGCAGGGCATCTGGGGCCGATTCCGATCGGCTCGCACAGGCCGCTAGCAACCCGCGCCTGCATCGATAGGGCGGGCCATCCTGACCCCCGCTGTCGCGCGGGCTACCCGGCTCTTTTCGCCAGAGAGTCGGCGCCCCCGCTGCCCCCGCGGATGTGCCCCCGGGGAGAGATGGCAGACAACCGAACGCCGAACGTGGGCAAATCCGGCCCGCTGGCTAAAATCCCGCCCGCTGGCTGGCGGCGATCAGCCACTGAAGAGTCCCGCCGACGCCCTTCAGCCGCTGGCGAGTGCGCCGACGCCTTTCAGCCCCTGGAGCGTGCGCCGACGCCTTTCAGCCGCTGGCGAGTCATCTGGTGACTCAAACGAGGGTGATCGCTTGCCTGTCGTGCATTTGAGTCGCCACGCGCCTGAAACCAGCGCGCTTGACCCTGGAACCCCGTCAGATCGGTCGAACTCAGTCGCCACGCGACTGAACAGCAGGTGAGCCAGCCCGACTCGGTCGTTTGAGTCACGTGGCGACTCAGCCTCCGAGCGGCGACTCAGCGTGGCGACTCAGCGTGCCACCGCAGCGACGTGGCGCTCCGCCACCGCCACCGCCACCGACGGAACCGTTGGAAACCCGGTGGGGAATCCCAGGGTCCCGCTTCCTCTAGAGGCCCTCGTCGCCTTCGTGGGGCGTCACCGACTGGTTGACGTCGATCGCCGGCTTCGCGTCGACTGCCGGCTTGGGGTCGCTTGCCGGCTTGGCGTCGACCGCCGACTTGGCGTCGACCGCCGACTTGGCGTCGACCGCCGGCTTGGCGTCGCTTGCCGGCTTGGCGTTGACCGCCGGCTTGGCGTCGCTTGCCGGTGCCGCCGGCCGAGCCTCGTCGAGACTGGTGGCCTCGCCACTGCCGTTTGGTCCGTCGCGCTGGAAGAGCGGCACCCACTCGGGGGCATTCTCGGCGGCAACGCGCGCCCTCTCTGCGATCTCGTCGCGCATCACGCGGCCCGCCTTGGGTGCCGTGAGCAACGCGATTGCAGCGCCAACCGCGGCTCCGATCAGCATGCCCAGGAAGAAGGCGCCCCAGTGGCGCTGCTCACGCTGCCGCAGGTTCAGGCGTTGTGCTGCGATGTCGACCAGGCCACGGCCGGCCGGGACCGCCGCGCCGGCGGCGCCGATGGCCACGCTGCGCCGCTTCCAGAGATCCCGCAGCTGCGGGCGCAGGTCTTTCCACGTCCGCGAGCCCCATTTCGTGGCGTCCTTCGAGGCGCTCGAGAGGCCGCGCTGCGCGTCGCGCCTCACCGGCGCAGATTCACGCCACGCCTGCTGCGCGCGCTCCGCCGCGGTTTCGGTGGCATCGCTCAACACCGCGGCGATCTCCTTGCCGCGCTGCGCGATCGTTTCGGTCACATCCGCCTCGAGCACCCTGTCGACAATCGACTTGACGCCCGCGGAGAGATCATCGGCCGCTCCCGCGGTTCCGCTGGCCATGCTGGTACCTCCTTGAGACTCGGGCAGACATCGGGTGCAGGAAGTATGCCACTCGTTCGTCCATCCCACGCCCCGGCCGACGTTGTCGGAGCGTGGGTGTCACGCCACCTATACTCGGATTCGTGATCGAAACCGACGTCCAACCGGGATTCATGGGCCTGGGCCAGTCGACCGCGCGCGCCATTGCACTGCGCGCGGCGCGGAGCGGCCGGCTGCAGCGTACCCTGCTCGTGCATGGGCCGGTGGGCGCCGGCAAGGCGGCCTTCGTCGACGATCTACTGGCGCTCCTGTTCTGCACGGATGCCGCATTGGACGACCGGCCGTGCAACCACTGCCGAGCCTGCCGCGGGGCGCGGGCTCACAGCCATCCGGACCTGGTCATGGGGTCACCGCAGCGTTGGCGCGAGGAGCGCGGTTCAGGCGAGAGCATCGTGGCGGCGGCTCGGCGATGGCTGCTGGAGAGCTCCGGGTCGCCCATCGCCGGCGAGCGCCGGGTGGTCGTCATCGAGAACGTCGATCAGGCCAACGAGCAGACGCAGAATGCGCTGCTCAAGGTGCTCGAGGAACCAGGTGAGCGGCAGATGTTCATCCTCGTCGCCGACGAACCGAGCCGGCTATTGCCGACCATTCGCTCTCGTGCGCAGCCGCTGCGCATCGGGGCGGTGCCGCACGGCGAGCTGGTCGCCTGGCTCAGGGATCGCCAGCGGCTGCCCGAGGTAAGGGCCGATGCCCTGGCGCGCATTGCCGGCGGCCTATCGGGCAGGGCGACGGAGTTCGCGCGCAACGACGAACTGGTTGCCTGGCGACGCCGGACACAGCAGGAGCTGCTGGAGTTGCTGAGCCGCGGAACGGCCGACCGCTTCGGGTCGATCCGCGACCTGCTGGATGCTGCGGCGCGCGTGATCACGACAACGGCGCAGGCTGATGACGAGCCGGTTTCCGCAGGGGCGCAGCGCGGCGCGGCGGTCGTGGTCGTCGACGCGTGGCTCGACCTGGGGCGCGACCTGCTGGTGGCGCGCGCCGGACGGCCGGCGATCGCACCGGCGACGGAGCTGCTGACAGGGCTGGAGGCGGCCGCGGGACGCATCGGCCAGACGGAGCTGCTGGCATGCATGCGCAAGCTGGAACGAATTCGCGAGGGACTGCTGCAGAACGCCGCGCCGAAACTGGCCATGGAGGTCGCCATGCTCGCCTGGCCATCGGTCCATGGCTGAGCTCGAACGACTTTTGGCGCGGGTCATCGGCCGTGTGCAGGGGGTCGGGTACCGCTGGTGGGCGTTGCGCCACGCGCAGCAACTGGGGCTGACCGGCTGGATCCGCAACGACGACGACGAGCGCACGGTCGAGGTGCTCGCGGAGGGTCAGGCCGGTCAGCTCGATGCGTTCGAGCAGCAGCTGCGCAGCGGTCCACACGGCGCACGCATCGAACGGGTCGAGGCGCGTCGCGAGCCGGCCAGCGGCGAGTACGCCGGCTTCGAGATCGGCCGTTGAACTGGCGCGCGGCGGGTTGCCTGGTGGTCGGCTCGCTGGTGTTCATCGGCGTCGGGCTGCTGGGCCTGTCGCTGGCCACCTCCCGCGTCGGCTGCTTCAACGAGCTGCAGACCGCCGACGGCGTCTACCGCGCGTCGGGGGAGGTGACCTCCGCGCCGACACTGGTCGGGGCAGGCGCGCCGCTCGAGATAGGCACGACGCTGGTCGGCCTGTCGACGCGGCGGGTGTACGGCCCGCCGAGCACCGACGTGACCGATGTGAATGCTCCACGCCCACCAGAGATCGCGGTCGAGTGCGGGGACGGCACCTACCAGGGCTATCAGTTGGAACCTGGACCGCCCGGCGCTTCATGACCCGCAGGCCGATCCTGGTGCTGGCCGGCTAGCCTCGGCCGCGCGATGGAGCCGCACGTCGCATCGGTCCGACCTACAGCGCTGGCCGGAACAGGCGGTCGTGGGTTGCCAGCGCGAAGCGATCGGTCATGCCGGCGACGTAGTCGGCGACCTGTACGGGCAGCGGCGCGTCGTTGTCGCGATAGGTCGCCGGCATCTCGTCGGGATGCGCAAGGTGGTGGTCGACCAGCTTGCGGATGATGGCCACTGCGCGCCGCTGCTGCGCCAGCTGTTCGGGTGCCTGGTACACGCGCTCGAACATGAAGTCCCGCAGCTCGTTCATGACGCGCAGCGTGGCGGCGTCCATCTCGACCCTCCCGACCCGCAGCGAGTGCTCGATGACCGCATCGATCATCTCGCCGATCCACGCCCGCCCCGGCTCGCCGAACTGCTCTCGCACAAGCGTCGGGAAGGCCTCGACAGACAGCACACCGGCGCGCATGGCATCCAGCGCGTCGTGCGACAGGTAGGCGATGCGGTCGGCGAAGCGGACGCAGATCGCCTCGCAGGTGGCGGGCGGCGGGTCGATCTTCCAGGAGTGAGCGCGGATGCCGTCGCGCACCTCCCAGGTCAGGTTGAGCCGCTCGAGGACCTCGTAGATCCGCACGCTCTGGGCCGCGTGGTGCCAGCCATCGGGCTTGAAATAGGGCGAAAGCGCATCTTCGCCGGTGTGGCCGAAGGGTGAATGGCCGACGTCATGGCCGAGGGCGATCGCTTCGGCCAGCGCCTCGTTGAGGCTCAGCGCCGCCGCCAGCGCCCGCGCGATCTGGGTCACCTGCAGGGTGTGCGTCAGGCGCGTGACGAAGTGGTCGCCCTCGGGGTTGATGAAGACCTGCGTCTTGTGCTTCAGGCGGCGGAATGCCTTCGAATGCAGGATCCGGTCGCGGTCGCGCTCGAAGGCGGTCCGGAACTCGTCGGGCGCCTCAGCGCGCTCTCGTCCGCGGCTGTGTTCAGAGCGCATCGCCACCGGCGAGAGACGCGCCTCCTCGGCCTCGCGGCTGAGTCGGTCGCGCCTGATGAGGCTCTGCATGTGAACGATGATGACCGATCCCTCCGTGCTAAGGTTGCCGGCTTTGACCAGACCGATGCTTCCCCCGCGAACCGGCCGCGCCCACGGCATGGCCGTCCTCCAGGGGCTGCTCGTCACGTTCCTGTGGTCGACCTCGTGGGTGCTCATCAAGATCGGGCTCGACGATCTGCACCTGCAGCCGCTCTCGTTCGCCGGGCTGCGCTACGCCCTGGCCGCGGCGATCCTGCTGCCCTTCGGTGTCCGCGCGCTGCGTCGCAGCGATGCGCATGTCACGCCGCGGCTGGCCGGCCGTCTCGCTGTCTACGGCCTGCTGTTCGTGGCCGTCGCCCAGGGCGCCCAGTTCGCCGCGCTGGGCCTACTGCCGGCGACGGCAGTCAACCTCGTGCTGTCCGCAACGCCGGCTGCCGTCGTGGCCATCGCGCTCCTGCGTCGCGTGGAGACGCCGTCGACGCTGCAGCTCGGCGGGGTGGCGCTGCTGGTCCTGGGCGCGGTGCTCTACTTCGGCCCGTTCAGGGTAGGGCCGGACCAGGCCCTGGGCCTGGTTGCCGCGCTGGTCTGCCTTCTCGCCGTCGCCGCATCGGCCCATCTCGGGCGCGGCCTGGCACGGGATGCCATCGACGGGCTGGGTGGAGCCATCGGGCTCACATCGGTCAGCATGGCGATCGGCGCCGTGGCGCTGTTGTCGGTGGGCGTTGCGGTGGAGGGCTGGCCGGCCCTGAACCTCGAGGGCTGGCTGATCGTCGGCTGGCTGGCCGCGGCGAACACCGCCTTCGCCTTCACCGTCTGGAATCACACCCTGCGCACGCTGACCGCCGTCGAGTCGAGCGTGGTGAATAACACGATGACCATCCAGATCGCCATCCTGGCGGTCGCCTTCCTCGGCGAGCGCCTCGGCGTCTCGCAGGTTGCCGGGCTGGTGTGCGCATCTGCCGGCGCGCTGCTGGTGCAAGTAGCGCCCATCCTGGCGCGTCGCGCGGCGCTGCGGGTCAGCGCGCGCGGCGGGGGAGACTGAACGACATCGTTCGTGCTGCGCGCGGCGGCGCAATCTCGGTGGCGAACTCGGGCTGCTCGATCATCTGGCCGCGCGACGGCTTGTCGCCGCCCTCGATGATTCTGCGCCGGATGCGGCCCGACGCGAGGTCGATCAGGATGACCGTGCCGATGATGACGACCAGCAGCATGCCGGCCTTGTCCCAGTGGCGGAAATTCACCGTGTTGACCAGCGACTGTCCCACGCCACCGGCGCCGACCACGCCCAGCACCGCGGAGGCACGCACGTTGATCTCGAAACGGTAGATCCAGAAGGCCACGATCTCGGGAAGCACCTGCGGCAGCACACCCCAGCGCAGGGTCTGCACCTGGTTCGCCCCGGTGGAGCGCGCCGCCTCGATCGGACCGGCGTCGATGCCCTCGATAACCTCGGCGGTCAACTTTCCAAGCGTTCCGGTGGAGTGCAGTCCCAGCGCGACCGCACCGGTCACGGCTCCAAGGCCGAGTGGTGGTATGAACAGCACCGCCAGGATGATCTCGGGGAACGCACGGATGGCATTGAGCACCTGGCGGATGACGACCGAGAGTGCCCCGCCGGACACGTTCTTGGCTCCGAGGAATCCGAGGGGCAGCGACAGCACCGCTCCGATCACCGTGCCGACCCACGCCATCTGGATCGATTCGACCATCCCCTCCCAGGCGGTGCCGAAGTAGGACCAGTCGGGGAAGAACAGCATGTCGCCCAGGATGGTGGCCAATCCGCTGGGCAGGCCCAGCAGTCGGTCGAACGGCAGGTTGCTGGCGAACAGTGCCCATAGGAGCACCAGCGCCACTGCCAGCAACGACACGTTGCGCCGCCACTTCGACGGCGGCAGTGGCCGGGCCTGGGTATCCGCGGCGAGTGTGGTCATCTATGCCAGCCGTCGCCGCAACCGTTCGGAGATGAGCTCGATGATGACCACCATCACGAACAGCTCCAGGACGATCATCGCCACGCGGTCGTAGGCGAAGAACTTGCGCTGCGTGTCGAGCACCAGGCCGATGCCGCCGGCCCCCACGAAGCCGACGACGGCCGAGGCGCGAATGTTGAGCTCAAAGGTGTAGAGCGCATAGGCCACGTAGTTGGGCAGCACCTGTGGCATGACCGAGCTCCAGACCATCTGCGTGTGGTTGGCCCCACTGGCGCGCGCCGCCTCGATCGGCCCAGGGTCGATGCCGTCCACCGTCTCCGAGAGGAGCTTGCCGATGATCCCGATGTTGAACAGGATCAGGGCCAGGATGCCGGGCAGCGGGCCAATCGACAGGACCGACACGAAGATGATTGCGTACAGGATGTCCGGCACCGATCGAACCACGCTGAGGATGGTTCGATCGAGGTAGAGGATGAGCCCGTTCGGCGCTGAGATGCGCGAGGCCAGAAATGCCACCGGCAGAGCGATCAGAGATCCCAGCGCGGTGGCCAGGACCGCCATCTGGAACGTCTCGATCATGCCGTCGGCGGTGGTCGGCGCGAAGCCCAGGTCCGGTGGCCAGAACTCCGAGATGATCTTGGGGGCCTTGCTGATGTTCGCAAGGATCCGCGCGAAGTTCGGACCGAGGCCGATTACCGCCCAGGCGGTGATGGCGAGGAAGACGGCAATGCCAACGAGCAGCAGCCGGGAAGCACCGGGCGGCGTGGGGCGCCTGGGCGCCGCCCGGAGCTCGCCCCCGCGGAGCCCGGCGCTCATGCGACCGATGAAGCTTCGAGCACGTCCTCGGCGGTGAGCGACCGGCCATAGATGTCGCGGAAGACCTTTTCGTCGGCGGCGTCGCTGGTGCCGTCGTAGACCAGCTCGCCGGCGCGCATGCCAATGATCCGCTCGCCGTAGACGCGAGCCAGGTCGAGGAAGTGCAGGTTGATGATGGTGGTGATGCTGAGCTCGCGGTTGATGCGCTGCAGGTCGCGCATGACGACGTGACTGGTCGGCGGGTCGAGCGACGCGACGGGCTCATCGGCCAGGATGATCTTGGGATCCTGCGCCAGCGCGCGAGCAATCCCCACCCGTTGCTGTTGTCCGCCGGACAGATTGCTGGCGCGCACGTAGGCCTTCTCGACGATGCCCACCCGCTCGAGTGACTGCATTGCCTTCTCCACGTCGTCCGCGCTGAAACGCCCGAATAGCGCACGCAGCGTGGACGTTCCATGCAGGCGACCCATCAGCACGTTGTTCAGGACGCTGGTGCGCTTCACCAGGTTGAACGTCTGGAAGATCATGCCGATCCGCGAGCGGATCTCACGCAGCTCCCGCGGACTGGCCGTCGTGACGCTGTGCCCGTCGATACTCACGTCGCCGCTGGTCAGCGGCACGAGGCCGTTGATCGCCCGAATGAGGGTTGACTTGCCGGCCCCCGACAGCCCGACGATGACGACCATCTGGCCGTCCGGGATCTCGAGGGTCAGGCTCTTGAGGGCATGGACGCCCCCGGGGTAGGTGACGGAGGCGTTCTCGAAACGAATCATGGACCGATGCGATACGGGGCGACCACATCGGCCGCCCCGTATCGGTCTATCCGCCCGGCTCAGCTGCCGGCCAGGATCTCCTTGTTCGCCTGCTCGACGATGTCGTACGCGCCCGGCGCGGCCGGCACGAGGTCGTCGATCTCGTAGATGTCGTGCAGGACCGCCTTGCCGGCATCGCTCTTCGCGTAGTTGAGGAGCGACTCGGTGATCGCCGTCTTCAGGCTGGCGGGCAGGTCGCCGCGGACGGCCCAGCCATCGTTCGGGATCTCCGGCGAGTAGGCGAAGACCACTGCCTTGTTCTTCAGGTCGCAGGTGGTCTTGGCGATGCCACGCGCATCATCGAAGCTCACCCCGACCTCCGCATCACCGTTGCACACGGCAATGGCGGCCGCATCATGGCTGCCAGCGAAGATCGGCTCGATGTCCTTCTGGTAGTCGATGCCGGCCTGCTTCAGTTGCAGCGCGGGGAAGACGTAGCCGGAGCTCGACGTCTGCTCGACGAAGGCAACCTTGGCGCCCTTCACCTTGACGAGCTCGTCCTCGCCCTTGGGGCCGGTGGCGCGTTCCGTGGGGCCGTGCTCGGTCCCGTTGCAGTTCAGGAACGTGGCCGTCTTGCCGTCGCTGACGTTCCGGGTGTTCTCGACCGGGGTATCAGCGCAGTACTTGCTCGGGTTGTTGGTCATCCACTGGGTGTGGTACGTCGCGCCGCCATTGCGGACGGACTGCAGGATGATCTCGGCGCCGGAGCGATCGCGCGCCTGGAGAAGCGCGGTGGGGCCGAAGGCACCGATGTCGGCCTGGCCGGAGCCCATGGCCTCGACCAGTCCGGTGTAGTCGTTGGTGACGAGGCCGGTGACCTTGATGCCCAGATCGTTGGCG
Organism: Candidatus Limnocylindria bacterium; assembly: GCA_038248695.1. Classification (GTDB taxonomy): domain Bacteria; phylum Chloroflexota; class Limnocylindria; order QHBO01; family QHBO01; genus JAICUY01. Next base: position 3,722 of record JBBRXE010000013.1, on the reverse strand, counting down.
AGCACATCGGCGACTGGCTGGATCTTCTCCACGAGCGCGTCGGCCTCACGCGATGGCACGAAGCCGATGATGATCTCACCCGGCCAATCCGCCTTTGGATCCACCGTGGCGGATGGGGCGGTCGACGTCGAGCCCGATGCGCTGGCCGATGCCGTCGGGCTGCCCGAACCGTTCGAGCAGGCTGCGACGAGCATCATGATCGCCAGCAGCGCGGTGAAGATACGGAAGTGCTTCAATCTACCTCCTCCTGTCCGCGTCATTCGCGCGGCTCCATGGCTCGGCTGCCACGTGTTCCCTGGGAACTCTCCCGGTGTCGCTGAACGCCGGGCTGGGCCGAGTTAGGCGCGCATCATAGCGGCTGCGAGACGGCGCGCAACCGCGCGTTTCGGGGTCGCCCGAGTTCCACATTCCAGCTACGTGGGCGAGCAACTGGGTCAACTGCGCCGTGTGGCCGGATCGCTTGGCGGCGATCCGTCGCGGTCGCTTGGCGGTGGCGCCGGCCGCGGGGGCTCAATCGCCTTCAGGCGACTCTGAGCGCGTTGTCGGCTCCGTGCCCCCGGGTCCGTGACGGTCCTTGCCTGCGCCGGTTGTCGCGATACTGGCCGTTGCCTGGAGCTCGTGAACCACGCGCCGGAGGAAGTCCTGGATCACGGCGCGCTCGGCGTCGTCGAAGGGCGCGAGAGCAGCGTCAACGGCCTCCGCCCGCCCACGGTAGGCACGCTCAACCTCCCCGATCGCCGAGGGTCGCAGGCGAACCTTTACCACCCGCCGATCGTCGACCAGGCGCTGCGTTCGACGTAACCGGCCACCTCGAGCTCCTCAATCACGCGGCTCGCCCACCCCCGCGAGATGCCCAGACCCCGGCCCAGCTCGCCGACCGTGAGCTCTCCGTGCTGGTAGAGGTGAATCGCCGCCCGGATCGCGTGAGGCGACACGTGCGGGTGGGTCGACCGCCCACTCGCGGTGGCTCCGCTCCGTCGCGTCGAGTAGCCGCTGTTGCAATAGGTGCGTAACGAAACAGGTGTGTCAGTGAACGAACAATCCAGCGCGACCGGCGCGCCCCACCCATCCGAGACCGGCGTTCGGCGCTGGCTGGGCCTCCTGATGCTTAGCCTGGGCTTGTCGATGATCGTGATCGACGTGACGATCGTGAACGTCGCCGTCCCCACGATCGTGGCCGACCTCAAGCTCGACGGCGCCGCCGCGGAGTGGGTCGTCTCGATTTACCCGCTCGTGTTCGCTGCGCTGCTCATCACGTTCGGGCGCTTCGGCGACCTCGTCGGACGGCGGCGCCTGTTCATCTTGGGCCTGGGCATCTTCAGCGCCGGCTCGGCACTCGCGGGGCTTGCCCCGGGCGGCACTGCGCTCATCGCCGCCCGCGTCCTGCAGGGCGTCGGCGGCGCCGCCATCGCGCCCGCCACGCAGTCCATCCTCAACATGACCTTCCGGGGTCGCGACCGCGCGATCGCGTTCGGCATCTACGGCTCGGTCATCGGCGGTATGGCGGCCCTGGGGCCGCTGCTCGGCGGCTGGCTGACCACGAACCTCAGCTGGCGCTGGGCGTTCTACGTCAACATTCCGATCGCCTTGGTGGTGGTCGTGGGCTCGCTGCTCTGGATCGCGGAATCGCGCGATGCGGATGCCCGCCTAGGCTTCGATCCCGCCGGCTTTCTGCTCATCACTCTCGGCCTGGGGGCCTTCGTCTTCGCGCTGATCGAAGGCTACCGCTACGGTTGGCTTGCGCCCGGCCGGCCGTTCGAACTTCTCGGTGCACACTGGCCGTTCGGCGGCATCTCGATCATCCCAGTGGCCGTCGTCATCGGCGTGGCCAGCCTGGTCGCGTTCGCCGCGGTCGAGCGACGTCGCAAGCAGGCCGGCGCCTTTTACCTGTTCGACTTCGACCTGTGGCGCGAGCCGACGTTCAGGTTCGGCAACCTGACCGCCACGATCGTTTCGCTCGGTGAGTTCGGGCTGCTGTTCGCGCTGCCCCTGTTCCTCCAGGCCGTCAACGGATACACCGCATTCGAGACAGGCCTCGTGTTTTTGACTCTGGCGGCCGGCTCGTTCGTGGCAGCACCGCTGGCTGGGATGCTGGCCGGGCGCTTCGAGCCTCGACGCACCGTCCAGGTCGGGATGCTGCTCGAGACGGCCGGCATCGTCGGCGTGACCCTTCTGCTGTCGAGGACAGTAACCGGGATTGCCCTCGCTGTGCCGTTCTTCCTGTACGGGATGGGAGTCGGGTTCAGCACGGCCCAGCTGGCCAGTATCATCCTCGCGGACATCCCGCCGGAACGCTCGGGGCTCGCATCGGCCACCAACTCGACGATGCGCCAAGTTGGGACGGCACTGGGCAGTGCGGTTTTGGGTACCGTGCTCCTGGTCGGCCTGAACACCGGCACGCATGACCAGCTGACCCAGGTCGCGGGGCTGCCGGCCGCGCAGAAACAGGCCATCGCCACCGCGATCGAGGGGTCGGCTGGTCAGGCACTGGTCGGTCTGCGGTCGCAGCCGGCTGCACGGGCCGCCGTAGGCCCCATCGAGGATGCGTTCGTTGGTGCCGCCCGCACGGTCGGCTTTGTAGCCGCCGCGTTCATGGGCCTGGGCCTCGCGTTCTCGCTGTTACTGCCGCCGTTGCGTGCGACCGGGCGGTCACAGGAGGCCGAGCCCGCCGCGGAGACCCGCGCCGCCGCGGCTTGACTTGGCTTGAGGACTCTCTCTCCGACGCCGTTGGTCGATGGAGAAATCGAGCGTTTTCGTGGCGCGCCCACCGGATCCTGCGGCACGCCATCTATGAAGAGTTCGTCGTCATCGGGATGGACGATCATGTCGAGGAACTGCGCCGCCGCCTGCGCGCAGATTGCCGCTGGCGGTGCCGAAAAGATTGCAATGGCGCGCCCGACAGGTTTCAGACGCGCGTTAACAGCCTTTCGCCTGCCGATCGAGGGCCGCGATGAGTGGCTGGCGGCTGCAAGGCGGCTGGCGTGAGGGAGGGGTACTTGCGCGGCAGGCTCGCCCCGCGGCCGACGCAGCGACAGATGGACGCCCTCGCCGCGTTCGTATCTGCCGGCGGATCGGTCGCGGGCGCTGCCGGTATCGTTGGCATCCGCCCGAGCACCGTGAAGCGTCATCTCGCCGACCTGCGTGCGCGCTCGGGCCTCTCGACCGAGCAGCTCATCTACCGCGGACGAGCAGAGGGCTGGCTCGTGGTCCCGAGTCTAGAGCCCGCGTGACGACTTGAGCCCTGCTCGGGTCAGGCCATCTCAACCTTCGCGGCGAACTCGCTCAAGATAGTCGGCCAACCCTTGTCCATGCCGTTGCGTACCCGCCGCGCATGCTTGGTGCCTTGCCGTTCGAACGCGGTGTGCTCCACTTCCACGCGCGTCCGGGTTGCTCCCTCGGAAATGAAGCGGACGTCGAATGTGGTGGCGTGCGCTGGATCTGGGTCGATCCTCCCGAAGCCGTTGAGGTGCCATGCGACCTCGATGTGGTGCGGGGCGCCGCAGGCCAGGAGCGTTGCAAACGTGTGCTCGCCCCCCACTTCGTCGAACTCGTAGAAGCGTCCACCCGGGCGTGGATCAACCCCGAGCTTGGACCCCGGCTTCGTGGTTCGGAAGTTGCGCGGCCACCAAGATGGGAACTGTTCGAGGAAGAAGTGATACGCCCGTTCGACATCGACGCGGACCGTGACGTCGTGGCGGACGTCCTCGATGTCGGAGCCTTTC
>JBBRXE010000012.1:0-20849 GCA_038248695.1 Candidatus Limnocylindria bacterium | reverse complement strand
TGAGCGTCATCGAGGCTACCCCGAACACGGTCACGCGGCTCCGCACGCCGGAGCAGGACGGCTATGCCGCCGTGCAGCTCGGCGCTGGGACCGCGCGGCGCCAGACCCGTCCGGTGGCCGGCCAGTTCAAGGAGCTCGCCCGTGAGCTGCAGAAGCCGAAGTTCGTGCGCGAGGTCCGCGTCGAGGCGACCGAGGGCTATGTGGCCGGCCAGCAGCTGGATGTCAGCCTGTTCGAAGCTGGCGAGCTGATCGACGTGACCGGCGTCAGCAAGGGAAAGGGCTTCACCGGTGTGATCGCCCGGCACAACTTCCGACGCGGTCCCAAGACCCACGGCTCGGACCACCACCGCGCCCCCGGCTCGGTCGGCGCCGGCACCACGCCGGGGCGTGTCTTCCTGAACACGCGCATGGCCGGGCACATGGGCCACGAGCAGGTCACCGTCAAGAAACTGAAGATCGTTAGGGTCGACTCCGAGCGCAACCTCATCCTGGTGCGGGGCGCCGTGCCCGGCGCACGCAACGGCCTGCTGCTGTTGCAGAAGGCGAAGTGAGCATGCCCGAGATGACGATCCTCTCGGCGGCCGGCAAGGAGTCGGGCCAGGTGACCTTGGCCGAGTCCCTGTTTGCTGCGCCAATCAATGAAGCACTGATCCACCAGGCGGCCATGCGGCAGCTCGCCGGCCGCCGCATCGGCACCGCCGACACGCTGACCCGCGGCGAGGTCTCGGGCGGCGGCGCCAAGCCGTGGCGTCAGAAGGGCACCGGCCGCGCTCGGCAGGGGAGCCGGCGCTCCCCGCAATGGGCTGGCGGCGGCGTGGTCTTCGGGCCGCACCCGCGCAGCTTCGAGCAGAAGATGAACGCCAAGATGCGCCGTGCCGCACTGCGCGGCGTGCTCACCGCCAAGCGGGCGGACGGGGCGCTGCGCGTGGTCGAGGGCTTCGACCTGGCCGCGCCGCGCACCCGCGACTTCATCGTGCTGCTCGACGGCTGGAAGGCCGAGGGCAAGGTGCTGCTGGTGCTTCCCGTTCGCGATGCCGCGGTGGAGCTGTCGGCGCGCAACCTGCCACACGTGCGGGTCATCCTGGCCGACAGCCTGAACGTGGTCGACCTGCTCGACGCCGATACGATCGTCTTCACCCAGGCAGCGCTCGAGCGCGCACAGGCGGTGTACGCATGACCGCCACGAGCGTCCACGACATCCTGTTGCGCCCGGTGATCAGCGAGAAGAGCGTCGCGCAGACTGAACGCAACAACTACACGTTCGCCGTCGCCCGCGACGCGAACAAGTTCCAGATCAAGGCCGCCGTCGAAGCCGAGTTCAAGGTCGACGTCCTCGGCGTGCGCGTGATCTCGGTGCAGCCCAAGCAGAAGCGGCGCGGCCGCAAGACCCCGGGCACCGTGCCGGGCTGGCGCAAGGCGGTCGTCACGATCGCCGCGGGCCAGAAGATCGAACTCTTCGAGGCGGTGTAACGACCCATGCCACTCCGTAACTACCGACCCACGAGCCCGGGCATCCGTCGCATGACGCGCTCGACGTTCGAGGAGATCACCACAAAGTCGCCGCATAAGCCGCTCACCGAGAAGATGGTTCGCCAGGCGGGGCGTAACTCGCAGGGCAAGCTGACGGTGCGCCACCAGGGCTCCGGCCACAAGCGTCTCTATCGGATCATCGACTGGCGTCGCGACAAGTTCGGCATCCCGGCTCGGATCGCCACGGTCGAATACGATCCGAACCGCTCGGCGCGCATCGGCCTGCTGCACTACGTCGACGGCGAGAAGCGCTACATGCTCCTGGCGCACGGCCTGGGCGTTGGCGACACGGTCGTCTCGGGTGCCGATGCGGAGGCCCGGACCGGCAACGCCCTACCGCTGTCGCGCATCCCGCTAGGCACGCAGATCCACAACGTCGAGCTGACCGCAGGTCGCGGTGGCCAGATCGTGCGCAGCGCCGGCAGCAGCGCACAGCTGCTCGCCAAGGAGGGGGTGCACGCCACCATCCGGCTGCCGTCCGGCGAGGTTCGGCGTGTGCGGGCCGAATGCATGGCCACCGTCGGCCAGGTTAGCAACCTGGATCACGAGAACCAGAAGATCGGCAAGGCAGGCCGCAGCCGTCACATGGGTCGACGACCGACGGTCCGCGGCGTGGTGATGAACCCGAACGACCACCCGCATGGTGGTGGCGAAGGTAAGTCTCCAACGGGCATGCCGCCGAAGACGCCGTGGGGCAAGCCGGCCATGGGCCTGCGCACCCGGGCACGGGCCAACCCCAGCAACAAGATGATCGTTCGCCGTCGGTACGGACGAGGATAAGGAGCGTAGAAGATGAGTCGTTCCACCAAGAAGGGACCATTCGTCGATGCGCGCCTGCTCGGCCGCATCGAGGAGATGAACACCCGCAACGAGCGCAACGTCCTCAAGACCTGGTCGCGAGCCAGCGTGATCTTCCCGCAGATGATCGGGCACACCATCGCCGTTCACGACGGACGTCGCCACGTGCCGGTGTTCCTGACCGAGAACATGGTCGGGCATCGGCTCGGCGAGTTCGCTCCGACACGACATTACCGCGGTCATGGCAAGGCCACCGACCGCTCGACCGCGTTGAAGTAGGAGCGCCAAGACCGATGCGAGTGAGCGCCACCGCCCGACATATCCGCATGAGCCCACGCAAGGTTCGCCTCGTGACGGACCTGATCCTGGGCAAACCGGTCGAGGAGGCCGCAGCCGTGCTGCGCTTCCTGCCGAACGCAGCTGCCCGCGACGTGGCCAAGGTGCTGAAGAGTGCCACCGCCAACGCGGAGAACAACTTCAACCTATCGGCCGATGAGCTGCGCATCGTGAGCGCGGTGGCCAACGAGGGACCGACGCTCAAGCGTGGACGACCGCGCGCGCAGGGCCGCTACTTCGCAATCCTGAAACGAACCAGCCACATCACCATCGCCGTGGCTGACCGAGAGGAGGCATAGATGGGACACAAGGTTCACCCCTATGGCTTCCGGATCGGCATCATCAAGCCGTGGTTGGCGAAGTGGTATGCGGATCGCGACTACGCAACCCTGCTGCAGGAGGACATGAAGATCCGGCAGCTCGTCGCGAAGCAGCTGTCGAACGCCAGCGTCAGCCAGCTCGAGATCGAGCGAGGCATCAACCACGTAACCGTCACGGTGCATTCGGCCAAGCCGGGGATCGTCATCGGCAAAGGCGGCTCGAACGTCGAGGCGCTGCGCACCGCCGTCGGCAAGCTGACCGACAAGAAGGTCAAGCTCGAGATCAAGGAAGTGCTGCAGCCGGAGCTCGACGGCGTGCTGGTGGCGCAGAACGTCGCCGGCCAGCTGGAGCGGCGCATCGCGTTCCGCAAGGCCATCAAGCAGTCGATCCAGCGCACCATCAAGGCCGGCGCCAAGGGCGTCAAGGTGCAGGTTTCGGGCCGCCTGGGCGGTTCCGAGATGAGCCGCACCGAGTGGGACAAGGAAGGCCGCATTCCGCTTGGCACGCTGCGGGCCGACATCAGCTATGGCCTCGTCCACGCACGCACGACCTACGGACGCATCGGCGTCAAGGTCTGGATCTACCGTGGCGAGCAGCTCGGCGAGCGGCCGGGAAGCGCTCGAACGGAGCCACGTGAGCGAACGCGCCCGGGCGCGCGCGGTGGTCGGAGCCGAACAGGGCTGTCGACGAACGCGCCGGCCGCGGCTGCATCGGGCGGCACCGCGACAGCCACGCTGGTGCCGCCGCGCCCGCGCACACGACCTAGTCCCGCCAGCCGGCCCAGGAGCACGGCGCCGATCGAGGAGTCGCCAGCCGCCGCATCGGCCACGGCGACGTCCGAGCCGCAGATCGACGTGACGCCGCATGCCGAGACAGCAGCGGAAGCCGCGCCGCGGGCCGAGACGACGCCGAAGGCCCAGTCAGCGGCAAAGGCCGAGAAGCTGCCGAAGGCCGAATCAGCCGCAAAGGCCGACACCTCGAAGGCCGAGTCAGCCGTAAAGGCCGACACGGCGAAGGGCGAGAATGCGCCCGCGCCCGAGAAGGAGGCCTGAGCATGTTGATGCCAAAGCGCGTCAAGCACCGCAAGGTCCAGCGCGGCCGCCGCTCGGGCATGGCCAAGGGCGGCACGACCATCAGCTTCGGCGACTTTGGCCTGATGGCCGAGGAGGTCTGCTGGCTGACCAGCCGCCAGATCGAGTCGGCGCGGCGTGCCATGACCCACCACATCAAGCGCGGTGGCCGCATCTGGATCCGGGTCTTCCCGGACAAGCCCGTTACCAAGAAGCCTGCCGAGGTGCGCATGGGATCGGGGAAGGGCGCTCCAGACCACTGGGTCGCAGTCGTCAAGCCCGGCCGGATGATGTTTGAGATGTCGGGAGTTCCGGAGCCGGTCGCCCGCGAGGCGATGCGCCTGGCCAGCCACAAGCTGCCGATCTCGACGAAGTTCGTGGTGAAGGAGGGCTTTGAGCATGGACATCAATGAGGTCCGCGGGCTCTCCGATGGCGACCTGGAGAGCGCGTTGGTGGATGCGAAGCAGGAACTCTGGAAGATCCGCTTCGACCTCGCCACCCGACAGGAGAAGAACTACAGCAGGCTGCCGGCGACGCGCAAGCGCATCGCCCGCATCCTGACCGTCATGACGGAGCGACAGCACGCGGCGAGCGCCGCGCACGCTGACGCGGAGAAGGCCAGCTGATGCAGGGCAAACGAAGAAGCAAGGTCGGGCGCGTGGTGTCCGACAAGATGGACAAGACGGTCGTCGTCAGCGTCGAGCGGCTGCGCCGCCACCCGGTCTACAAGCGGGTGGTCCGGCTCTCCAGCAAGTTCAAGGCGCACGACGAATCGTATGGCGCGCAGGTCGGTGACACCGTGCGCATCGAGGAATGCCGCCCCATGTCTCGCGACAAGCGCTGGCAGGTAGTCGAGGTCGTCGCGCGTGGCTCGAACGAGGAGCTGGTGGGCTAGATGATTCGCCAGTACAGCCGGCTGCGCGTCGCAGACAACACCGGCGCCCGCAGCATCCAGTGCATCACCGTCATCGGTCGGTCGCAGTCCGACACGGCCGAGGTCGGCGACGTCATCGTTGCCAGCGTCAAGCAGGCGATGCCGAATTCCGGCGTCAAGAAGGGCGAGGTCGTCAAGGCGGTCATCGTTCGGACGACCAAGGAGTACGGCCGGCCGGATGGCAGCCACATTCGCTTCGACGAGAATGCCGCGGTGCTCATCAACCCACAGGGCAACCCACGCGGCACGCGCATCTTCGGCCCCGTCGCCCGTGAGCTGCGCGAGCGGAACTACATGAAGATCGTGTCACTCGCGCCGGAGGTGCTCTAGATGGCCAGCATTCGCAAGGGAGACACCGTGCTGGTGCTCGCCGGTAAGGATCGCGGTAAGCGCGGCACCGTGGAGCGTCTCGAGCGCACCAAGCGTGGCCCGGCGGTCGTGATCCCGGGTATCAATATGGCCAAGAAGCACAAGCGCGCAGCGTCCCAGACGCAGAGCGGCGGCATCCTGGACATCCCCATGCCGCTCGATGTCAGCAACGTGCAGGTCGTCTGCCCGCATTGTGACAAGCCGACGCGCGTCAACCATCGGCACCTCGAGGGCGAGGCGCATCGGCCGGTCCGCGTCTGCAAGCACTGCGGCGAACAGCTCGAGGTGGGCCGATGAGCCCGGCGAAGGAGACACCGAAGAAGGCCGCACCGAAGAAGGCCGCGTCGAAGACGGCCACGGCGCAATCGCTGCGCGCCTTCCAGCGCCCCGAGCACAGCGGACTGCGGCAGCGTTATGCGGACGAGGTCGCGCCGGCCATGCAGCGCGAGTTCGCCTATCCGAACCCGATGCAGATCCCGCGCGTCGCTAAGGTCGTCGTCAACATCGGCCTCGGTGAGGCGATCCAGAATGCCAAGGCGCTCGACGCCGCGGTGGGCGACCTCTCGCGGATCACCGGCCAGAAGCCGATCGTGACCCGCGCCAAGCGCTCGATCGCGCAGTTCCGGCTGCGCACCGGGATGCCCATCGGCGCCAAGGCGACACTGCGCGGCCAGCGCATGTACGACTTCATGGAGCGCACCTTCAACCTGGCGCTGCCACGGATTCGCGACTTCCGTGGCATCGCGACCCGCTCGTTCGACGGTCGTGGCAACTTCAGCCTCGGCCTGCACGAGCAGCTCGTCTACCCGGAGATCGACTACGACAAGATCGACCGGCTGCGCGGGCTCGAGATCAGCATCGTCACCACGGCGAAGACCGATGAGGAGGGGCGCAAGCTCCTCCAGCTACTCGGCATGCCGTTCCAGTCGTCGTAACGAGGAAATTTCGTGGCGAAGAAGTCAATGATCGCGAAGGCGAACCGCCCGGCGCGCTACAAGGTCCAGCAGCACAACCGCTGCTCGATCTGCGGCCGTCCGCGCGGCTACATGCGCCGGTTCGCGATGTGCCGCATCTGCTTCCGTGAGCGGGCCCTCGAGGGTCAGCTGCCGGGAGTCACCAAGTCAAGCTGGTAGCTCACCACCATTCAGCGGAAGGCGCCAACCGTGAGTAAGCGGCGCGAACCACCGCCGAGGAGAAAAACGTACCTGACATGAACAGCACCGATCCGATCGCCGACATGCTGACGCGCATCCGCAACGCCAGCGCCGCGCGGCATCGAGAGGTGACGCTCCCGTCGTCCAAGGTGAAGCGCGAGATCGCGCGCATCCTGACCGAGGAGGGCTTCATCGAGTCCTACGAGACACGTCCCGATGGCGTGCAGGACGCGCTCACCGTCCGCTTGCGCTACGGTGAAGATCGCACGCCGGTCGTTGCCGGTATCAAGCGCATCAGTAAGCCGGGACTGCGCGTCTATGCGCGCAAGACCGAGATCCCGCGCGTTCTCGGCGGTCTCGGCCTGGCCATCCTATCGACATCCCGCGGGGTCATGACGGGCTCACAGGCCCGGAAGCTGAACCTCGGCGGCGAAGTCGTCTGCTACGTCTGGTAGGGAGCCACCTCATGTCAAGAATCGGTCGATTGCCGATCACGCTCCCCTCCAACGTCGAGGTGACCCAGGACGGTCGCAGCCTGCGCGTCAAAGGCCCGCTCGGCGAGCTGCAGCGCGAGATCCATCCGGAGATGCGCCTCGAGCGCGAGGATGGCGTGCTGCGCGTGGTGCGCCCCAGCGATGCGCCGCGCCATCGGGCGCTGCACGGCCTGACCCGGACGCTCATCAACAACATGGTCACCGGCGTGACCACCGGCTTCACCAAGGGCCTCGAGATCTCGGGGGTTGGCTACCGTGCGCAGCTGCATGGCGACAAGCTCGTGCTGGCGCTCGGCTACTCGCACCCGGTCGAGGTGCCGGCGCCCTCCGGCATCGAGTTCCGCGTCGAGACGCCGACGCGCCTGGCCGTCTTCGGCGCCGACAAGGAGCTCGTCGGGCAGACCGCGGCCTACATCCGCTCACGCCGCAAGCCGGAGCCGTACAAGGGCAAGGGCATCCGCTACGCGGGCGAGCAGATCCTGCGCAAGGCGGGCAAGGCCGGCAAGGTTGGAGGCGGCAAGTAATGATCAACACGCAATCGCGCGACGCGCTGCGGCGCAAGCGCCACGAGCGCATCCGGCTGCGCATCAACGGCACGCCGGACCGGCCGCGCTTGTCCGTCTTCCGCAGCACGCGTTACATCTATGGCCAGGTCGTGGATGACACGACCGGTCGCACCCTGGCCCACGCCTCCAGCCTCGAGCCGGAGCTCCGCGGCGAAGGCAGCAAGGCGGCGTCGGCTCATCGCGTCGGGCAGACGCTGGCCGAACGTGCGCGTGCCGCCGGGGTGAGCGCCGTGGTGCTAGACCGTGGCGGCTACCAGTACCACGGGCGGGTTCGCTCGCTCGCCGAGGGCGCCCGCGAGGGCGGCCTCGACCTGTAGAGCGGAGAGGCATATGGCAAGAATCGACGCAACCAAACTCAGCAACGTCGAAGAGAAGGTCGTCCAGATCAATCGCGTCTCGAAGGTCGTCAAGGGCGGACGGCGCTTCAGCTTCAGCGCAATGGTCGTGGTCGGCGACAACAACGGCACTGTCGGTGTCGGGCTCGGCAAGGCCGGCGAGGTCCCCGAGGCGATCCGCAAGGGCGTCGAGGACGCGAAGAAGCACATGGTCCGCGTGCCACTGGTGGGAGCCACCATCCCGCACGAGGTGACCACGAACTTCGGCGCGTCGCGGGTCATGCTCAAGCCGGCCTCGGCGGGGACCGGCGTGATCGCCGGCGGATCGGTGCGATCCGTGGTCGAGGCGGCCGGCATCCGCGACATCCTGTCGAAGTCGATGGGCAGCAACAACCCGATCAACGTCGTGCGCGCCACCCTGCTGGCGCTCTCGGCGCTCAGCTCGGCGGACGTGATCGCCGGCCGACGTGGCCGGACAGCCGAGGACCTGCTCGGCAAGAAGGGCGCGGAGGCAGCCCGCCGGCCGCACGAGTACGTCGAGCGCGCGGTACCGACCATGACCGGTGGCGATCGACGGGGAGGTCAGCGTGGCCGCTAGCAGGAACGACGATCGCACGCTGCGCGTGACCTGGATCCGCTCCACCATCGGGCACAAGGCTGCGGCCCGCGGAACCATTCGCGCACTGGGCCTGCATCGGCTCCACCAGACCATTGAGATCGCCGATACCCCGGAGAACCGGGGCATGCTGCGTCGCGTGGACTTTCTCCTCAAGGTGGAGGAGCCGGCGGCCGAATCGGCGCCGGAGAAGGCAACCTCATGAAGCTCCACGACCTGCATCCTGCTTCGGGATCCCACAAGCCGCCGCGACGCGTCGGCCGCGGCCATGGCTCCGGGCGCGGCAAGACCGCCGGGCGCGGGACCAAGGGCCAAAAGTCGCGCACCGGCTCGAGCATTCCGGCCTGGTTCGAGGGCGGCCAGACGCCGCTGCACATCCGCACGCCGAAGCTCCACGGCTTCAAGAACCGCTTCCGCGTCGAATACGCGCCGGTCAACCTGGCGCGCCTGACGGAAGCGGCGGCCGGCACGCTGATCACGCCCGACGTGCTGGTGCACGACGGCATCCTGCGTGACACGAAGCTGCCACTGAAGATCCTGGGCGGCGGCGACGCGCCGGCCGGGGTGACCGTCCACGCCCACGCCTTCAGCCGTACGGCAGCCGATAAGCTGGCCGCGGCCGGCAGCACCGCGCAGCGCCTCAGCTGGCCGGACAACCAGCCGGTCGAGGAGCTTGAGCTCGAGCCTTCGCCGGAGACCGATGCAGCAGTATCTGCCGCCGATGCAGAGGCGGATGCCGCCGAAGACGAGGCGGTGGCGGAGGCATCGGCGGACGAAGCCAATGAGGAGATCAGCGCCGTCGACCTCGACGAGACCGGGACCAGCGAGAGCGAGTCCTAGCGTTGATCGACTCGCTGGTCGCCGCCTTCCGAGCGCCGGACATCCGACGCAAGATCCTGTTCACGCTGGGGATCCTGCTGATCTTCCGAGTGCTGACCACGGTCCCGGTGCCGAACGTGGACCAGGCCCGCCTGACCGACCTGTTCAACTCGAACCAGTTGCTCAGCCTGCTGGACCTGTTCTCGGGAGGCGGCCTGGCGACTGCCTCGATCATCGGTATGGGGGTCAACCCGTACATCAACGCCAGCATCATCATGCAGCTGATGCAGGGCGTCATCCCCAGCCTGGGTGAGCTGGCGCGCGAGGGCGAGTACGGGCGCAACAAGATCAACCAGTACACCCGCCTGCTGACCATTCCGCTGGCCTTCGCGCAGGGCTACGGATTCAGCGTCCTGCTCTCGGCCAACGGCGTCATTCCGCAGGCCAGCCTGTTCAGCTTCGAGACGCTCTCACTGCTGCTCAGCTTCACCGCCGGAACCATCCTGCTGATGTGGCTCGGCGAGCTGATCAGTGAGCGGGGTCTGGGCAATGGCATCAGCTTCATCATCTTCGCCGGCATCGTGGGCCGCATCCCGCACCAGGCGGGACCGATCGTCACCGGGCCGGACGGGCTGGTGCGCATCATCCCGTTCATCATCATCGCCATCATCGTGATCGCCGGCGTGGTGTGGGTGAACGAGGGCCAGCGACGAATCCCGGTGCAGTACGCCAGCCGCGTTCGCGGGCGGCGCATGTACCAGGGCCAGACGCAGTATTTGCCGCTGAAGGTGACGATGGCCGGCGTCATTCCGATCATCTTCGCCATCAGCATCCTGCTCTTCCCGGCGCAGATCGCGGCCTACTTCACGGCCAGCCCCATCGAGTGGGTGAAGAACGTGGCCAACTGGATCGCGACCAACCTGACTCAGTCGAACGTGCTGGTGTACGGCGCTCTCTACTTCCTGCTGGTCGTCTTCTTCACCTACTTCTACACTGCCTTCCAGTTCCGGCCCGATCAGACGGCCGACTACCTGCGCAAGAACGGAGGATTCATCCCGGGCATCCGTCCGGGCAAGCCGACCGAGCAGTTCCTGGCGAGGGTCACGAACCGGATCACGCTCGGCGGTGCGGTCTTCCTCGGCGCGCTGGCGGTGCTGCCGCTGATCGTGGCGCAGCTGATCCCCGGCACGCAGGGCCTGAACCTGGGTGGCACCAGCATCCTGATCGTGGTCAGCGTGGTGGTCGAGACCATGAAACAGCTCGAGGCGCAGATGATGATGCGGCACTACGAGGGCTTCATCCGTTGACTCAGGCCTCTCGCTTGGCGGCTGACGAGCGGCAGATCCTGCTGCTGGTCGGCGCCGTCGGCGCCGGCAAGGGTACCCAGGCCGAGATTCTCCAACAGGAACTCGGCCTCGTGCACCTGGCCTCTGGCGAGCTCTTCCGCCGCGCGATGCGCGAGGGTACGCCGCTCGGCGAGCAGGCGCGCGAGTACATGGAACGCGGCGACCTGGTGCCCGACGAGATCACGATCGGCATGTTCATGGACGAGCTTGCCCAGCCCGCCGCCGCGCAAGGCGCAATCCTGGATGGCTTTCCGCGAACCGTCGGCCAGGCGCGAGCATTGGACAAGCGGCTGGCCTCGCGCGGGGAGCACATCCGCCGGGTCATCTACATCGAGGTTCCCTCCGAGGAGCTCGTCGCGCGGGTCGCTGGCCGCTTCACGTGCCCATCCTGTGGCACGCCCTACCACATCATCAGCGACCCGCCGCGGGTCGCTGGTATGTGCGACAACGATGGTGGCATGCTCACCCAGCGCGACGATGACCGTCCCGAGGTCGTGCGAGCGCGACTGGCCAAGCAGGTGGCGCCCATGCTCGAGGTGGTCGACCACTACGAGCGTGCCGGCATCGTCGAGCGCATCGACGGCCGGCTGTCGATCGGCGATGTCACGACGCTCATCCTGCGCGCCATGGAGCCGACGGCCGAAGGGGTCGACTGAGCCATGGGCATGCCGTCCCGCGCGTCGCTGGTGACCCTCAAGCGCCCCGAGGAGATCGACCGCATGCGACACGCCGGCGCCGTCCTGGCCGATATTCTCGAGGCGATGCACGCCGCGCTGCGGCCCGGGATCAGCACCGCCGAGCTCGACTTGCTGGCCGAGCGCATGATCTGCGACGCCGGAGCGGTGCCCTCGTTCAAGGGCTACCACGGCTTCCCCGGGTCGATCTGCGCCTCGATCAACCACGAGGTGGTGCACGGCATCCCGTCGCCCACCCGCCGTCTCGCCGAGGGTGACCTGGTGTCGCTCGACATCGGCTGCATCTGGCAGGGCTGGCACGCGGATTGTGCGCGAACGTGGACGGTCGGCACGGTGCCCGCGGCGGTGAGCACCCTCATCGACGCCACACGACGGGGGATGGAGGCGGGCATTGGCGCGGCAATCCCCGGCAACCGGCTGGGCGACGTCGGCGCGGCGATCGAGGCGGTCGCGCACGAGCATGGCTACGGGGTGGTGCGGCCGTTCGTGGGCCACGGCATCGGCACCGAGATGCACGAGGAGCCGCAGATCCCCAATTACGGGCGGCCCGGGACCGGGATGCGGATCGAGGCGGGGATGTGCTTCGCCATCGAGCCGATGTTCAACCTCGGCAGCGACGAGGTGGGGGTCCTCGACGACGACTGGACGGTCGTGACGCGCGACGGCAGCCTGTCGGCGCACTTCGAAAACACCATCGCGGTGACCGATTCAGGGGCCGAGGTCCTGACGCAGCGATGAGGCATCGGTCTGTTGTGCGCTGGATTGGTGCTGGTGTATACTCTCCTTTCCGTGGGTCGCCCGGTGCGGCGGCCTTTCCGTGTGTTTCCAACTGAGAACTATTTCTGACGGTAGATCGGGGTGCGTGGCGCTTGGCGAAGAAGGATGCAATCGAGGTCGAGGGCGAAGTGATTCTGCCCCTGCCCAACGCGATGTTCAAGGTGCGGCTGGAGAACGGTCACGAGGTGCTCGCACATATCTCCGGCAAGCTGCGCCAGAACTTCATCCGCATCCTGCCCGGCGACACCGTCCGCGTCGAGCTGTCTCCCTATGACCTCACCCGGGGTCGGATCACGTACAGGATGAGATGAAAGTCAGTGCATCGGTCAAGCCGCGCTGCGAGCGCTGCAAGGTCATCAAGCGCTCCGGTGTGGTGATGGTCATCTGTGTCATTCCAAAGCATAAGCAGCGCCAGGGGTAATCAGCATTCGTGGCACGCATCAGCGGCGTTGACATCCCCCGCGAGAAGCGGGTGATCGTCAGCCTCACCTACATCCACGGCATCGGCTCGACGTCGGCCAGCCAGATCGTCTCGGCCGCCGGCGTCTCACCGGACACCCGCGTCCGTGAGCTGACCGAGGACGAGATCAACCGCCTCCGCGAGGTGGTCGATCGCCGCTTCAAGGTGGAGGGCGACCTGCGCCGCGAAGTGAGCATGAACATCAAGCGCCTGATGGAGATCGGCTCCTATCGAGGCATCCGCCATCGGCGCAACCTGCCGGTGCGCGGTCAGCGCACGAAGACAAACGCACGGCAGCGCCGCGGCGCCCGTCGAACCGTCGGCATTCGCCGCAAGAAGTAAACAGGAGTTCCATGCCAGAGCGTAAGCGCGCCGCGCGCACGAAGAAGCGCGAGAGAAAGAACGTCCCCGTCGGGCACGCGCACATCCAGGCGACGTTCAACAACACGATCGTGACGATCAGCGACACGACCGGCAACGTCATCAGCTGGGGCAGCGCCGGCCTGGTCGGTTTCAAGGGCTCGCGCAAGAGTTCGCCCTTCGCAGCCGCGCAGACCGCCGAAGGTGCCGCGAAGCGCGCCATGGAGCACGGCATGCGCCAGGTCGAGGTCTTCGTCAAGGGTCCGGGCGCCGGTCGGGAGCAGGCGATTCGCTCACTGCAGACTGCCGGCCTCGATGTGACCGCCATCACCGACGTGACTCCCATCCCGCACAACGGATGCCGCCCGCCGAAGCGACGGAGGGTCTGAGCCGATGGCACGCTATACCGATCCCGTCTGCCGCATCTGCCGTCGCGAAGGGCTCAAGCTCTTCCTGAAGGGTAGCCGCTGCTACACCAAGAAGTGCTCCTTCGAGCGGCGCAGCACGCCGCCGGGCATGAACACCATGCGGCGCCGCAAGGTCAGCGAGTACGGCATCCAGCTGCGCGAGAAGCAGAAGGTGCGCAAGAGCTACTCGGTCCTGGAGCGCCAGTTCCGCAACTACTTCGAGAAGGCCGAGCAGCGCAAGGGCATGACCGGCGAGAACCTGCTGCGCCTCCTCGAGATGCGCCTCGACAACGTCGTCTACCGCATGGGCCTCGGCCTGTCGCGCGCCCAGGCGCGCCAGCTGGTCAACCACGGTCACCTGATGGTCAACGGTCGCCCGACCGACATCCCGAGCTTCGGAACCAAGATCGGCGACAAGATCGAGGTCCGGGAGACGCGCCGCGGTCGCGAAGTCTTCAAGGTGGCCGCCGAGAACATGCGCTCGGCGCAGATCCCCGAATGGCTGAGCGTCGACGCGTCGAAGTTGTCGGGAACCATCCTTGCCGAGCCGGCGCGCGAGCAGATGCCGCTCGAGTTCAATGAGCAGCTCGTGGTCGAGTACTACTCGCGCTAGCAACCAGGAGTCGAACCAAACCACATGATCGAACTTGAGACCCCTCGCATCGACGAGGTGGAGTCAACCGGAAACCGATCCGTCTTCGAGGTCAACCCGCTGCAGGACGGCTATGGCGTGACACTGGGCAACGCCCTGCGTCGCGTCCTGCTCAACTCGCTGCAGGGCGCCGCGGTGACGTCGGTCCAGATCAACGGCATCTTCCACGAATTCAGCACCATCCCGAATGTAAAGGAAGACGTCACCCAGATTGCGCTGAACGTCAAGAAGCTGCGCCTGCGCTCGTTCGCGCAGCACCCCGTCACGCTGCAGCTCATCAAGCGCGGCGCCGGGCCGGTGACCGCCGCAGACATCACCGAGAATGCCGATATCGAGATCGTCAACCCCGACCTGTTGCTGCTGACGCTCGACTCCGACGACGGGTCGATCGAGATGGAGCTGACGGTCGAGACCGGCGTCGGCTACCGGCCGGCAGAGCACACCGAGGACATGCCCATCGGGGTCATCCCGGTGGACGCCATCTTCTCGCCCGTGCGTCGGATCAACTTCGTGGTAAGCGACACGCGCGTCGGCCAGATGACCAACTTCGACAAGCTGACCATGGAGATCGAGACCGACGGGACGACCAACCCGCAGGCCGCCCTCTCGTCTGCGGCCGACATCCTGGTCCGCGAGTTCAGCCGCTTCACCGAGATCGGCCGCCGGCAGCAGAGCGAGGGCGACGTGCCGAGTGCGCCGGCCAGCGCCAACCTGCTCGACGCACCCATCGAGGAGCTCGACCTTTCGATGCGCGCCTACAACAGCCTGAAGCGCAACAACATCACCAAGATCGGCCAGTTGCTGGCACTTGGCGACGACGAGCTGCTACGGATGCGCAACTTCGGCAAGAAGAGCCTCGACGAGATGCGCGAGCGGCTCGCGCTGCGCGGCTTCACGATCCCCGAGGGTACGAGCGGCGAAGGAGTTGACGAGGCGGACCTGCCGGCCGCCGCCGAGATCGACGAGGCCATGGTCGCCGACGCGGATCGGGAGGGCTGACCAGCACATGCCGCACCGTACCACCGGTCGCAAGCTCAACCGCAAGGACGACCATCGCATGCACATGCTCGGCAACCTTGCCGTGTCGGTGCTGCGCTACGAGAAGGTCAAGACCACCGAGGCCAAGGCCAAGGAGGTCCGCGGCCTGGTCGACGGCATGATCACCACCGCCAGGAAGGGCGGCCTCAGCGCCCGCCGCTCGCTCGTGTCGCAGATGCCGCACGAGCCGGTCATCGTCGACAAGCTGATGGGCGAGCTGGCCGAGAAGTACGCCGAGCGCAGCTCGGGCTATACCCGCATCGTGAAGCTCGGCCAGCGACTGGGCGATGCGGCACCGATCGTCCAGATCGAGCTCGTCTAGAGCGCGGCTGGCCGCCAACTGAACACACCGATGCCGGTCGCCGCGCGACGCTGCGCACGGGCCGTCGTCGCGTATGACGGGACTGCCTTCGCGGGCTCCCAGTACCAGCCGAACGCTCGGACGGTGCAGGGGGAGCTTGAGGAGGCGCTTAACAGACTGACCGGCGAGCGGGTGCGAATCCGTTTCGCCGGGCGAACCGATGCCGGGGTGCATGCCACCGGCCAGGTCGTCGCTTTCTGCCTGGCTCGTCGTCGACGGGGCCAGGGACTGGAGTGGCGCGAGCTGCAGAGGCGCCTCAACGGCGCCCTGCCGCCGGACCTGGCGGTGCGGTCACTGCGGGCGGCCTCGCCGGACTTCGATCCGCGGCGGCTGGCGCGAGCACGCGTCTACCGCTACCGGGTCCTGGCGGCGGGCAGCCGGCGACCTGCGGAACGGCATCGGACGCTCGAGATCGACGATCGGCTGGACGTCGCGGCCATGCGAGCTGCGACGGCACTGCTGACCGGCGAGCGTGACTTCGCGGCGCTTGGCAGCCATCCGCATGGGCGGACGGTGCGCCGACTCGACGAGGTCACGATCGTGCAGCACGGCGACCTGGTCGAGATCACGGTCGTCGCCAACGCTTTCCTGCGCCGCATGGTGCGGAGCATGGTGGCTGTGCTGCTGGAGGTCGGTCGCGGCGGATTGGCGCCGGAGCGGGTCAGGGACCTGCTCGCCGACGGGGCGCAGTCCGGCGAGCGGGCACTGAGCGGGCGCGCGGCGCCGGCGCGGGGCCTGACCCTCGAGCGGGTCATCTACTCGAATAGGAACGACAAGGCTGAAACGGCAAGATCGGAAAGAGCAGGAACGTGAAGACATACGCAGTCAAGGCGAGCGAGATCGAGCGTCAGTGGTGGGTCGTCGATGCGACGGGCCAGACCCTCGGGCGTCTGGCGACGCGCATCGCCACCCTGCTCGAGGGCAAGCACAAGCCGATCTACTCGCCGCACCTGGACACCGGCGATCACGTCGTGGTGCTGAACGCCGCAAAGGTCAAGGTCACCGGCGACAAGCTGGCGCAGAAGCGCTACTACCGGCACTCGAACTATCCCGGCGGCCTCAAGGAGGAGAGCCTTGGGGCGCTCCTCGAGCGCAAGCCGGAGCTCGTCATCGAGCGCGCGGTGAAGGGCATGCTGCCCCGCAACCGGCTGGGACGCGCCATGATCAAGAAGATGAAGGTCTACAGAGGCGGCGAGCATCCACACCAGGCACAGCAGCCGACCGCGGCCGAGCTGTAACCAAGGAACGAGGAGCAATGTGAGCACGAGCTACATCTACGGCACGGGCCGGCGCAAGACCGCCGTCGCGCGGGTGCGCCTGCTGCCCGGCGACGGCGCCATCCTCGTCAACGGCAAGGACGTGACCGACTACTTCGGGCGCACCGGCGCGGTCGCGCAGCTGCGCCTGCCCTTCCGCGTCACCGAGACTGAGGGCCGCTACTCGGCCAGCATCCTGGTTTCCGGCGGCGGTTTCACGGGACAGGCGGGCGCCATCCGGCACGGCATTGCCCGGGCGCTGCTGACCGCTTATCCCGATGCGCGGCACGCGCTGCGCGAGGCGGGCCTGCTGACGCGCGATCCGCGGGCCAAGGAGCGCAAGAAGTACGGCCTCAAGCGCGCCCGCAAGGCGCCGCAGTACACCAAGCGCTGATCCCACAGGCCAGAAGGGCCTCGGCGGAACTGCCGCGGGCCTTTGGTATCATCGGCCTCCGACGCAGCTCAGGTCGCCGCTGACACACCGTGCTCGAAGCCATCCGCGAGTTCTTCGATAGCTACCTGCGAGGCAGCTGGCTTTCGCTGATCGATATCCTCCTCGTCGCGATCGTTGTCTACTGGATCTTCATCCTGATCCGGGGGACGCGTGCGGTGCGGATCGTCATCGGTCTGTCGATCCTGTACCTCGTCTACCTTGTCGCCCAGCTGCTGGACCTGCGACTGCTGAGCACCCTGCTGCAGACCGGCGCGGTGGTCGGCCTGTTCGCGGTTGTCGTCGTCTTCCAGCCCGAGCTGCGGCGTGCGCTCGAGCAGATCGGCCGGGTCGGGTCGGTCAACCGCTTCTTCGTGTCGCACGAGGTTGCGACCGCGGAGCGGGTCGCGCGCGAGATCAGCCGTGCCGCCCGGCTGCTGGCGGGTTCGAGGCACGGCGCCCTGATGGTGCTCGAGCGCGAAACCGGCCTGCACGACCTGGCGACTGAGTCCGGCGTCCCGCTGCACGCCGACCTGCGCGCGGAGCTGCTGGTCACCATCTTCTATCGCGGCACGGTTCTGCACGACGGTGCGGTGCTGATCAGCGGCGACAGGATCATTGCGGCCGGGGTGCTCCTGCCGCTCTCGCAGAATGTCCTCGATTCGGAGCGCTACGGCACCCGTCACCGCGCCGCCATCGGCATCAGTGAGCAGACCGATGCGCTGGTCATCGTGGTCAGCGAGGAGACTGGCTCGATCTCGCTCGTCATGCGGGGTCGTATCGAGCGCAACCTGAACGAGGAAAAGCTGCGCCGGCGGCTCTTCAACCTCATTCGACCGCAGGCACCGCGACGTGCCGTGCCGCTGCTGCGCCGCACCCTCGAGGGTCGCTGGGGCCTCGGCGTGACGCCCGAGCCGCTGGACGAGCAGCCGTTGGATCCGGAGGAGCGGGTCATCAACCGACCGATGCCGGAGCCGCGGCCGGACGGTCGCGTGCTGCCGGGCGAGCGGCGATCCTGATGAACTGGCTGCTGGGCAACTGGGCGCTCAAATTGGGGGCCGTCGCGCTGGCGACCGTGCTCTACACCGGGCTTGTCTACTCAGGCTCGTTCGCCGAAGACACCGCGCGCTCCATTCCGGTGCGCGGGGTCGATCAGCCAACCACGTACGTCAACATCGGTCCTCCGTTCCGAACGGTGGACATCCGCTACCGAATCGAACGCGACAAGGCGCGGCCGACGGTCGACAGTTTCTCGGCGTCCCTCGACCTGTCCAAGTACGACACGCAGCGTCCCGGCGAGCCACAGCTGTTGCCCATCATCGTCAGCGCGCTGGGCCAGGGCATCACGGTCATCAGCTTCACCCCGACACAGGTCTCAGTCACGCTCGACACGCTCGACAGCAAGATCGTCCCGGTGGCGGTCGACCGCGGCAGCGTCCCCGACGGGCTGGATATCGGCATCCCACGCGTTACGCCCGGGGAGGTGCAGGTGAAGGGCGCCAGCTCCCGCCTGAGCCAGGTCGTTCGAGCGGTGGCGCATGTCAGTATCGATGCATCCGGCATCTCGGTCGACCGTGAATTCGACCTCGTGCCGGTCGATGTCGACGGGCAGCGCGTCGAATCGGTGGACCTTACGCCCAACTCGGTGCACATCAGCATCGACGTCACTGCGGTGCAGACCAACAAGACGGTCCAGGTGCGTCCCGCGTTGAGTGGCAGCCCGGCCAATGGCTCGGAGATCGACGGCGTGACGGTCGATCCCACTACCGTCACGCTGCGCGGTACGCCGGACGTGCTCCGCTTGATCACCGAGGTCGCGACCGAGCCGATCGACGTCGGCGGCGTGGCCAAGACCACGAGCTACGAGCGGCCGCTCGTCGTGCCGGATGGCGCAACCCTGGTCGCGGGCAGCCCGGAGAGTGCCAAGGTGACGCTCACGGTGCGTGCCGCCAGCGGCAGCCGAACGTTCACCACCGGGATCGTATGCCGCGGTGCCGCTGCCGGCGATGCCTGTCTGCCACAGCTGGACCGTCTGGCGGTGACGCTCAGCGGGCCGCTGGCGCTGCTCGACGGCCTCGACCCGGCAGACCTGACCCCGTTCGTCGACGTGTCGGGCCTTGCCCCTGGGCCGCATGACGTGCAGCCGCAGCTCAGCCTGCCCAAGGGACTCGACCTGGTCAGCATCTCGCCGACCACTATTCGGATCCTGATACAGGCGCCTGCCACCCCGACGCCGACGTCCGGCACGACGCCGTAGATGGCACGGCTCTTCGGAACCGACGGGATCCGTGGCATCGCCAACGTCGATCTCACCCCGACTCTGGCCTACGAGCTCGGGCGCGCGGTCGGCCACCTGGTAGATGGCGAGGGCCAGAGCGTGGTCATCGGTCAGGACACGCGGCGCTCGGGCGACATGCTGGTGGCCGCGCTGGGCGCAGGCCTGACGTCAGTCGGCTCGGACGTGGTCGAGCTGGGGGTTGTCACCACGCCGTGCCTGGCCTTCATCGCCGGCACCGGGCGTCACGCCGCCGGGATCATGGTCAGCGCGTCACACAACCCGGCCGCGGACAACGGGCTGAAGGTGCTCTCCGGCGGCCGCAAGGTCGACGCCGCGGTCGAGGACGAGCTGGAGTCCCTCATCTTTCGCGCCGACTCGCTGCCCGGCATGGCAAACGCGAAGCTCGGCCGGATCCGACGCGACGCCGGCGAGGTGGATGGCTATCGTCGTCACCTGCTTCAGGCTGCCGCCGACACCCTGGTGGGCATGCGCATCGGCCTCGACTGTGCGAACGGCTCTGCCAGCGTCATCGCGCCCAAGCTCTTCTCCGAGCTCGGAGCCGAGACGACTGTCCTGTCCGCCGCGCCGGATGGCACCAACATCAACGACGAGTGCGGCTCGACCCATCCGGAGCGTCTGGCGGCGGCGGTGCTGCAAGGCGGCCTGGAGATCGGCCTGGCGTTCGACGGCGATGCCGACCGGTTGATCGCGGTCGACGAGCGCGGCTCCCTGGTCGACGGTGACGCGGTGATGGGCATCTGCGCCCTGGATCGACTGGGAAAGGGAACGCTGCGCAATGGCATCCTGGTCGCGACCGTCATGAGCAACGGCGGCCTGGAGCGTGCCATCACAGAGGCGGGCGGGCGCCTGATCCGGACGCCGGTCGGCGACCGGCATGTGTTCGACGCCATGGAGCGAGCGGATGCCATGCTGGGCGGTGAGCAGTCGGGACACATCATCTTCCGCGACCTGGCCACCACCGGAGACGGCCTGCTGACCGGGATCGAGCTGATCCGCACACTGCGCGCGACGCCGGGTGCCAGCCTCTCCGAGCTCGCCGGCCGAATTCCGAGGTTGCCGCAGGTGATGCTAAACTCGGCCGTCCGCCATCGAGACCAATGGGAGATCGATCCGGCGTTCGGCGAAGCCGTCGCGCGGGCACGCGAGCGGCTGGGGGAGCGGGGTCGAATCCTCGTCCGGCCATCGGGCACCGAGCCGAAAATTCGGATCATGGTCGAAGGCGACCATCTGGACGAGATCGAGGAGATCGCGCGCGATCTGGACGAGCTCGCACGGGCGCGGCTGAACTAAGGAGCGAGCCGGAGGAGGCGACATGTGCGGAATCGTGGGCTACGTCGGACCGCGTGATGCCGCGCCCATCCTGCTCGAGGGATTGCGCCGCCTCGAGTATCGCGGCTACGACTCGGCGGGGATAGCGCTGCTCAC
>JBBRXE010000011.1:0-21296 GCA_038248695.1 Candidatus Limnocylindria bacterium | reverse complement strand
GAGTGTCAGGCGCAGAGCATCGGACCAGATGGGCTAGGCTGAGTGCGGCCGGAGTGGCGGAATGGCAGACGCAGCCGACTTAAAATCGGTAGCCGCAAGGCGTGGGGGTTCGAGTCCCTCCTCCGGCACCAGGCACCCAGCTTCAGCGATGAAGGAAACCGCGCTTCTCGGGCTTTGCCTTGCCCGATGCGACCTCGATTCCCAGGATCGCCTGCACCAGTCCCCGCAGTGCCTGCGTCACCGCCGAGGTGGGTCGCCCGATGACCACTGGAACGCCCTCGTTCACGGCGCGAATCATCTCGACCTCGGTGTAGGGAATCTCGGCGGCGGGTCGCGAGCCGAGCAGGTTCTCGATGTCGCGGGTCTTGAGCAGTTCCTTGTGGAAGAGGTGGTTGACCACGAAATGCGTCCGCGCCCTGAGAGTCGCAGTCTCGGCGAGGAAGCCGAGCAGCAGGCTGGTGGCGCGCAGCGCCGCGATCTCGGGGAAGATGACGAAGACGTGGGTATCCGCCTGTTCGAGCATCCATAGCGTCCGCGTGTCAAGGCGGCTGCCGCAGTCGACCACGATCACGTCGAAGCGCGGTCGGAAGATCGTGAGGACGCGCTCGATCTGATCGACCGTCACGTGGAAGTCCGCCTCAGGGTTGCTTGGGGCGGCCAGGACCGAGACGCGCGAGCTGTGGGCCGTCAGGTAGGAGGATGCCAACTCTGGATCGGCCAGTGCCGGCTCGTCGCTGGTCAATCCGCCGATGTCAAAGCGCGGCGACAGGTTCAGGTGCGTGGCGACCTGCCCGAACTGCAGGTCGAGGTCGATGATCAGCACCCGTGCCGGGATCGCTCCAGGACGCCCGGCTGCGCCGGCGAGCATCACCGCGCTGTTGACCGCCAAGGTCGTGGTGCCGACGCCACCCTTCGGTGAGAAGAAGGTGATCATCTGCGCGGCGACATCGTGGCCGCCGCCGTCGGACCGGGCTCTACCGGCTCGAATCAGCAGCGCCTCGACGCGAGCCTCGAGCTCGCGGGGCGCGAAGGCGGACGCCATGACGTCGTCTGCGCCGGCTTCGAGGAATGCGATGCGAGCCTCGACATCGCCGGCCTGAGCGATGACCAGCACCGGCATGGGCACGCGCGCCGCCGAGCGGATGCCGGCGATGGCACCGCTGACCGACAGCCCTTCGCCGATCGTCAGGTCGTAGTCGGCGTCGCGGAGGCTGGCTACGGCCTCAGCCGGATTGCGCACCGCGGTGACGATGTAGCCTGCGTCGCCGAGCACGCTCTCGAGCCGGCCGCGCAACTCATCGGTCGGCGCACACAGGAGGATGGGATTTCGCGGCATCGATTCCTTCGTGTGCACATGCAGAATGGGGGGCCTTGAGTATAGCGTTGCCCGCTCATCGGTCCCGGGCTATACTCAGGAGGCGCCTCCGAGATCGGGGGTGTGTTCCATGTTGAAGGGCTCCTTTCTGCCGTGCCGCCGGCGCCCGCCGGAATCGGTACCGCAAGCCCGAAGAGAGGAGGAGATCGGCCATGCGCCGTTACGAACTGATGCTTCTGCTCCGTCCGGATCTGGAGGACGATAAGCTCCAGTCGGCGGTCGAGAAGGTCACGCGCGCCATCGTCAATGGCGGCGGTAGTCTCAGCAAGGTTTCGCCGTGGGGAAAGCGCCGCCTGGCGTACGATATCCAGAACTTCCGCGAGGCCTCCTATTTCCTGATCCAGTTCGACATCGATCCGTCCGCGGTGCGTGAGATCGAGCGCGGCATGCTGATCAGCGAAGAGATCCTGCGGCACCTGGTGACGCTGCTCGAGGAGCGGCCCGGCGGCAGCGCCGAGGAACTGCCGGACGCCGCTGAGGCGTTCGGGGCGGTGAGCCAGACGGCCGCCGCGGCTGAGACACCGGCGGCTGAGACACCGGCGGCCGAAGCACCGACCGCCGAAGCACCGACCGCCGAAGCACCGACCGCTGAGGCCGTCGTCAGCGACGGGCCTGAGCCCGAAGCTTTGGCCGCCGAGGAGCCGGAGCCATCCGAAGCCGAGCCCGCGACCAGCGGCTCGTAAGTTCGAGGAACGTGTGAGATGACACTCAACAAGATGATGATCATCGGCAACCTCGGTGCGGATCCGGAGCTGCGCTACACGCCGAGCGGCAAGGCCGTCACCAACCTGCGCGTGGCGGTCAACGACCGCAGCCGCGGAGCCGATGGCGAGTGGACCGAGGAGACGATGTGGATCGGCGTCGAGGTCTGGGAGCAGGCCGCCGAGCGCCTCGCCGAGCAGTTGCGCAAGGGGAACAAGATCTACGCGGAGGGCCAGCTGCGTGCCCGTGAATTCGAGGGCCGCGACGGCCAGAAGCGGACGGCGCTCGAGCTGCGCTTCGCCCGCGTGGTCAACCTCGAACGGCGTGGGCGCGACGAGGAGGGCGGCGGCTTCGGTGGTCAGCAGTTCCCATCCGATGCCGGCCGCGAGTCCTCACCGGGTGCTGACAGCCCGCCGCGGCAGCCCAGCCCGGCCATGGACGTCGACGACATTCCATTCTGAACATCAGAGCAGCACGAGTGAGCAGGAGATAGATGGCAAGTCCACGAACCCGCCGCGACACCGCGGATTACTACCGTGACCGGCGACGGCGCAAGGTCTGCAACTTCTGCGTCGACAAGGCCGAGTCGATTGATTACAAGGAGGTCAACCGCCTGCGCCGTTACCTGAGCGAGCGGGCCAAGATCGAGCCGCGACGCAAGACAGGCACCTGCGCCCGCCACCAGCGAATGTTGACGGTGGCACTCAAGCGCGCACGGCAGGTGGCGCTGCTGCCGTACGCGCCACAGCATCTGCGTCCCTGACCCAGCGAGGTCGGCAGCTGACTCGGGTGCCGGCCTTCGTCGTTGATGGGACTCGACCTGCTGCTCGCTGCTTCGGGGCTGGGTGCCGGGCTGTTCGGCTCGATCCTTGGCCTCGGTGGCGGGATCCTGATCGTCCCGCTGCTGACCCTGGCTTTCGGCTATCCACTCAGCACCGCCGTGGCCACCAGCCTGGTGTGCGTGATCGCCACCTCGACCGGGGCGGCTGCCCATAACGTGAGCAGCGGCCGCGCCGATGTCCGCCTCGGCCTGACCCTGGAGAACGGCACCGTCGTTGGTGCGGTCAGCGGCGGGCTGCTTGCCGGGTTTCTGCACGAGCGACTCATCGCGGGGCTGTTCGCCGGGCTGATGGCCTACACCGCGATCACCATGGGCCGTGAGCTGCTGCGCCGTCGCGCCGTCGCAGGGACGCAGGTCGATGTCCTGCAGCCATCGGCGCCCGACGGCCCCGGCGCCCCGTCCTACCGGCGGCATCGCCTGCCGCTCGCCCTGGCCGGCTCGTTCTTCGCCGGCATCGTCTCGGGACTGCTGGGCATCGGCGGCGGCGCGATCAAGGTCCCATTGGTGCACCTGGTCATGGGCGCGCCGATGGGCATCGCGGTCGCGACGAGCAACTTCATCATCGGCGTCACCGCTGCCGCCGGCGCCTACGCCTACCTCGTGCGCGGCGAGGTCGATCCGGCGATCACCGGTCCGGTCGTGCTCGGCGTGGCGGCCGGCGCCTTCTTGGGCGCACGCGTCGGTCCGCACATCAAGCCGCGCTGGCTCACGGCCCTCTTCCTGGTGGTGGTCGTCTACGTCGCCGTCGAGATGGCGATACGGGCGCTGGGCGCGTGATTCGGCCGGCGAACGATGAGCTGACACGCTGGGTCAGCCGTGTGCTTGCCACGGGCACCGCGCTGGCGATCGGCGTGGTGCTGGTCGGCATGGCGCTCACCTGGCTGACGGGCGCGACTGGGGCCGGCGCCGGCACTTCAGGTGCGACGTCCGGCGGGTTGCTCACACAGATCGCAGCCTTCACACCGGCTAGCATCGTGTCGCTCGGACTGCTGCTGTTGGTACTCACGCCCGTCGCCGTGCTCGTCGTCGCGCTGGTGGCGTTCATCCGGTGCGGGGAGCATCGGTACGTGAGGATCACGTCACTGGTGCTGGGGCTGCTGATCGTCGGGGTGCTGGCGGCCGGTCTTGTCTCCACCGGAGTCGGAGGTTAGCGGTTGGACATCGTGCTGCTGATCGGGTCCTTGGCGATCATCCTGCTGGGGGCGGAACTGTTCACCAACGGCATCGAGTGGTTCGGCCACAAGCTGAACCTGGCCGAGGGAGCAGTCGGCAGCGTGCTGGCGGCGGTGGCCACCGCCATGCCCGAGACGCTCATCCCGATCATCGCCATCCTCGGCCCGGTGGTCTTTGGCGCGTCTGCGGAACAGGCCGCCAGCTCGCACGAGATCGGCGTTGGAGCCATCCTCGGCGCGCCGTTCATGCTCGCGACCCTGGCGATGTTCGTGACGGGCCTGAGCGTGGTGATCTTCGCACGCAACGGCCGGCGCGGCACCGACATGCGCATCAATGCCGGCGTGCTCGGCCGCGACGTCCTCTTCTTCCTCGTCTCGTACGTGCTGGCCATCGGCGTCGCATTCCTTCCGGTCGAAGTCCACTGGGTCAAGTGGATCGTCGCCGCGGTCCTGGTCCTGATGTACATGTACTACGTGCGCGCCCATTTCGCCGACGAGGCGGGGGAGAGCGATCCGGACGACCTCAACCAGCTGCACCTCGCCCGGCTGCCGGGCATGCACGGCGCACACACCATCGACTTCGATGCGCTGCCGGGGCCGGTTGACCCGGCCGAGCACGGCGGCATCCCACGCATGCGCGTCGTCGTCTCGCAGGTGATCGTGGCGCTGGGCTGCATCGTCCTCGGCGCCCAGGTGTTCATCGGCGCGGTCACGCACCTCTCGACACTGATCGGCCTGGATCCGCGCATCCTGGCCCTGATCGTCGCTCCGATCGCGACGGAGCTGCCCGAAAAGTTCAACAGCATCCTGTGGGTGCGCAGTGGCAAGGACACGCTGGCGATGGGCAACATCACCGGGGCGATGGTCTTTCAGAGCAGCGTGCCGGTCGTCATCGGCCTGCTCTTCACCGAGTGGCTCTTCACCCCCTCCGCCGCGTTGTCGTTTGCCTCCGCAGGAGCGACGTTCCTCTCGATGATCCTGATCTTCGGCATCATGGCCCACCGCGGCCGTCTGTCGGCGTGGTCGCTGCTCATCGGTGGCCCGTTCTACGTGCTGTACGTCGTTGCGGCACTTATCTTGCCCGTGGTACCCGCGGGCCACTGAGCCAAGCGGGTTGTCCCGTGGGGACTGACGTCGACGGCCGGTATACTCGACGATGCGCCGCTCCGCCGCCGCTTGCCAGCGTGTGCGTGCGTTGCCGTGAGACAGGAGATTGCGTTGCTGAAGCAGGAAGAAACCGTCGCCGCCGCCACGAAGGAGCCGACCGCCGAGCTGTGGGCATTCTTCCGGGGGCAGTTCGTGCCGCTGCGTGACGCGAATATCAACGTGATGACGCACGCCTTCAACTACGGGACGGCCGTGTTCGAAGGCATCCGTGCCTACTGGAACGCCGAGCAGGAGCAGCTCTACGCCCTCGACGTGCTGGCTCATTACGATCGTATTCGGCAGTCAGCCAAGCTGCTGCTGATGGATGTCCGCCACAGCTCACAGGAGTTGGCCGACGCCACGGTCGAGATCCTGCGGCGAGACGGCATGCGCGAGGACGCCTACGTGCGCCCGATCGTCTACAAATCGAGCGAGACGATCGGAGTTCGGCTGCACAACCTGGACTCCGACATCACCATCTTCGCCATTCCGTTCGGCCAATACATCGACACCGACGGCGGCATCCGCGCGCAGGTCAGCTCCTGGCGCCGGACCGATGACAATGCCATCCCGGCGCGCGGCAAGATCACCGGCGCGTACGTCAACGGCGCATTCGCCAAGAGCGAGGCGCAGATGAACGGCTTCGACGAGGCGATCGTGCTGACCGCCGACGGTCACGTCAGCGAAGGCAGTGCCGAGAACTTCTTCATGGTCAAGGACGGCGTGCTCATCACGCCGCCAACCACCGACAACATCCTGGAGGGCATCACGCGGCGACGGATGATGGAGATGGCCACCGAATTCGGGATCGGCGTCGTGCAGCGAAGTATCGACCGGACCGAGCTGTATGGGGCCGACGAGCTGTTCCTGTGCGGGACCGGCGCGCAGGTTTCGGCGGTGATCGAGGTCGATCGGCGCCCGGTGGGAACCGGACGTCCGGGCCCGATCACCAAGCGCCTGTCGACGACGTACTTCGATGCGGTTCGCGGTCGGCTGGATGCCTACCGCGGCTGGTTGACTCCGGTCTTTTAAGAGGACGCAGCCGGCACGTGCTCGGCCCCGGGGGCGGGTCCCCGTGCCGAACGCAGACGCCATGGTCGAAGCGCACAACGAAGATCGTTACCTCTGGCTGCAGCGCACGCTCGAGATGGTGCCCGGGCTCGTCAGCTGGGCCATCATCATCGGGCCGATCTGGTTGAGCTTCAGCTATCCCTGGCTGGTTGCCTATTTCGTCCTCTCGTTCGACTTCTATTGGGTGTGCAGGGCGCTGTGGTTCGCCGGTGCGGTGGTCGTCGCGTTCCGTCGCATCAACCGCGTGCAGGCGATCGACTGGACGAAGCGCGTCGGTGCGCTCGGGCCAGTCCCGATGCTCGAGGCGGGCGACGCCGCTCCACGAGCCGAGCAGTACGTGCACCTCGCGTTGATCCCGACCTATACCGAGTCGCTCGAGAAGCTGCGACACACGCTCGCCGCGCTGGCGGCGGCAGAGTGGCCGAAGGAGCGCAAGATCTGCGCGATCATCACCCGCGAGACCGATGAAGGCGGCATCGCCAACGTCGCGGCACTGCGCACCGAGTTCGGTGATGCCTTCGCCGAGTTCATCCACATCCTCGATCCACTCGAGCCGGGGATCGTCATCGGCAAGTCGAGCGCCATGGCCTGGGGCGGCCGCTACCTGTATCGACTGCTGGTGCGCGAACGAGGGATGGATCCGTCCCGCATCCTGGTCACCGACCTCGACGCCGACTATCGCGTCCACCCGCTGTACTTCAGCTACCTGACCTGGGCCCACCTGACCGATGAGAACCGCGAGACGCAGCTCTACCAGCCGATCCCGTACTTCCACAACAACATCTGGCAGGCGCCGGTGCTGCTTCGGCTCTTCGCCGCGGTGCTGACTCAGCTGCAGATGTGGCGCAGCGTGCTGCCCGAGAAGCTGCAGAGCTTCGGATCCTACTCGACCACCCTGAAGCTGATCCACGAAGTGGGCTACTGGGCGACCGATGCAATTCCGGAGGACAGCCGCTTCTACTGGAAGAGCTACTTCACCTACGGGGACCGCTTCCGCGCCGTGCCGCTCTTCATCCCGATCTACGGCGACGCGGTGCGCGCCCGATCCTATTGGCGCTCGCTCGCCTCCCAGTACATGCAGGCGCGGCGCTGGGCGTGGGGCGTCACCGACATCCCGTACGTGGTACAGAACGCCTTCCGCCATCCCGAGATCCCGCTCTCGTCGCGGGTGTGGCGCATGGCGAACCTGTTCGGTGAGCACATCAACTGGGCGATTGCGCCGTTCGTGATCATGTTCGGGGCAACCGTGCCGCTGCTGCTGAACCCTGCTTTCGCGGAGACGACGCTTGGGCAGAACCTGCCGCTGTACGCTTCGACCATGTTGAGCATCGGCCTGATTGCCCTCTTCGTCCTGATCTGGGTGGAGCACCGGATCGTGCCGCCCCGACCGCCCGAGTGGGGACGTCTGACCCGGATCATCAGCTACGTGCAATGGATTGGCCTGCCGTTCGTCGGCATCTTCTTCAGCAACCTGCCGGCGCTCGACGCGCAGACGCGGCTGTTGACCGGCCGATACCTGGAATATCGCGTCACCGAGAAGGCCTGACCAGCCATGCCCGACGAGACGATCTCGATCGCGCGCGTCCCCCTTGCGCGCGCCGCGCGGCGGCTGCTGGCCGCGCCGCTGATCGCGATGCTGCTTGGCGCGGGTGCCGTGGCGGCGGGTGTGCTCTTCGGCGGGTGGAGCGGCGTCGCCCTGGGGCTGGCCGGCGTGGCGACATTCGCGCTTGGGCTGTGGCTGTGGCTCATCCTGTTGACCATTCGACTCGACGTCGAAATCTCGTCGATCCGTTTCCACTGGTTGGGTGGAGAGCGGCGGTACGCGCTGGTGCGTGGCCCGGTGACCCGTGTCGCGCTCACGGGGCCCAAGGCCGTTCCGTTGCGCGCATGGTTCGGAGCGTTCGGCTGGACGATCGGCCGGGCGGTGCTGCGCGGCGAGGAGCGGATCCAGGTCGTGCGGCTGGCGCCCACCGAGTCGCTGATCCTGGTGCCGACCGAGGGCATGCGCCTCGCCGTCGCGCCTCGCTCCGAAAGCGACTTGATCGGTGCGCTGACGGCGGCGGCACGGGTCCAGCATCGGCTCGATGCCGCTCGACCGCACATGCCGCTTCCCGTGGCGCCCATCGTGGTCACGCCGGCCGTGGCCGCGCCGGTCGAACGCGGACGGGACGAGCCGTTCGCGCCGCGGGCGCTGACCGGTATCGAGCGCGTGCAGCTCGAGGAACGCCTCGCCGCGCA
This sequence comes from Candidatus Limnocylindria bacterium, assembly GCA_038248695.1. GTDB lineage: Bacteria > Chloroflexota > Limnocylindria > QHBO01 > QHBO01 > JAICUY01. The sequence goes on along the minus strand of JBBRXE010000011.1, from coordinate 12,751 downwards.
GCGAGCCGCGACGTTGGCCACGGCCGAGGCGGAGCGCAGCGCCCAGGAGGTGGCACGCTCCGCGGTGGGCGCCGAGCCGCCGTCGGCGACCGGCCCAGCGCCGGTGGCACGCTTTCCGCGGTCGCTGCCGTCGCTTCAGCGGCCGGCGTGGACGCGGCCATCGGGAGCCATGGTGGCTGCGCTGCTGGTGCTGCTGCTGCCGCTGGTCGCCACGTCACTGGTTGCGGGCTTCGCCCTGTCGCTTGGGCCGCGCGACAGGGCAACGACGCTGAACGTGGCGTTCGCGCTGGTGCTGATCGGTCCAGCCGCGACCCTCGCCGCGGTTGGCGCCAGGATCTGGTGGCCGCGCCTCGTCCCGCTGGTGGTCGTGGCCTCGTTCTTCGCGCTGGTGATGGTCGGTCGCGCGCTGATCGCCTGACAGCTGCGCATTGACACCCGGCCCGCCCGCTGCGACGATCGAGGCGCACGGGTGCTGTCGCGGGAAGATGCTTCCCGTCCCGGATGAGGGACGGGCTTTTTGTTGGAGTGAAGTTGTTCAGGCAGGTATCGAGCAAGCTGGATGTGCCCGCCCTTGAGCGGGAGATGATCGAGGTCTGGCGCGAGGGTCGGACGATGGAGCGCTACCTCGCGCGCAATGCCGAGGGCGAAGAGACGTTCAGCTTCCTGGACGGGCCGATCACCGCCAACAACCCGATGGGCGTGCATCACGCCTGGGGCCGCACCTACAAGGACCTCTACCAGCGCTACCACACCATGCTCGGGCAGCGGCAGCGTTACCAGAACGGATTCGACTGCCAGGGCCTGTGGATCGAGGTCGAGGTCGAACGCCAGTTGGGCTTCAACAACAAGCGCGAGATCGAGTCGTTCGGCGTCGACAGGTTCGTCGACATGTGTAAGGAGCGGGTCGACCGCTTCGCGGCGCTCATCACCGAGCAGAGCAAGCGGCTCGGCATGTGGATGGATTGGGAGCACAGCTACTTCACGAACTCCGACGAGAACAACTACACGATCTGGGCCTTCCTGGCCGAATGCCACCGCCGCGACCTGATCTACAAGGGCCATGACGTGATGCCCTGGTGCCCGCGCTGTGGCACGGGACTGTCGAACATGGAGATAGCCACCGAGGGTTACCGGGAACTGACGCACCTCTCGTTGACCGTTGAGCTGCCGCTGACCGACGCTGGCCGCGAGGACGAGTCACTGCTGGTGTGGACCACGACTCCCTGGACCCTGTCGTCGAACGTCGCCGCCGCCGTCAGCCCCGAGCTGACGTACCTGCTCGTCCGTGGGCGTGATGGTCGGCGCTGGTGGTTGAGCCGCGGCTCGAAGGCGCGTGTCGCGCCAGATGCCGATGTCCTGCGCGAGGAGCGCGGAAGCGAGCTCGTCGGCCTCCACTACCGCGGGCCATTCGACGAGCTGCCGGCGCAGCACGGCGTCGAGCACCGCGTCATCGCCTGGGACGAGGTGTCTGACGAGGAGGGAACCGGCATCGTGCACATCGCGCCGGGATGCGGCCAGGAGGACTTCGCGCTGTCGAAGGCCGAAGGCCTCGCGGTCCTCGACCCGATCGACCAGTTCGGCGTGTTCGGACCCGGCTACGGCTGGCAGACTGGCCGCTATGCCGGCCGCAGCGATGAGCCTTCGGCCGGGATGTCGGTTGCGGTGGCGCAGGACCTCGAGGGCAAGGGGATCCTGGTCCGCCGCGAGCAGTACACGCACTCCTACCCGGTCTGCTGGCGCTGTGGCACCGAGCTTCTCTTCAGGCTGGTGGACGAGTGGTTCATCCGCATGGATCCACTACGCGCGCCGATCTCCGCGGTGACGCGTCAGGCGACCTGGCTGCCCGAGGGAATCGGCCTTCAGGAGCGTGAGCTCGACTGGCTGCGCAACATGGGTGACTGGATGATCAGCAAGAAGCGCTACTACGGGCTCGCGTTGCCGATCTGGGTCTGCAGCCAGTGCACTGCGTGGGAGGTGATCGGCTCGCGCGACGAGCTGAAGCAGCGCGCGGTGGCGGGCTGGGATGAATTCGAGGGCCACACCCCGCACAAGCCGTTCATCGACGCGGTGGAGATCGCGTGCCGCTCCTGCGGCGGACGGTCGCGACGCATTCCCGATGTTGGCAACCCGTGGCTCGACGCTGGCATCGTGGCGTACTCAACCTTGGGCTGGACCACCGACCGTGGCTCCTGGAAGGAGTGGTTCCCAGCCGACTTCATCGTTGAGTCGTTCCCCGGCCAGTTCCGTAACTGGTTCTATGCCCTGCTGACCATGTCGACGGTGATGACCGATCGCACGCCGACCAGCGTGGTGCTGGGCCATGCGCTGGTGCGCGACGAGCACGGCGAGGAGATGCACAAGAGCAGGGGCAATTCCATCCCGTTCGACGAGGCGGCCGACCACATCGGCGCCGATACGATGCGCTGGATGTTCGCCTCGGCCAATCCGGCCATCAACGTCAACTTCGGCTATGGCCCCGGCGCCGACGTCGTGCGGCGCTTCTTCCTGCCGCTGTGGAACGCCTATGCCTTCTTCGCCAACTACGCACGCCTGGACGGCTGGACGCCGCCTGCTTCGACCGATGCGCAGGCTTCGCCCGCGTTGCTCGACCGATGGATCTTGTCGCGCCTGGACTCGCTGATCGGGTCGGTGCGCGAGGGGCTGGACGGCTACGACGCGGCATCGGCCGCTCGTTCGGTTGAGGCATTCGTGAATGACCTGTCGAACTGGTACGTGCGGCGTTCGCGCCGCCGCTTCTGGAAAGGCGAGCTCGATGCCGACAAGCGCGCGGCGTACGCGACGCTCCATGAGGTTCTGACCACGCTGGCTCGGCTGATGGCACCGTTCGTTCCGCACCTGGCGGATGCCATGTGGCGCAACCTGGTGGTCGCCATCGACGGCGAGGCGCCCGATAGCGTGCACCTCGCGTCGTTCCCCTCGCGGATCGCCGGCCGCCACGATCCGGCCCTCGATGAGGCGGTGGCGTTGGCCCGCCGGGTCGTCGGGCTGGGTCACACCGCGCGTGCCGCGTCGAAGATGCGCACACGCCAGCCTCTGCGCGCAGTGCGCGTCAAGCTGCCCGCAGGCGCCGCCGGCGCGCTTGCGCGGGACGCGTCCACCGCCGAGGCACTCAGCGCCCAGGTGCTGGACGAGCTGAACGTCAAGTCGCTGGAGCTCATCCCCGACGAGTCGGAGATGGTGGAACGCACCATGTACCCGCTGCTTCCCGTCATCGGTCCGCGGCACGGGTCGGCCGTCGGTGCGGTCATGGCTGGCGCGCGGTCGGGTGACTGGCGCCTGCTCGACGACGGCCGCGCAGAGGTCGGCGGCGTGACCCTTGCCTCCGACGAGTTTCAACTGACCGCGCGGGCGCGGCCCGGCCACGAGGTCGCCGAGGAGGGCGACCTGCTGGTGGCACTGGATACGAAGCTCGACGAGGCGCTGGCCGACGAGGGACTGGCGCGTGAACTGGCACATCGGCTCCAGAACCTGCGCAAGGCGGCCGGCTACGAGATCAGCGACCGCATCTCGGTGGCGATCGCCGCGGATGCGCCGACCGTGGCGCGCCTGCAACCGTTCCGCGAGTGGCTCGCGGCGGAGACGTTGGCCACGTCGTTGGATCTCGCTCCTGGTGCCGAGCTGGCGGCGACGGATCGCGACGAGGTGCTGACCCTGGACGGAACGTCATTGCGGTTGGCAGTTCGACGCACTCCATGATGAGCAACGAGATGCCACACTCCCCCGGGCGGGCTGATGCGCTCGCCCTGCTGGGGACGGGCGCCTTGATCCTTGCCGCCGACCTCGTCAGCAAGGCACTGATCGTCGCCAACATCCCGGTCGGCGACTCCGTCAGCGTCGTGGGAGATCTCCTGCAGTTGTGGCACGCCCAGAACGCCGGCGCCGCATTCAGCCTGCTGCAGGGCGGCCAGCTGCTCTTCCTGGTGGTCAGCGCCGTGGCGCTGGGCATGATCGTCTATTTCCATCGGGCGTTTCGCGGGCACAGCCGCTGGCTGCAGATCGTCCTGGGGCTGATCCTGGGCGGCACGCTCGGCAACCTGACCGATCGCCTGCGGCAGGGCTACGTCACCGACTTCGTGTCGGTCGGCTTCGGCAGCACCCGCTTCCCGACGTTCAACGTCGCGGATTCGGCGATCGTCGTCGGCATCGGCCTGCTGGTGATCTACCTCGTCCTGGTCGACCGCCTGCACGAGGAAACGACCGCATGACCGATGCGTCAGCACTCGGAGACCGGACCGTCACCGGAACAGGGGCAGCGGGTCGCTTCGACCTGGCCGTCGCCGCCGTCGCCGAGATCAGCCGGGCGCACGCGCAGCGGCTCATCTCCGACGGCCGCGCGCTGCTGAACGGACGGCGGGCACGCGCCAGTGACAGGCTGCGCGGCGGTGAGCAGATCACGGTCACCCTCTCGGCGCCACCCGATCCGACCCTCGTCCCCGAATCGATCCCGCTGCGCATCGCCTACGAGGACGCGGCCATGCTCATCGTAGACAAGCCGGCCGGCCTGGTCGTCCATCCGTCCGCGGGGCACGCCACCGGCACCCTGGTCCACGCGCTGCTCGGTCGTGCGCGCGACAGCGGCCAGCCGTTGGGCAGCATCGCAGGCGTCGAGCGGCCGGGAATCGTGCATCGGCTCGACAAGGACACCTCCGGCCTGCTCCTGGTGGCCAAGACCGATGCAGCACAGGCGAGCCTCATGCGCCAGTTCGGCGAGCGCAGCATTGAAAAGCAGTACCTGGCGCTGGTTCGTGGCGCGCCTCCGGCCTCGCGAGGGCGCGTCGAGGCACCGGTCGGGCGTGATCCGCGTGATCGGCAGCGCATGGCGGTGGTCGCCAACGGCCGCGAGTCCGTGACCGACTACGATATGCTGGGGGAGGGAAGCGGATACACGCTGCTGGCGCTGCACCCGCGCACCGGACGGACGCATCAGATCCGGGCGCACCTGGCCTACCTGCACCTGCCCATCGCTGGCGATCTGCGCTACGGCGGCGGCATTGGACCGGGAGGGTTGGAGCGCCAGTTCCTGCATGCCGCGCGGCTGCGCCTGGCGCGGCCGCTGGACGACGCCACCCTGAACGCCTGGAGCGCACTGCCCCCGGATCTCGCTGCGTCGCTGGGGGTGTGCGGCATCGCCAGCGATGCGCTGCCGCGTGGCGTCGGCGCATCGGTCGAGGAGGCGTGAGGTGAGTGCGGTGAGGCCCGACAAGCGGCTTGTCTTCCCGAATCCGATGCTGGTCGTGGTGTCGGGTCCATCGGGAGTCGGCAAGAGCACGATCGTCGCCGAACTGGTGCGCCGCCATCCCCAGGCCGTGCCAATCGTGACGGCCACCACGCGCAAGCGGCGGCGGAACGAGATCGACAAGGTCCACTACCATTTCCTTTCTCAATCCGAGTTTGACGCGGTGCGCGAGTCCGGCGGCCTGCTGGAGCATGCCAACGTCCACGGCAACTGGTACGGCACCCCCATCAACCAGGTGCGCGGCATCCTGGCTGCGGGTCGTGACGCGATCGTGGTGCCGGATCCGCAGGGCGCCCGCTCCATCCGCGCGCAGGTCCCCGACGCCCTGCTCATCTTCGTCATGCCGCCCTCGTTCGAGGACCTCACCGAGCGTTTGAAGCGCCGGGGTTCGGAGGACGCTGCGTCGCTCGAGCGGCGGCGCCGTGACGCCGAGCGCTGGATGGCACAGGCCGACGACTACGACCACGTCATCGTCAACGAGACCGGTCATCCGGAAGAGGCGGCGGAGCGGATCTGGGAGATCATCCAGGCCGAGGCGCGTCACGAACCGCCCCGGGTCGTCAGCATCTGAGGCCAGCGATGCCCGAGCGCGTCGCGCGCGTGGCGGTCGAAGCGGTGGCGGACCGGCCAGAGCGCACCTTCAGCTACCTGCTCCCAGCGGAGATGGGCGATCCGGCGCCGGGTTCGCTGCTGCTGGTGCCCTATGGCCGGCGCCTGGCGCTCGGCTACCTCCTGGCCCCAGCTGAGCAGGCGAGCGAGCCGGGGGCGGCGGCGCGACCGGATCCTGCCCTCAAGTCGGTCGAAGCCGTCGTCTCCGAGCCGATGCTCACGCCCGATCTGCTCACGCTGGCAGAGGCGATCTCAACGTACTACCGCTCCCCGATCGGCATGACGATCGCCGCCATGCTGCCGCCCGGCCTCGAGTCGCGGCTGCAACGTCGCTGGGAGGTGCTCGACCACGATGTGGTGCCGGACGCGGGCCCTGGGCAGCTGGACGACGCAGCTCTGCTGCGCCATGGGCCGGGACACGGTGCCCAGCGCTGGCTCGACGGCCTGCGACGCCGCGGTTCGGTGCGCGTGCGCTGGTCGCTGCGGGAGCCGGAGCAGCGAGCCCAGCGGGTGCGGGTGCTGCGGCCACTGCCGGGGGAGCGTGAGCTGCCGCGCCGAGCGCCGCTGCAGCGCGCCATGCTCGAGGCGTTGCCCGGCGAGGGACAGACGCTCATCGAGCTGGCAGCCGCACTGGATGTGACGCCTGGCTCGCTGCTGGCTCCGGCCCGGCGCCTGGTGGCCGGCGGCCACGCGACCCTCGAGTGGCTCGCGGTCGCCCGCGATCCCCTCGCACACCGTCCCGCTCCGCTGCCGGTGGCACATGTGCTCGCCGGCGAGCAGCAAGCGGCGCTGGCGGCCATCCAGCGGCTGCCCGCCGGCGCGGCGCTGCTGCTCGAAGGAGTCGCGGCCGCCGGCAAGACCGATGTGTATCTCGCCGCGGTGGCGCCGATGCTGGCGGCCGGCAAGGGCGTCATCATCCTGGTCCCTGAGCTGAGCCTGGTGCCGCAGCTGGCCGATCGCCTCGCTGCGCTCGTCGGCGAGGAGCTGGCGGTCCTCCATTCCGGTCTGTCGGCGGGAGAGCGCCACGACGAGTGGTGGCGGATCGTGCGTGGCCGGGCGCGCGTCGTGGTTGGCACGCGCACCGCCGTGTTCGCCCCCCTGCGTGACCTGGGCCTGGTCGTCGTGGACGAAGCCCATGACGGCGCCTATAAGTCGGACCGCACGCCGCGTTACGACGCTCGCTGGGTCGCCCGCCGTCGCGCCGCGGAGACCGGCGCGCGGCTGGTGCTCGGCACGGCCACGCCCGAGGTCACCACCATCGCCAGGGTGCGCGGCGGCCTGATTGAGCGCGCGCGGCTGGTCGAGCGCCGTGTCGGCAGCATCCCCGCCGTCGAGGTCGTCGACCTGCGCGTCGAGCTGGGCGACGGCAATCGGTCGATCTTTTCGCGCGCGCTGTCGGGCGCACTCACCGGGCTGCAGCAGGGGAGCGAGCAGGCGATCCTGCTTGTCAACCGACGCGGTGCAGCGACGTTCGTGCTGTGCCGTGACTGCGGCGAAAGTCTGCGCTGCCCGGACTGCGACCTGCCGTTCGTCTTCCATCTGGCTGGCGGCCAGTTGCGATGCCATCACTGCGGCCGCTCGGCACGACCGCCGGAACGCTGCCCGCGCTGCGGCTCTTCCCGGATTCGCTACTTCGGAGCGGGGACGCAACGCGTGGAGGCCGAACTGCGCGGCCGCTTTCCCGGGCTGCGCGTGGCCCGCCTCGACTCGGATGCGCTGGCCCAGCGCCGCGGTTTCGAATCGATCTACGACGACTTTCGCTCGGGCTCGGTGGACGTGCTGGTCGGCACCCAGCTGGCCGCCAAGGGGCTCGACCTGCCGAGCGTGACCCTCGTGGCGGTCATCGCCGCGGATGTGACGCTCAACCTGCCCGACTACCTGGCGCCGGAGCGAACGTTCGCGCTGCTGGCGCAGGTCGCCGGCCGCGCCGGTCGCGGACCGATGCCGGGACGCGTCATCTTCCAGACCTACGCCCCGGATCATTACGCCGTGCGCGCGGCGGCGCGCCTGGATGTCGATGGCTTCGCCGACGAAGAGCTGCCGCGCCGGCGACTGCTGGGGTATCCGCCGTTCAGCGTCCTGGCGCGCCTGATGGTGGCCGATGCGGACAGGGCACGCACCGAGTCGCGCGGTCGCGATCTCGCCGAGGCGGTGGCCGTGTCGGGGGTCGAGGTGCTCGGACCACTGCCCGCCTACGTCCCGCGCCGCGCCGGCCGTTGGCGGATGCAGGTCATCGTTCGCGCGCCCGACGCGGCGGCACGACAGGCGGCGCTGGAACGCGTGCCATCCGGCGTGGCCATCGACGTCGATCCGGAGTCGCTGCTGTGACACGCCCACGCCGCTGTCGGGTGGGCGGACGCATCGGTACAATGAAGCCATGGTCATTCGCCAGATCCTGACCGCCGAGGAGCCGATCCTGCGTGAGCGCGCCAGGAAGGTCACCAACTTCGATGCCAGCCTGCATCGGCTGCTCGACGACATGCTCGAGACCATGCGCGACGCACCGGGCATCGGCCTGGCGGCCAACCAGGTCGGCGTACCGCTGCAGGTCGCAGTCATTGAGCTCGAGGACCGGGTCACTGAGCTGGTGAACCCGCAGATCGTGCGTGCATCCGGGGAGATCATCGACTGGGAGGGCTGCCTCTCGATCCCGGGCTTCGTCGCCGAGGTAAAGCGCAACGCGAAGGTGACCGTCAAGGCGAAGGACCGCCACGGCAAGGAGTTCCGGGTCAAGGGTGAGGAGCTCTTCGCTCGCGCGCTGCAGCACGAGATCGATCACCTCAACGGCGTGCTCTACATCGACTACCTCGAATCGCTCGAAGAGCTGGTGCGCATCAGCGAACGCAGCGAGGTGGAGGAAGAGACGACCGCGGGCATTTAGTGACGCACCTGGGCCGGGTGGCGTTTCTCGGCACCGGATCGTTCGGCGTCCCGCTGCTCGACCGCATCCTCGACCGTACCGACGACCTGCTCGTGATCAGCCAACCGGACCGTCCGGCAGGTCGTGGGCTGCGAACCCGCGCGTCGCCGGTGGCGGCGTTGGCGCGCGAGCGTGGGCTGCGCCTGCAGACACCGCGTCACCTCCGTTCCGCCGAGGCACGCGGGCTGCTCCGAGAATTCGCGCCCGATGGCCTGCTGTTGGTCGCGTACGGCCAGCTGGTGCCCGATGACATGTTGCAGCTCGCTGCGCGACCGCCCCTCAACGTCCATCCGTCGCTCCTGCCGCGTCACCGCGGAGCGGCGCCCGTCGCCGGCACGATCCTGGCGGGCGACGCCGAGGCGGGCGTGACGCTGATGGTCATGATCCCTGAGCTCGATGCCGGACCGATCGTCGACCAGTGGCGCGTGCCGATTGAGCCCGGCGAGCAGTCGCCCGAGCTCGAGGCGCGGCTGGCGCAGCTCGCCGCCGCGGAGGTGCCGCCGGTGTTGGACGCCTGGGCGGCGGGGGTGCTGCACCTCGAGCCACAGGACGAGTCACAGGCGTCGATGGTGCGCCCCTTCACGCGGCAGGACGGCTGGATCGATTGGCGCCACAGCGCCGTGGAGATCAATCGCCAAGTTCGCGCGCTGCAGCCGTGGCCCGGGGCATGGACGACACTCGACGCTCGGCGACTGCACATTCGGCGCGCTCATGCACTGCCGGGCGTTGACGACGTGCCCATCGGTGCGCTGCTGCCGGGCGATGAGCCGCGAGTGGCCTGCGGCAGTGGCGCGCTGGCGCTGGAGGTCGTGCAGAGCGAGGGAAGGCCCGCCATGCCGGGTGACGCATGGCGCCGCGGCATCGCACGCGAGCACGTGATCCTGGGCTCCGCGCCGCCCCAGCCTGTGGCGGACCGCTAGGGAAGCGTCCCTTTCAGGACCGAGCGTGACCGCGGCGTGCCATGGCACGCGAAGGAGGGTCGCGCCTCCCTCGGCTATACTCGATGCCGTTTCCAAGGAGGTCGCACAACAACCATGGGTAGTTTCCTGCCCTACATCATGCTGGTGCTGCTGCCGAGCGTGGCGATCACCGGTTGGGCGGCGTGGCGCGTCAAATCGACATACAGCAGATGGGCCAAGGTTGATTCGGGCATCAACCTGGATGCCTTCGATTTCGCCCGGAAGCTGCTGGATCAGCAGGGCCTGCGCGACGTCAAGATCGAGCCGACGCCGGGCCAGCTCACCGATCATTACGACCCGCGCGGCAAGGTACTGCGTGTCAGCCAGTCGGTCGCCGGCCAGTCGCAGCTGGGCAGCTACGATCCTGGCCCGTCGACGCTCGGCATGCCGGTGGCTGGAGCCGGCCATCCGCGCTTGTCGGTCGCTTCGGCGGCGGTCATCGCGCACGAGGTCGGCCATGCGCTGCAGGACAAGCAACGCGACCCATGGATGGTTGTGCGCCAGGCGATCGTGCCGGCCGTACAGTTCGGTTCGGGGGTTGCCCCGTGGCTCATCCTGGGCGGGTTGATCTTCAACGTCCTGGGCCTGGCCTGGATCGGCCTCATCGCGTTCGGCGCTGCGGTGATCTTCACCTTCGTCACGTTGCCGGTCGAGATCGGTGCGTCGGCCAAGGCGCTCACCTTCGTCGGTGGCCTGGGGATGATGGGTGAGCGGCAGGTCGGCGCCCGCGATGTCCTGAAGGCGGCTGCCTGGACCTACGTCGCCGCGGCGCTCGCGGCGCTGCTGACGTTCCTCTACTACCTGTTCCTGATCATGGGGCGCCGTGACTGAGCTGACCCTGGCCGGACCCCTGCCGGCGATCAGCGAGGTCGCCGTGGATCAGCTCGCCGCGTGGCTCATCGCCCGCGGCGAGCCTTCGTACCGCGCGCAGCAGGTGCTGAGCGGTGTGCATCGCGCCGACGTGGCGAGTTTCGGCGACCTCACGGACCTGCCGAAGCCGCTGCGCGCCGCGCTCGGAGCCGCCTTTCGCTTCACGTCGATCGAGGCCAGCCACGTCCTCACCGCCGACAGCGGGCTGACCGCCAAGGCGGTGCATCAGCTCCACGACGGGCAACGCGTGGAATCGGTGCTGATGCGCTATCCGGCGCACCGGGACGCTGCCGCGCGCACCACCATCTGCATCTCGTCGCAGGCGGGCTGCGCGGTGGCGTGCCCGTTCTGTGCCACGGGCCAGGCGGGCTTCGGGCGGCAGCTATCGCCGGCCGAGATCGTCGACCAGGTGCTGCACTGGCATCGGCCGCCCTTCAACGCGCTCGGGTCCGACTGGCGCAGCGGCGAAGGCAGCGGCCACTACAACATCGTGTTCATGGGCATGGGCGAGCCGCTCAACAATGCCAACCGCGTGTTCGATGCGGTGCGCCTGCTGAACGATCCGGCGCGGCTCGGCATCGGCGCGCGGCATATCACGGTCAGCACCTCAGGTGTGGTGCCAGGCATCGATCGCATGGTCGAGGAGCTTCCCCAGGTCAGTCTAGCCATCAGCCTGCATGCCGCGACCGATGCGCTGCGCGACGAGCTGGTGCCGCTCAACCGGAAGTGGCCGCTCGACGAGCTGATCGAGGCCGGTCGGCGCTTCACACGCGCGACACGCCGGCGCGTCAGCCTCGAATACGTGATGATCGACGGCGTGAACGATGCTCCCGAGCAGGCACAGCAGCTGGCCGAGCGAGCCCGCGGCTGGTTGACTCACGTCAATCTGATCCCGCTCAACCCGACGCCCGGATCGCGCTGGAGCGGAACGCCACGCCAGGAAATTGACGCCTTCGTGGGGATCCTGCGACAGAACGGCGTGCCCACGACGGTGCGCGACACTCGCGGACGCGAGATTGACGCGGCCTGCGGCCAACTGCACGCCCAGCTTGCCGGCAGGGAGCTGCCGCCCAACCGGGTGGCAGTCGCTGCATCGGCCCCGGATGTGGCGGCGAAGATGCCCGTATGAGACAGCGGCAGCCACAGATCAGTGCCAGCATCCTGGCCGCCGATTTCGCAAGGCTCGGCGAGGAGGTGCGCCGGGCGGTCGACGGCGGTGCCGACTCGATCCATCTCGACGTCATGGACGGGCATTTCGTCGACAACCTGACGATGGGCCCGGTCGTCGTCGATGCGCTGCGGCCGCACGCCGCGGTGCCGTTCCATAGCCACCTGATGATCAGCCGCCCGTTGCGCTTCGTCGACGAGTTCGCGAATGCCGGCTCCGACCTGATCATTTTCCATGTCGAGGCCGATGACGACCCCGCGGTGGTCGTCGAGGCGATCCATCGCACCGGCCGTGCTGCCGGGCTCGCGCTCAACCCGGAGACGGCCGCCGACGCGGTGCTGCCGTACCTCGAGCAGATCGATCTCCTACTGGTCATGACCGTCCATCCGGGATTCGGCGGGCAGTCGTTCATCGTCGACGTGCTGCCGAAGATGCGCGAACTGCGCGACGAGATCGCCCGGCGCCAGCTCGAGCTGACGATCGGAGTCGACGGCGGCATTGGGCCCGATACCATCGGCAAAGCGTTCGAGTCCGGCGGCGACGTGCTCGTGGTGGGGTCGGCGCTGTACCGCCACGAGGGCGACCTGCGGCCCGTCATCGACGCGTTCCGCGACAGCGCGCGCGGTGGCGAGGCGAGCGCCGCGAATGCGAACCGCGACGTGTCTGCGATCACTGCCGTGCCGCCGGCTGCGTCTCCTGCTCCGAACGCGCCGCCGGTCTCCCCATCGCACCCACCCGAAAGGACGTGACCCCGCTGCCTCTCGCGCGTTCCCTGCGCCCGCTCACGTTGCTCGTGGTCGTCGCTCTGTTGCTCTCCGCCTGCGGCGACACCAACCTGCCATTCCTGCCGAGCTCGCCGACCCCGGAGCCGCCCCGCGACCTGACGGTGACCGCGCTCGATCGCGACAGCGGGGCGCCGATCGTCGGCGCCGAGCTGAAGGCTGGATCCGCATCGGCAACCACCGGCG
>JBBRXE010000010.1:0-21486 GCA_038248695.1 Candidatus Limnocylindria bacterium | reverse complement strand
ATAAGCGAACCACTCGTCCTCGTCGTGCGGATGGACAAAGAACTCCATCTCCATCTGCTCGAGCTCGCGGTCGCGGAAGATGAAGTTTCCCGGTGTGATCTCGTTGCGGAACGACTTGCCGATCTGCGCGATGCCGAACGGCAGCTTGCGGCGCATGCTGGTCGCCACGTTCTCGAACTGGACGAACATCGCCTGGGCGGTCTCCGGCCGCAGGTAGGCGACCGATGCGTCCTCTGCCACCGGCCCGACGTGCGTGCTGAACATCAGGTTGAACTGGCGGGCGTCGGTGAGCGTGCCCTTCATGCCGCAGTTTGGGCAGGCGATGTCGCTCGGCTTGCCCTTGAGGTCGTCGGCCCGGAAGCGGAGCTTGCAGTTGCGGCAATCGACCATGGGGTCGCTGAAGCCGGCGACATGCCCGGACGCCTCCCAGACGCGTGGATGCATGATGATCGCCGCATCCAGGCCCACGACCTCGTCGCGGCGCGTGACGATGTCGCGCCACCAGGCGGCCTTGATGTTGTTCTTGAGCTCGACGCCAAGCGGGCCGTAGTCCCAGAAGCCGGCCATACCACCGTAGATCTCACTGCTCGGGAACACGAAGCCGCGACGCTTGGCGAGGCTGACGATGACGTCCATGTTCGGCGCGGGCATGGGGCGGTCGAGGCTCCTGGCGGCTTGGAAATCGAGTCTAGCGGAGGCTGTCTTACCTCGCCCGACCGATGCCGGCTGCGACGCGGGCGCACTATTCCCGATCTGCCTCTGGAGGATGGAGGCGCGGCGCGGGGCGGAGGGGGGCGCAGGCGGGGCGAGGGGTGCGCACCATTCCCCCATCTGCCGGTCCTGCGGGCGGTAGACGGCCGCGTGGGGGCGTGACGGGTCCGGGGGTCGCCATCCGAGCGTGCCTCAGTGCCGATGAGTGCAGTGGAACCTCGTTTGCGATCCACATCTGCCGTCTACCGCTCTGCACACAGGCAGATGACGGAACCGGTTGCTGAAATCCGCGCGTTGCCCGCGGCGCCACGGTCGCGACGCCGGGTCATTCACGACTCCCGGTCACGACTCCCGGTCACGACTCCACGGTGACGGACCGAGCGGCGGCGGCATCGCTCGCGTCGGCGGCCGCATCACGCGCGGCGACCTCCTCGAAGAAGTCGCGCGAGCGCAGCTCGCGCTCGAGCACGGCCGAAACCGTCGCGTGCAGCAGGCGTTCCACTTCGCGATGCACGCCGAGACGCAGCGACAGCCGCAGCACGGCGGTGAGCTCGGAACGCTGCAGGTGGCGCATCACCTTCAGCGCCTCCGGCGAGACAGAGCGCGCACCCAGGGCGCCGGAGGTGCACGATGCGCACAGCACGCCGCCGGCCACCGGTGAGAAGGCGTTGCCCTCGGGGATGATCGGGGCGCCGCATTCCAGGCAGCGCGACAGCTCGGGCCGGAAGCCCATCGCGTCAAGCAGGTGCAGCTCGAACCAGCGCGCAACCACTTCGCGCGAGACGGCATCGGCCGGGGCATCGAGCGCGGCAAGGGCCTGGGCCAGCAGCATGAAGGCACCATGCGAATCCGCGCTGCCCTCGCAGAAGCGATCGACCAGCTCGACGACGTACCACGCTGCGGCCGTCGAGTGCAGGTCGTTGCGCAGTGCGAGATGCGCATCTTCGAGCGCGACCTGGGTCACGACGTCGAAGGTGCGGCCGACGGCCAGCACCAGGTGGACGTCGCTGAACGGCTCCAGGCCGCCGCCCAGCCGCGAGCGCGTGCGTCGGATGCCCTTGCCGATGATCCGCAGCTTACCGAGCCGCGGCGTGAGGACGGTGAGCACCCGATCGGCCTCGCCGAGATCCATGCTGCGCAGGACGATGGCCTCGGTCTTGTACAGCCGCGAGCGCGGGCTCATCGGTTGGGCGCCGAAAGACGGCTGATGGGCGCCGCCAAAAGCCGGTCGCGACGGCATCGGACATGCGTGGCGAGGGGCGTGCGCTCCCCCGTCGGACAGGTCGAGTACGCTGTGCCCGTGGACATCAAGCCCGAGTTTAGCGAGCTGCTCGCCGACATCGAGTCGGAGATGCGGAGCGTGCTCGACGAGCGGGATGGCCACGCCCGGCCGCTGTACGAGATGCTGGCCTATCACCTCGGCCTCGACGAGGGCGATCGGCCGCGCGGCAAGCGCGTCCGGCCGCTGCTCGGCCTGCTCGCCTACCGGTCGCTGTCGGGGCATTATCGCGACGCGCTGCCGGGTGCCGCCGCGGTCGAGCTGGGCCACAACTTCAGCCTGGTGCACGACGACATCGAGGATGGCGACAGCGAGCGGCATCACCGATCGACGCTGTGGGCGCTGTGGGGCGTGCCGCTGGCCATCAATGCCGGCGACGCAATGTTCGCCCTGTCACGGCTCGCACTGTATCGGCTCATGGATGGCGGCGGTTTCGAGGATCGCAAGCTCCTGAACCTGATGCGCATCTACGACGAGACCTGCCTGGCCTTGTGTGAGGGCCAGTTCCTGGACATCACGTTCGAGCGCCGCCTGGACGTCTCGGTCGACGAGTATCTCGAGATGATCGGCAAGAAGACGGCCGCCCTGCTGGCCGCGGCGGTGCAGGCCGGCGCGCTGCTGGCGACCGACGACCAGGAGACCATCGAGGCTTACCGCCAGTTCGGCTACAACCTCGGCCTCGCATTCCAGATGGCCGATGACGTGAAGGGCAGCTTCTGGCAGTCGTCCGACTCCGGCAAGCCCATGGCGGGCGACGTGCGCCGGCGCAAGAAGACGCTGCCCCTGGTCTGGGCGCTGGAGCACGCGTCGGAGGCCGATGCCGACCGGCTGCGCCAGATCTACGCACAGGGCATGCGCAGGCCCGACGGGCGCACGCCGGAGGTGACAACGCCGATGTCATCCGACCAGGTGGACGAGGTGCTCGACATCCTGACCCGATGCGGCGCGCGCGATCATGCCGAGGCTGAGGCGCGCCGCTACCGCGACATGGCGCTGGCCGACCTCGCAGCACTGCCCGTCGCCGACGAGGGCAGCCGGGACCTGCGCGCAGTGGTGCTGACCGTCATCGAGGCGTAACCACCGGTCGCTAGCCGCCCTCGGCGCTGGCCGGCGTCTCGTCTTCGCTCGCACGCCGGGCACGCGACGCGATCACCTTGGCGACGCGCCGCGAATCAGCGGCTTCGACCCGCAGCTGCACTTCGTGGAACGCCAGCTCGGCGCCGGGCAGTGGGATGCGCCCCTCACGGTGGATGATGAATCCGCCGATCGTGTCGTACGCCTCTTCATCCGACTCCTCGTCGTCGGGCATGTCGAAGAGGTCGCGCAGGTCGTCCATGCTGACCCGGCCATCGAGGCGGTAGGTGAGCTGGCCGTCCGCCTCGAGCTCCTCGGTGAGCGGCTCCTCGACGTCGTACTCGTCCTGGATCTCGCCGACGATCTCCTCGACGACATCCTCTAGGGTGATCAGGCCGGCGGTCCCGCCGTACTCGTCGACCACGATGGCGATGTGACGCTTGGCCAGCTGCATCTCGTGGAGCAGCTCGTCGACCGCCTTCGTCTCTGGCACGTAGACCGGGGTGCGGGCCAGCGCCCGGATGTCGATCTGTGGCGCGCTGCCGTTCTGCTTGAGGTACGGCAGCATGTCCTTGGCGTATAGGATGCCGACGATGTTGTCGAGGCTGTCGTCGTAGACCGGCACGCGCGAGTGGCCCGCCCGGATGATGACGTCGAGCACGGCGTCGAGCGGATCGTCGACCTCCACGGCCCGGATGCCGATGCGCGGCACCATTACCTCGTGGACCTTCTTGTCGGCGAGCTCGATGACGCCGGTGATCATCTCCTTCTCGTCTTCTTCAATGCCGCCCTGCTCCGAGCCCGACTCGACGAGCATCTTCAGCTCCTCGGTGGACAGGTAGCCGGCCTGCGGCTTCTGCGTGCCGCCCAGCATGCGCACCAGGAAGCCGCTGATGGTGGTCACCAGCCAGACGACCGGGCGCAGGCCAACATCGAGCCAGCCGATTGGCCGTGCCACAACGAGCGCGAAGCGCTCGGCGAAGCTGAGCGCCAGCGTCTTCGGCACGAGCTCGCCGATGATGATCGAGGCGAGCGCGATGAGCATCGTGATGATCACGAAGCTGAGGGTGCCGGCCGCGTCCGCGAGCGGCGCGAAGCTGGCGATGAGGTCTGTCAGGCCCTTCGACAACGACAGCGCGCCGACGCCCGAGGCCATGAAGCCCAGGAACGTGATGGCGATCTGGATGGTTGCCAGGAAGCGGCTGGGGTCGTCGGTCAGGCGCTTCGCCACGCGCGCCGCGCCGTTGCCCTCGGCCACCAGCTGCCGCAGCCGATGGCGCTTGACGGTGATCAGCGCAATCTCCGAGGCGGCGAAGAAGCCTCCGATCAGGATCAGGGCAAGCACCAGGGCCAGGTTCAGGATCTCGGTCACGCTGTGCCGCTACGTTCGCCGTCTGGCATTTAGGGGGTTGAACCGCCTCCCGATTGCGAGTTCCGGTCATCAGCGGCAGCGGCGCTGGCCCGGTGCCGCCGCATGTCGATGGGCCGCGCCGGCATGCCGACCACGGTGCTGTTGGCCGCCACGTCGTGCGTCACCACCGCACCCGCCCCGGTCCGCGCACCAGGACCGATGGTCAGCGGCGCGATGAGCATGCTGTCCGAACCGATGAACGCGCCGTCGCCGATCACCGTCGTGTGCTTCTGCTCGCCGTCGAAGTTGGCGGTCACCGTGCCGGCACCGATGTTGACATCCTCTCCGATCTCGGCGTCGCCGACATAGCTGAAATGATGCTGCTGCGTGCCGGCGCCCAGGCGGCCCTGCTTGATCTCGGCGTAGTTGCCGATGCGGCAGCGAGGACCGATCTGGCAGCCCGCACGCAGGTGGCTGAACGGACCGATCTGCACGTCCTCGGCCACGCTCGATTCCTCGATGACGCTGGCCCACACGCTCGTCCGGGGGCCGATGCGACTGTCGCGGATGTGCGTGTTCGGCCCGATGACGGCCTCCTGCCCGATGACGGTCGCGCCAAGCAGCGTGGTGCCCGGCTCGATGCGCGCGTCCTGCCCGATCTCGACATCGGCATCGATGCGCGTGCTCGCCGGCTCCACGATGGTCACCCCGGCACGCATGTGCCGCTCGGCGATCTCGCGACGCAACAACTGCTCCGCCGCCGCAAGCTGGACCCGGTCATTGATGCCCATCGTCAGATCGGCACGCGGCGCGCTGACGGCCACGACGCGGCGACCGGCGTGTATCGCCCGGGCCACGAGGTCGGTGAGGTAGAACTCGCCGGACGAGCTGGCCGGAATGTCTCCGACGTTGGCACGCAGCCACGCTGCATCGAAGCAGTAGGTCCCGACATTGACCTCGTCGATGGACTGCGTGGCGGCGTCAGCATCGGCTTCTTCGACGATGGCGCGGCAGGCGCCATCCGCGTCCCGCAGGATGCGGCCGTAGCCGCTCGGATCCGACACCCTGGCGGTGAGCAGGGAGATGACCGCGTCGCCCTCGGCCTGCTCGTGGAGCAGGGTGCCGAAGAGTTCGGCCGGCAGCAACGGCACATCGCCGCTGCAGACGATCACGTGGCGCGCGCCGTTGGGCACGCGGCTCATCCCGACGCGGACGGCATCGGCGGTGCCCAGCTGCGGCTCCTGGCGGATGACGGCAACCCCACCGTCGAGCAGTGCCTCGACCTGGTCGGCGCCGTGACCGATGACGACCACGCGTTCCTCGATCCCGGCACGCGCCAGGGTGTCGAGCACGTGATCGAGCATCGGCTTACCGGCCAGCGGGTGGAGGACCTTGGGCAACCGGGAACGCATCCTGGTTCCCTGGCCTGCGGCAAGGACGATGGCCGCGCTAGCTACCAATCTGGTGAACGCTCCAATCGGGACGAGAAGTGGCGCCGATGGTACGCACGACGACGAACGGTGGTCAACTGAAAGGTCAGCGGCCGTCGGGCGCCAGGGCGATGGCCTCGATCTCGACCAGCGCGCCCTTCGGCAGCTGTCTGACGGCGACCGTGGAGCGGGCCGGGAATGGCTTGCGCAGGTGGCGGGCATAGACCTCGTTGACGGTCGCGAAGTCGCCCATGTCGGCCAGGAAGATGGTCGTCTTGGTGACGAGATCGAACCCCGACCCGGCGGCGGCGAGCACCGCGGCGAGGTTGTTCAGCGCCTGCTCGGCCTGGGCGGCGACCCCGTCGGCGAGCTCGCCGCTGCTCGGATGGGCCCCGACCTGGCCGGCGGTGAAGATCAGGCCAGCGCCACGGATCGCCTGGCTGTAGGGACCGATGGCGGCCGGTGCCTCGTCCGTATGCACGCCTGTTCGCTCGCTCACTGGATGGTGCCCTCCTGGTCGCTCATCGTCACAATCGTAGTCGGTCCGTCGACCAGCCGGGTGCGCAGCGCACGCAGTCCGGCATGTTCCAGCGCGGCGGCGATGGCGGCGGCCCGCTGTGGATCGTCGGTCAGGGTGTAGACCGTCGGGCCGCTGCCGGTCAGCGCCGGGTCGCCGCCCGCGGCGACGACCGCAGCGAAGATGTCGTCGAGCTCCGGGCGCAGGCGACGCGCCGCCGCGAGGAGGTCGTTGTGCCCGGGGGTCGCCTCGCGCGAC
This sequence comes from Candidatus Limnocylindria bacterium, assembly GCA_038248695.1. GTDB lineage: Bacteria > Chloroflexota > Limnocylindria > QHBO01 > QHBO01 > JAICUY01. The sequence continues at coordinate 14,866 of JBBRXE010000010.1, read as the reverse complement.
CAGTCGCTCGGCCGCAGCTCGGCGAAGACGGCCGCGGTCGACAGCCCGAACGGCGCAACCGCCAGCACGACCTCGCGCGTGTCCGGGGCCACGCACGCCTCCAGCCGCTCACCGATGCCCGTGACCATCGCCGAGCCCATCTGCGCCGCAAAGAACGGGACGTCGGCGCCGATCCGGGACAGCTCGCGCAGGTCGTTCTCGGTGGGGAGCTCCGCTGCGCCGGTCCAGCGACGGCCCAGCCGCCAGGCCGCTGCCGCGTCAGAGGAGCCGCCGCCCAGCCCCCCTGCGGCAGGGATCCGCTTCTCAAGCGCGAGGCAGGCCAGCTCCGGTTCGGCTCCCAGGCCGGCGACCAGCCCGCGCCAGGCGAGGTTAGTGGCGTCGACCGGCACGCCCGGGTCGGCCGATGAGACGCGCAGTCCCGAGCAGCCGGGCATCAGCAGCAGGCGGTCGGCGAGGGTGAGCAGCACGAACCGGCTGGCCAGCTCGTGGTGACCGTCGGGACGGCGGCCGAGCACCGCCAGCGACAGGTTCAGCTTCGCAGGCGCCTCAAGGCTGAGCGGCTGCATCTAGGCCAGCGCCGGCGTGATCCGGTCCGTCAGGCAGGCCCACTCGTCGATGGACAGCGTCTGCGGGCGCCGCTCCGGGTCGACGCCGCATGCGGCGAGCGCGGCATCCAACGCAGCACGCTCGATCGGCAGCTCGCGCCCGAGCCCGTTGTGAATCTGCTTGCGCCGCTGCCGGAAGCCCGCCTGCACGACCCGGTAGAACGGCTCGCGACCAGGTCCCGGCGGCACGGGAGGAGCTTCGCGGCGCACGAGGCGCAGGATCGCCGAATCGACCTCCGGCGCCGGCTCGAACGCCGCCGCCGCCACCCGGCCGAAGACCTCGGCGGTCACGACATTCTGGACGAAGACCGACAGGTAGCTCATCCCACCCGGCAGCGAGGCGACACGCTCGGCGACTTCGGCCTGCACCAGCAGCACGGTGATCTCGGGCGGCCGCTCGCCCTCCAGGAAGGCGTGCAGCAGCGGGCTGGTGATGTGGTACGGGATGTTGGCGACCAGCTTGAACGACTCGCCTGGGAAGATCTCGCGAGCGTGGAGCGCCAGCGCATCGGCCTCGACCAGGTCGAACCCCGGGACCGATGCGAGCTCTGCCCGCAGGTACGCCGCCAGCCGGGCGTCGAGCTCCACGGCGAGCACGCGGCAGCCGGCGGCCAGCAGCCGTCGCGTGAGCACGCCGAGCCCGGGGCCGACCTCCACCACGCGATCGCCAGGATGCAGGTCCGCGGCGGCGACGATGGCGTCGAGCGCCTCCGCATCGGTAAGGAAGTTCTGGCTCAGTGCCCGACGTGGCCGCAGGCGCTCGACGGCCAGCAGCTTCCGCAGCTGGCCGGGCGTCGGCGGCGCCAGTCGTTCCGGCGCCAGGGCCGGATGGATGGTCGCCGGGTCAGCCGGCATCGGCCACGCCGGATGCGTCGAGCCAGGGCAGAGCCAGCGACGGGATGGCCTCGAGCGTGGCGTCGGCGCGGTCGCCGGCCGCGAAGCGGAAGCCGCCGGCGGCGCCGATCATGGCGCCGTTGTCGGTGCACCACGCCGGCGGCGGCACGATCAGCGGCAGCGAACCGAGGCGCTCGCGCAGCACACGCCGCAGCGCCCGGTTGGCCGCGACGCCGCCGCCGAGTGCCACCCCCGCGACATCGTGGTCGCGCGCCGCCGAGACCGTCTTGCTGACCAGCGCGTCGACGACCGCCTCCTCGAACGCCGCGGCGAGGCCGTCGACCGGGATGGGTGCCCCGCTGTCGCGGTAGGTAGCCACGGCGCGCAGCACCGCTGTCTTGAGCCCGGAGAAGCTGAAATCGTAGCGTCCCGCGGTCCGCGCACGCGGGAAGCGCGTCACGGCGGTCGCGCCCTGCGCCGCCGCCGAGATGGCGGGACCGCCGGGGTACGGCAGGCCGAGCAGCCGGCCGACCTTGTCGAAGGCCTCGCCGGCGGCATCGTCGACGGTCTGGCCGAGCAGCTCGTAGCGCCCGTGGTCGTGCATCAGGACGAGCTGGGTGTGGCCGCCGCTGACCACCAGGCACAGCAGCGGAAATTCGGGCTCCGCGGGAAGTGGCTGCGCAGCGGGGGCATCGGTCAACCAGTTGGCGTAAATGTGGCCCTCGATGTGGTTCACTCCGACGAGGGGTAGCCGATGCGCCACGGCCAGCGCCTTGGCCACGTTCACGCCGACCAGCAGTGAGCCGATCAGCCCCGGACCGTAGGTCACCGCCACGCCATCCAGGTCGTCCCAGCCGACCTCGGCCTGGGCCAGCGCCGCGCGGAGGGTCGGCACGATCCAGCGCAACTGTTGGCGGGCCGCGATCTCGGGCACGATCCCCCCGGTCGCGGCATGCAGCGCGACTTGGGTGGCGACCTGGTTGGCCTCGATACGCCGCCCGCCGACGACGACCGCCACGCCGGTCTCGTCGCAGCTCGACTCAATGGCCAGGATGCGCGGCGCGCTCATGCGTTGGCCTCGGCATGCGCCCGCTCGGCCACGAGCACGAGCTGCATCGACGGGCCGGCCAGCTCGGGTGTGGTCATGATCAGCGCGTCCTCGTCGTCGTCGGTGTAGTAGCGTGGGCGGCGCCCCACGTCGATGAATCCGAAGCGGCGGTACAGCGCCTGCGCGGCCTGGTTGCCGGCGCGCACCTCGAGGGTCATGCGCTGCGCGCCGATCTCCAGGCCCAGATCCAGGAGGGCGACCATCAGCCGCTGCGCGATCCCGCGTCGGCGCCAGTCGGGATGGACGGCGAAGGTGGTGACGTGCGCCTCGTCGGCCATCAGCCACAGCCCGGCGAAAGCAACCAACCGCTCAGCGACGCGTACGACGAGGTAGCGGGCCAGCCGATTGGAGGCGAGCTCCTGCTCGAACGCATGGCTCGGCCACGGCGTGCGGAAGCTCATCCGCTCGATCTCGTGCACCGCCGCGATGTCGCCACGCCGCATCTCGTCGATCATGGGCGACACGCTCACAGCCATGTGACCGCACCCGCCTGGTCACGATTGATGCCGCGCGGCCCGCGCAGGTATCCCGGTTCGAGCGTCTCCAGGTCATCGCCCGCCGGTTCCGCGGCGAGCCGCTCCGCGGCACGGCGCGCGATGGTCGCCGCCGCGGCGAACGGAGGCCGCGTGCCGTGCATCCGGAACGCCTCGGACAGCTCCGTCGCCACGACCGCCGGCCCGTGGGCGGCCGCGGCCTCCTCGGGACCGACGACGCGCAGCTCGCCACTGGCGCGGTCGAGCAGGAACGCCTCGCGGGCGCCGGCGCGCGCCAGGGCGAAGCTGGCCCCTGGCTCCGCATCGAGCCAGGCGACCAGGCTCGGCACGCCGACGATCGGGCGCTCGAGGGCAAATGCCAGGCCCTTGGCGATGCTCATCGCCACGCGCAGCCCGGTGAAGCTTCCCGGACCGATGCCGACCGCCAGCGCGCTGACATCGTTGAGGGCGTGTCCGCTGTGCTCGATGAGCGCCATCAGGCGCGGCAGCAGTTCGTGGGTGCGCCGCTGGTCGGCGGTCCAGCCGTCGCTCGTGAGCTGACGGCCGTCAGGTGCTGCCAGCGCCAGTGACAGGTCGCTGGACGCCGCCTCGATGGCGATGATCATCGGCCCAGCGCCTCGGCGGCCAAGGTCGCGGCCGTCGAGCCGGTCGCCTGCCAGCGCAGCGTGCGACGCTCGGGGTCGGTGTCATCGAGAACGAGCTCGATCTCGAGTCGATCGTCGGGTAGGTGACCCGCCAGCCGATCCGCCCACTCGATGACGGTCAGGCCCGTCGCCTGGCGCTCGTCGAACAGCCCGGCGGCGAACGCCTCGTCGGGGTCGCCGAGACGGTATGCATCGATGTGGAACAGGCGCAGGCGACCGGGATGCTCGTTCATCAGCACGTAGGTCGGGCTGTTCACCACGCTGGTCACCCCGAGCCCCTCGGCGATTCCCTTGGCCAGCTGTGTCTTGCCGGCACCCAGCGGCCCCGTCAGCGCGACCAGCGTGCCCGGCTGCGCGGCGCGGCCGATGGCATGACCGATGGCACGCGTGGCATCGGTCGAGTCGGATGTGAGCAGCTCGGAGGCTGGGCTGGATTGGACCATGAGCCAAAAGTATAGGGAGCGCGCCGTCGCGCTACGGCTCGGCCCTCGGCATGTCCGTCGCTTCCAGGTTGGCAAGCGGCACCGGCGCCAGGCGGCCATCCTCGAAGCGCACGAGGCCCATCTGCGCGGTGAGGCCCGACGGCGTGGCGTGCAGCTCGTCGAAGACGGCCACCAGCACTCCACCGCGACCCTGGAACGGCCGGCGGTGCGCGATCACCCGCTCCCCGATCGACGGCAGCGGACGCCGCTGCGGCGGCGGCTCGGCGTCGTAGACATAGACGCGATGCTCCGTGCCGAAGACGCTCGCCAGACGGCCGACGTGCCGGCGAAACCAGGCGAACAGCTGCGGGTCGAAGCCGACCTTGCCGAAGCCCTCGAGCAGCACCAGGCCGAATGAGCCGGTCAGGCCGCCGATCTCGCGGCGCCGCCGCTGGATCCCCTCGAAGTCGCGCAACTCCTTGTCGAGCACCCCACCGAGCACGATTCCAGCGACGCCCATCGCCCGCGCGCGGGTCAGCGTCTCGGCCGATGCACGCGAGCCGCCGACCAGGATCTTGCCGGTGGCGCCGACGTCGATCGCTCCGGCGCGGAGCTCGTCTCCCGGCTCGTGCACGGCCACCACGAGCTCGCCGTGCACCGCCTCACCGGTGCCGCCAACCCCGACCAGCTGGACGCCGCGGACTTCCACGTTGATTGCGCCGTCCTCGATCGAACGCACGCGGCCGGAGACGTGGCCGATCAAAGGCTCCTCGTCGCCGAGCGGCGCCAACAGCACCGTGCCATCTGCGTGCGAGTAGGCCACCAGCAATCCCGCCACCGGCGAACTGACGACCTGGCCCTGCTGCGTTCGAGCGATGACCTCGCCCGCTTCCAATCGGACGCCGGGCCGCACCTGCAGCAGGTCGGCGGTCACCGCGGCAGACCGATGCAGCCGGGCCGCGACCTCGACCACGATCGCATGCCCCGGCGCGCGGCGAACGGCAAGCAGCTGGTCGGGCTTGACCGTGTCGCCGACCTCGACGCGCAGGCTCGCGCCACGTGGGATCGGGATGCGGTGCACGACCGCGTTCATTCGACCACTCGTGCGGCCATGTGCGCCTCACGTCCGAAGACGTCGCGCCACGCGGCGAGGACCGAGCGGCGGTCGTCGGAGCGGCGGGGAACGACCATCGGCACGTCGCGGGCGTCGAGGATGAGGCCGACAGAGCCGCCCTGCACCGCGCTGTGGGCATGCCGCGTTCGCCGCGCGGTGCCGAGCGAGGCGTCGCCCTCGAGCTCGATCTCGAGCTCGGCGGACTGGCCCCGCCCGAGTGGCACGATCTGCACCGAGCCGCTGCGCACCTCGATGGGACCGACGACCGGCCAGCCGGTGCGGTGTACCGTCACGCGCATGGCGACCTGTCCGGACAGGCCGGCACGACACACCACCGCGGCGCCGAGCGGCACGATGAGGTCGTCGCGCACGGTGGCGATCCCCTCGCTGATCTCGACGTCGTCGAGGGAACCGAGCGGTGAGAGGGCGCCGGCGGGGTCGATCGCCAGCTGCGTGACGCCCAACGGACGCAGGCCGTCGAGCAGCAGCTGTGCAGCCTGACCCGGGTTCGGCGTCGAGCTCAATGTGCGTCCCGAGCCGATGATCAGGTCGACGCCGCCGCCGCCTTCGTCGGCGGCCATCTGGCCCAGCAGCGCTCGCACGCTTCCATGCGTGACCGCCAGCTCGTCTTCGGTCTGAGGCAGCGTGCCGGGCCGCGCCCGCAGGTTCTGCAGAGCGTCGGCGACCGCCAGCTCGTCGATGGCGTGCGGGATTCCGCGCGTCAGGCGGGCGGGACCGCCCGGGCCGGTCAGCGACGCCGACGAGAGCCCTCCGCTGGCGAAGATCCGGCTCTCGGCCTCGCCATCGGGTTCGGACAGGACCCAGTTCGCATAGCGCGCCCCGACGTCGACGCCCAGGATGCGCAGGCTCGATGCGTGGGCCAGGGCGGTGATGGCGCGGCGGAAGCTGATCGGCGCCAGGTGCATGGAACCACCGGGCTCTACGATCTCCTGCAGGAGCGTCTCGAGATGCCGCCGCAGCGGGCCTGGCGCCGGCTGGTCGGGGCCCGGCCGCGGATTCGCCACGACGCTGACCGCGCCAGGCTCGAAGAGTGCCGTGACCTCGCCGGCAAGCATGCTTGAGCCGGCCCAGATGACCGGCGACGGCCCGCCGCCGCGTGCCGCAACGACCAGCGCCGCCATCTCGATGGCCTGCTCGGAACGTGCGTCGTCGAAGCCACCTGCCAGCAGCCAGCCGTCGACTCCGGCCGACTGCAGCGCGGCGAGCCGCCCGGCCAGCGATCGGTCGTCGTCCATCGTCGCGACCTCGGCGACCACCCAGCCCGCCGATTCAGCCACGCGCCGCGCCGCCACCCCGGAGATGTCGCGCGACACGGCGGCGAGTGCCAGTCGCGCCGGGCGGCCAGGGGTGTGGCATTCGATCCGCGGCGCGTCCGCGACCAGTGCCTCGAGTCGTTCGTGAAGTCGGCGATCGGCGCCGGCGGCCAGCCGCTGCGCAAGCGCACGCCACATCTCGGCGATGTCCCAGTTGGTTGGTTGCGCCGCGTGCGCGGCGATGCGCCAGCGGCCGCGGCTGCGGGCGATGACGCTGGCCTTGGTCCAGGCCGAACCGACATCGATCAACAGCGACAGCTCGGCCGTGGCGCGCGGCCGTGGGTTGATCATCGCCCCAAACCCAGCCAGTCGACGAGGATGAAGCGCAGCCGCTCGACGAGCAGCGCCAGGCGGCTGACGAACAGGAAGCCCAGCCAGCCGCCCAGCCCACCGATCAGCAGCCAGCGACCCGTTCCCGCTGCAACAGCGCCAATGGGGCCGCTGCGCGTGCCATGCAGGAAGGCGACCACGACCAGCGCGGTGATGACCAGGCCGGCCAGCGCGTTCAGCATCCCTCCGGACGTGGCACCAGCCGGCAGCAGGCTGGCGGCAAGTTGCGGCAGCAGCGTTCCGACCACGGCACCACCCAGCGCGAAGGCGGCCGTCCCGGCGATCAGCAACGCCACCGGCACCGCGACGACCGGGCGCGGCAGCCAGCGGGCCAGGGTGAGGACCAGCACCAGCAGCAGTGCCGGCCACAGGACGAGATTCCCGCGCGGATCGTCGATCAGCGGCTCGACGAGGCGCGGCACGAGGACCTCGCGAACCGAGATCAGGACGAGGTAGCCGGTCGCCAGGCCGGCCAGCAGATGTTGTACCCAGGCAAACAGGCGACGTTCCCCGGCGAGGTACGACCAGACGGCGATCGTCAGCAGGGCGGCGATGGTCGTACCGGCGATGCCCGCCAGATCGTTGCCGAAGAAGCCGCTCACGGGCGCCTCGCGAGGCGCTGCTCGCCCAGCCAGCTGGTGAGCCGGTCGCCGGTCGCCTCCAGCAGCACGCCGATGGCGACCAGCATGCCGAGCAGCATGGCCAGCGCGCTCGGCGGCCCGTCAATGGCTGCCTCGCTGTCGGCGCCGTCGGCTCTGTCGACGCCGTAGGCGACCCCGTCGCGCAGCGTGCCGAGCAGGCCGGCCAGCTGTCCCGAGGCCAGGTACGGCTGCAGCTCGGGCCACAGGAACGTCGGCGCGATCGCCAGCAACGGCAGCTCCGGGGATCGCGTGGCGACTTGCTCGACCCAGATCCGCGGCCCGAGATCGCCGCCGCCAACGATCAGCGCCGCGTCGAAGGCATCGATGCCGCCGCCGCCGCCGCGGATCCGAACGGCGATCGGCCCGGAGCTCGCCTTGGGCACGATCGAGGTGACGCTCTGCACCAGCGCTGCCTCGACGCCGGAGCGGTAGCCCAGGTCGAGCAGCCGGTCGTCGCCCATGCCGCCGCGGCGCAGCCGCTCGAGCTCCGCGCTCGCCAACGCCCGCCCCTCGGGCGAGTAGCTCACGACCGCGAGCGACCCACCCTCCTGTACCAGGTCGTCGATGACCGATCGTGTCGCGTAGGTGATCTCCGGATAGCTGCCGAAGTCCGCGTCAAAGGCGACCAGGACCAGCGGCTTGGTCGGCAGCGCCGCGATCGCCGCACGAAAGCCGGAGGCAGACGTCCGGTCGGGATTCGCCAGGCTCAGTGGTGGTGCCAGGTTGGGCAGGACGACCGCCGCCGCCAGCAGGGCGAGCAGCGCGAATGGCGCGATCACGCGCCAATCGCGGCGCACGGCGAGTCGCCAGCCACGCTGTCGCGCCATCATTCCTCGACCGTTCCGTCGATGGCCAGCAAGATCCGCGCAGCGGCGACGGCGGTCGCGATCGCAACGCCGATCAGCAGCCCGCGGAAGACGGCGCCGATCGGCACATCCAGCGTCCAGCCGGCGACCGCCGCAAGCCACCTGCCGGCGACGCCACCGAGTGGCAGCAGCAGGATGAGCGCGACCGCAGCGGCAAGCAGCATGACCGTCGTCTCGCGCGAGCGCAGGCGCAGGCCGCGCCGCGCGGCAGCCAGCAGGAAGAAGAAGAGCAGCGCGAAGAGCGCCGCGACGAGTGGCGCGAGGAGGGCGCCCACCAGCCAGCGCACCAGCGGGCCGTCGGCGCCCCCTGAGCCCGGGAAGAAGCCGCCGACGAGCATCACCGCCATCCCGGCCAGCAGCAGCAGCGACCCGGGCCGGTCACCTCTCGCGTGACGCAGGTCGCCAACGTGGCGCATCGCCAGCGCCAGGCCGCCCGCGATGGCCGCCGCCGCCGCGAGCAGGACGAGATACTCGAGCAGCGTGCCGGCGACCGCCGCCAGCGACCGGTTGACGATCACGAAGTCGGCCAGCAGGATCAGGCCGACGACGACGACCAGCGTGGCGGGCAGCGAGCGTCGCATGCCGCTCAGTGACCGACGAGGAAGCTGGCCAGGTCGGCCCCGCCGACGGCGACCAGCGCCGATCCCACGAGCAGCACCGCCAGCGAGATCCAGGCGAGCCGGTTGCCGGCGAAGACCGCGATGCGATCGTGGCCGGCACGGCCCAGGTCGCTGGGCGCCTGGTAGAGCTGCGGACCGATGAGCGTGCCCTCGCCCTCGAGCAGCACCGAGGTCGCCTGCGACGCCGCCGCAGTACCGAAGCTGGTGGATCGGGCGTCTCGTGCGAAGCCGTCCAGGAGCAGCAATCCCTCCTCGCCGAGGCCGCCAATCACGAACGCGGCGCCTGGCCGTGGCTCGCTGGCCAGGGCATGCGCGGCCGCAGTGGCCCGTCCCTCGCCGATGTAGGCGATACGCGACCGGCTGGCGCGCTCGAGCGTCTCAGTGCCGCGGTGCGCCTCGAGCACGGTCGACTCGGCAAGCATGGCTGCCACCGGGTCGTTGGTGGTGACCTCCATCGGCACCCCGCTGCGCGCCGCAGCCCGGGCCACGTGCGCGAGGATCGGGAGCGCGGCGAGTGTCTGCAGCCGGGCCGCTGCCGGGACCGAGCGGACGATCCCCGCGGTGCCCAACGAGAAGGCCACACTCGCACCCGACTCGGCGGCGAGGGCCATCGAGCGGCCCACCGCCGAGAGACGGCCGAGGTCACGCGTCAGCCAGCGCGAGGTCGGACGAGCGACCAGCGATAGCAGGATCAGCAGGATCCCGGCGATCGCCAGGGTAGGGCCGATGCCGAGGCGCAGCGAGGAGGAGCCGAGGACCTCGCCGAGGACGCCCACGACGCGCCCGATCAGGTCGCCGATGTTCGGCATCAGCCCGCACCACGCAGGCGGTCGATCAGCTGATCGTAGGCATCAGGCTCGTCGAGCGTGGCCTGCAGCGCGTCGACTCGACGACCGAACAGTGGGAGCAGCACCGGCGACAGGAAGGTGCCCGCCTGCGAAAGCAGCGGACGCAGTGGGCGATGAGCATCAAGCAGCAGGCGCGCAGGCGCCGCCAGCCCTCGTCGTCGCAGTTCGTCGGCGAGCGAGTCGGTCGAATCCGGCCTCATCGGGCCCCGGCCCGCACGGCATTGACGGCGACGACGAACGCCGCCGCATCTGCCGCAGAGGTCACGGCGATCACGATCGAGAGGTCAGGATGCACGGCAGCGACCTCGAGCAGCAGCGGGGCGGCATCAGCTGCCGAGAAGACGCCGCGCTCGACGCCCAGCGGCGCGATGGCGATGCGCCGCAGGCCGAGCTCTTCCGCGCGGGTCAGTGCCGCGTCGAGAGCCCGTTTCAGCTGCTGCGCATCGGCACGCAGGTCGTGCCCGACGCCCACCGCATGAATGAGGATCGAGGCTGCCAAGTGGCCAGCCGAGGTGACCACCACGCTGCCGGCGGGGATCGGCCCCTGCGACACCGCCTCGCGCTCGACCTCGTCGCCCGCGTGCCGCTTGAGCACGCTGGCCGTCGGGCCGGTCATGAACAGGCTCTCGTTGGCCGGCACGATGATCGCGTCGACCTCGAGCTCGCCTACGTCCCCCTGCCACACGTGGATATCAGGAATGGCCATTGCCGCTCGCTCGGCGATCGTCCGCTCGTCGAACCTGCTTCCGCAGATGCACGCGCGGAAGCCGTTCGCGAAGGCCGGTCGTCACTTCGTAGTTGATGGTCCGGCGCTGGGCAGCGACCTCATCGGCACCGATGCGCGATCGCACCTGCTCGCCGATCAGGACGAATTCGTCGCCGTAGGTTACATCATCGACCTCGCCCACATCGATGGTCAGACCGTCCATGCTGATCGCGCCGACGATCGGGACGCGCACCCCGCGCACGAGCGCCTGCCCGTTGTTGGCGTGGTTCCGCGGCCAGCCGTCGCCATAGCCAATGCCCAGCGTGGCGATCCGCGTCCGTCGCGGCGCGCGGAAGCGCAGCCCGTAGCCGACCGCCGCGTGCGCCGGCAGCTCAAAGAGGCGCAGCGGCAGCGCCTTCAGGCTCAGGATCGGGCGAAGGCCGGGATTGCGGTCGGCGGCCCATTCGGGAACGAGGCCGTAGAGCAGCAGGCCGGGTCGCACCGCGTCGGCGAAGTCGCCGGCACCGGCCAGGATGCCGCCGCTGGCGGCCACGTGCACGAGCCCCGGATCGACGCCCGCCGAGCGCATTGCGTCGAGCAGTTGGGCCAGCCGCAACAGCTGCACGTCGGTGTAGGCATCGTCCTCGCCCGGCACCGCCAGGTGGCTGTAGGTGCCGACCAGGCGCAGGTGACGGCTTCGCACGATGTGCACCGCCAGCTCGAGCCCGTGGTTTGGCTCGATCCCCTGGCGGCCAAGGCCCGAATCGAGCTTCAGATGGACCGATGCGCGTCGCCCCGCCTCCGCCGCGGCCGCCTCGAGCAGCGCGACGTCGCGTTCCGCATAGACGGTTGCCTCCAGATCGTCGGCGAGCATGCCGGCCGCCTCGGGCGCGCCGATGCCCCACAGCACCAGGATCGGCGCGCCGATGCCGGCGCAGCGCAGCGAGCGCGCCTCGCTCAGCGTGGCGACCGCCAGCCGCTCGACGCCGTTGGCCAGCAGCGTCTCGGCAACCTCGACCGCACCGTGGCCATAGGCGTTGGCCTTGACGACGCCGATGACCTGCTTCTCGGCGCCCGCCAGGCTCCGGATCACGCCGAGATTGGACGCCAGCGCCGCGTGGTCGACCTCGATCCAGGCGCGGTGCGGGCTGTGGCCCGTCATCCGCCCCGCTCGCCGAACGAGCGCGCCGCAGCGGGCAGCAGGTGGGCGATGTCGTGTGCCATCGTTCCGGCCGGCCCGATGCGCTGCTCGGCAAGCATCCCGGCGGCGGCATGCAGCGCCACGCCGCATGCGGCGGCGACGTACGGCTCGAGGCCGCCGGCCAGCAGCGCACCTATGACGCCGGCCAGTACGTCGCCGCTGCCCGCCGTGGCGAGGGCAGGCGTCGCCACATCGGAGCGCATGACGTTGCCATCGGGCGACGCGACGATGCTGTTCGCGCCCTTGAGGACGACGACGCAACCCCACTCCCCCGCGGCCGCGGCCGCGGCCGCGGAACGCGCGTCATCGTCGTCCGCCGGAGGATCCGCATGGATCAGCCTCGCGAATTCGACCGGGTGCGGGGTGAGCACCAACGGCGCGCTGACATCGCGCCACCACCGATCGCCGCCGGCCAGCGCGTTCAGCCCGTCGGCGTCGATCACCGCCGGCCGCCGCAGCTCGGCGATCAGCGCACGGGTGCGGCGCAGCGTGCCCGGCTGGCGCCCGAGTCCGGGACCGATGACCAGCGCGTCGTACGAGGTCGACTCGATGGAGGCGCGCCGCCAGCCTGCCGGTGAGATGAGCCCGGCGGCCTCCTCGGCGAGAGGCATCAGGATCAGCTCGGGCACGAGACCCATCAGCCGCAGCGTGACCGACTCCGGCGACGCGATGCAGACCAGCCCGGCGCCGGTGCGCGCGGCGCCCAGTCCGCACACCAGCGCCGCCCCGCCATACTCGAGCGAGCCCGCCAGGATCAGCAGGCGACCGAAGGTCCCCTTGTGCGCGCGCGACGGGCGCGCCGGCAGGCGCGCGGCGACCCAGTCGCGATCGATGACCGGCAGCTGCATCGGTCTAGGTATGCGCCCGATGCGCGACCGCCACGGCAACCGCCAGGTGGCGCTCGTGCGAGATCGAGACGCTCACCTCGTCGAGGCCGAGCGTCTCGGCGCGCGCCGCCGCGCGACCATGGAGCAGCACCTGCGGCTGGCCGGCGCGGTTGGGAAGCACCTCGATCTCGCGCCATCCGACGCCGCGCACGCCGAGCCCCAGGACCTTGCTGATCGCCTCCTTGGCGGCCCAGCGTCCTCCCACGCGCTCGATCTTCGAGCCACAGTATTGATCCTCGCGCTCGGTCAGCACGCGGCGACGGAAGCGTTGCGGGTAGCGGCCCAGGACGGCATGGATGCGATCGATGTCGACCAGGTCGATCCCGATCTCGTGGCGGCTCATGGTCGGCGTCGGGCGGCGGCTATTCGACGGTGACCGACTTGGCCAGGTTGCGAGGCTGGTCGACGTCGGTGCCGCGCGCCACGGCCATCTCGTAGGCCAGCAGCTGCAGCGGAAGAATCGCGATGGCGGGCATGACCTCCTCGAGCGTCTCCGGCACGAACAGCACCTCGCTGGCGTAACGGCCGATCTCCTCGTCACCCTCGCTGGCCACGGCGATCACTGGCGCCGATCGTGCGCGTGCCTCGGCGACGTTGCTGACCAGCTTGTCATACGTGGCGCTTCGCGTGGCGATGGCGACGAGCGGTGTCTGCGGGTCGAGCAGCGCGATGGGACCGTGCTTCAGCTCACCGGCGGCGTAGCCCTCGGCGTGGACGTAGCTGAGCTCCTTGAGCTTGAGCGCGCCCTCCATGGCGACGGTGTGGCCGAGCCCGCGGCCGATGTACATCACGTCGTGAACGCCAGCCAGCCGCTGCGCCAGCTTCCTGATCTGGGGTGCGCGCTTGAGCGCCTGCGCCGCCGTGGCTGGCAGCTCGCGCAGCGCCTGGCCGAACATGCGCAACTGGTGCGGGCTGAGCGTGCCGCGCAGGCGGGCGAGGTGCAGGGCGATCATCTGCAGTAATAGCACCTGGGTCACGAATGCCTTGGTGGATGCCACGGCGATCTCTGGGCCGGCATGCAGATAGCAGACCGCATCGGCCTCGCGGGTGATCGCGCTGCCGACGACGTTGGTGACGACCACGATCGTGGCACCGCGCTCGACCGCCAGCTTCTGGGGCGCCAGTGTGTCCGCCGTCTCGCCCGACTGGCTGACGCTGATCACCAGCGTCCGGTCGTCGAGCGGTGGCGGAGCGTAGCGCATCTCGCTGCCGACCTGCGCAGCGGCGGGCAGGCCGGTCCACCGCTGGATGAGGTACGCGCCGGCCTGCGCGGCGTAGCCGGCGGTGCCGCAGCCGACGACGTAGACGCGCTCGGCACGGCGCAGCTTGTCCTCGATCTCGTCGAGCTCGATGAGGGTCACATTGCCCAGTCCGTCGATCCGGCCGCGCAGCGCCTCCTGGATGGCATGCGGCTGCTCGTAGATCTCCTTGAGCGTGAAGTGCGGAAACCCGTCCTTCTCAGCCGCGGAGATGTCCCAGCGGATCCTGGTGACCTCGCGCTCGACGCGGACGCCGTCGAGATCCAGGATGCGCACGCCGTCGGTCGTCACGTCGGCGATGTCACCCTCCTGGAGGATGACGACGTTCTTGGTGTGCTCCAGGATGGCCGGCACATCGCTGGCCAGGAAGGCCTCTCCCTCGCCGATGCCGACGATCAGCGGCACGTTCATGCGCGCGCCCACAATGCGATCGGGATGATCGCGGTGCATGACGCCGATGGCATACGCGCCGCGAACCTCCCTCAGCGCGAGGCGCACGGCTTCGACCAGGTCACCCGCGTACTTCTCCTCGATCAGATGTGCCAGCACCTCGGTATCGGTCTCGCTGACGAACCGATGCCCGGCGGCCCGCAACCGCTCGCCGATCTCGTGGTAGTTCTCGATGATGCCGTTGTGGATCAGCGCCAGCTTGCCGGTGCAGTCGGCATGCGGATGCGCGTTGGTGTCATTCGGGCGACCGTGGGTTGCCCAGCGGGTGTGGGCGATGCCCGGGTGTCCGGCAGGTGCTCCGCCATTGAGATGCTCTGTCAGGTTGGTCAGCTTGCCGGCGCGCTTCTCGATGAAGACTTCGCCGGCTTCGGTGAGCAGCGCTATCCCCGCCGAGTCGTAGCCGCGATACTCGAGGCGGCGCAATCCCTCGAGCAGGATGGGCGCGGCATCACGCGGTCCGACGTAGCCCACGATTCCGCACATGTCGCCTCCTCCGGCTCGCT